>JBCBZM010000100.1:0-11185 GCA_039815345.1 Planctomycetota bacterium | reverse complement strand
GGTCACCGCGCACGGCTTGGTCTGTCCGAGGCGATGTATCCTTCCGATAGCCTGGTCTTCGATAGCCGTCGACAGCAGGGGATGAACGATAAAAACGTGGCTCGCTTCGACGATGGTGAGCCCGTTGCCGGCGATCTTGACGTTGAGCAGCAATGCTTTGACGTCGATACTCGACTTGAAGCTCATCCCCGCCTACATCCGCTCGGCGGTCGAAGAGGGCGTCGTCGGCAACCCGGTGGGCTTGGCGATGTGCGCCTCGTTCCTGCGCGAGGTCGTGCAGGATCACCCCGAGATGATCGACGTGTGGTACGCCGAGTTTGCCGACGCCAGCGAGACCGAACGGTGGCTGCTCTGGAACGCGATCTGGTGGTCGGGCGTGGAGGAATCCAAGCCGTTTTTCGAGCGCATCCGCGACAACGTGAGCGAGCGCGACCGCACCGAGGCGATCGATCCGTTCATCGCGACCGACCCGACCGAACTGCGCGACGAGGTCATCGAGAACGACGTGGTGATGCGCTGCATGGTCGAGGCGTTCCACGCCAGCGGCGACCTCGCGTACGCCGACCGCATCATCCAGGAGATCGACGCGCCGCCGCTCGACGTGCTCAACCCGGTCGTGCGTCAGGGCGGTTTCATGATGCCCGCCGAGCGCGTGTTCCGCGCGGCCCAAAGCCAGCTCGAACGCCTGGCGCATCGCCACAGCGTGGTGCACCAGCACGTCAAAGACTCGCTGGACAGCCTTACGCCCGAGGGGCGCGCGTACGTGGAGCAGGTGCTCACGCGTGTCGACGAACGGCTTGCGATCGAGCCGACACCCGACCCCGCCGCCGGCGGGCCGGGCCTGCACGCCGAGCGGCTCAACAAGGCGCTGCCGGCGGACCGTTGATCAGACAGCCGGTCGGTCCACAACTGATCGGTCAGCGGGCGATCGGAAACTAGATCCGCGGCGTTTCGGGTTCGTCGTCGTCCCCATCTTCTTCGGCCAGTTCCTGCACGCTGTACGGGTCCGTGATCGGCGGCGTCGGGTAATCGTCCTTGCGGATCTCGATGCCGAGGTCAGCCAGAGGGTCGGCAGCCTCGCCCGCCGACTCCGCCGCGACGGCCGAACCGGCCGACGCCAACGGAAGGGCAGGCGAAGCGATCGAAGACTCAGCGGGCGCCGGCGTTGAACCGACCGACGGCGGCGTCGTCAGGGCTGGGGGCGGCGCGGGCGGCGTCGGCAATCGCGATTCCACCTCGTGCAGCAGTTCCTCGGCCCGCGTGATACAGGTCTCCGCCTCGTGGTTCACGCCGTCGGCCGCGGCCGACCAAGCCCGGTTGATCTGACGCTCGAACGCGCTGAACTGATCCATGAACTCGGCGTAGTGGCCGAGGCCCATCGCGCCGATGAGTCGCGTCCGCCCTTCCACGACCGCCGGCACGTGCTCGCGTTGCGTCTCGTCGAGCCGATGGACGATCGCGGCGTTGCGCGCGCTCTCGTCGTCCATCGCGTCGATCTCGGCGGTCAGCGCGGCCAGCGTGGCGCGCATCGCGCCCACGGCCTTCTCGGGCGACATCGTGTCGCCGGTAGCATCGGCCTGCTGGGCTTCCAGCGCACGCTTTGCATCCAAGCGAACCATAAACGCGCCGGCCACCAGACCGATCGCCGCGCCGATGAACGTCCACCGCCCGCGCCACCGGCTGAACACGAACGGGTTCTTGACCCGCACGTTGTCCACGCCCGCGTTCCGCAGCGTGGCGAGCACCTCGGGCGTGATCTCGACCCGCGCGTCCAGCGTGCTCGCCGGCACGATCGGCCCGCCGAAACCGTTGTCCCCCGCCGGCGCCGCCAACTCGACGTACCGCGTCGTGCCGTCGGCGCGCGTGCCGTCCTCGAAGGCTTCGGCCGGGAGGTCGGTCGTCCACAGGTACGCGTTCGTCGCGCTGGCCGCGCCGACGGCGAGCGAGATCGCGATCAACAGATAAGCAAGGATCCGCATCCGATCGCTCCCTTTAGCCCGTCGCCAGGACGTAGATGTTGATGATCAACGCGAGGATCGACTCGCCCACAATGAGCCCCGCCGCGAACGGCACGCCCCATTCCTCGGTCCAACGCCGCCCCTTGAACGCGCCGAGCACGATGTTCGCGATGCAGCCGATGCCGTAGGTCGCGATGTAGATGAACGGCAGATACACGCTCAATCCGACGAGCACGCCGAGACCCGAGAACGAGCCCAGCCCGAGCAACGCGCCGAGCGCCGCGCCGAACGCGTAGATGAAGTAGGGCAGCTCCCCGCCCTGCACGCCTGTGATGACCGCTTGCAACGCCTGGGCTTGCGGCGCCACGGTCGGTGTGCCTGGGCCGAACGCCACGCCCGTCTGCCGCAGGTTCACCTCGGCGATCAGCAGCACCGTCAACATGCACACGATCGGCCCGATGCCGACGAGCGCGAGTTCCGTCGCCTGCTGCCTTGCCGGCTTGGAACCGACCAAGTGTCCCGTGCGCAGGTCGGCCATCATGTCGGCGCCCAGTGTGATCGCCACGCAGAGCGCGGCCCCGATCAGCACCGCGCCCACCACCGCCCCCGTGCCGGCCAGCAGCAACACCAGCACAACCGTGAGCAGCGCCATGCCGCTGATCGGCGACCAGTCCGTCATGCCCGTGCACTGCGCGATGATGATGCCCGCGAACCAGATCCAGAGCGCTCCAATCAAGGCGATAATGAGCGATCGCAGGTGCGGGTCGAAGTCGGCCAGCCAGCCGGGCTTGGCGTTCATGCGCTCGAGGTAGCCGTTCTTGGCCGCGTCGTCCCACGTCACGCCCTCGAACGTGCCACTGGATGCCCAGACTTCCGCCGCCTCGGCCGTGCTGAACGCGATGCCGTAGCCGCGGTACTGCGTCGGCTCGGCGTCGGCGGTCACTTCCTGCGCCGTCACCGGGCAGAGCCCGCCGCCGTTCAATGGCTTATTGCCCACGAAGTCGGCGGCCAGGAACAGCAACGCCACCGCCGCGATCGCCGCGACGATCAACGGCATGATGCCCAACTCGTCCCGCCCGCTCTTGGACTTGCCCGAGCGCACGACCGACTTGAGCGCCTCGCGGATCGAAGGCAGCGAGGCCAGCACGCCCATCAGCGCGCCGCCCAGCAGCATGCCGATACCCAGCGGTCGGTTGAACGAGCCGAACGCCGCGTCGGGCGCTTCGTGCGCCTTGACCGTTTCCGGCAGCCAGCCCATCGAGTACGCGACCGGGTTGAGCACGAAGTACGCCAGGATCCCGCCCGCCAACACCATCAGCCCCGCCCGCCCGGTGATGAACCCGGCGCCGAGCGCGAAGGGCGCGATCGCGAACACGAGTTGGTATTCGTCGGGCAGGTTGAGCCATCGGCCCACGTCCACCTTGGTATCGGTGACGAGCAGGTCGGGCCGGCCGTTCTCGTCGCGGTCGAGCCGCGGATGCGTTTCGCCCGATCCGTCGAAGTACTCGGGCAGGCGGACCTGCAAGTCCTTGTAGCCGAACAAGGGCGAGCCGGCCCAGCCGGCCTTGGTATCCCGCAGCGAGTCCCATTCGCGATCGCCGCGGCTTGCCTCGGTCGCCGCGATGATCCAGTCGTCCGAAGCGCCCGGGTACGCCGCGAGGGCTTCGCCGGCCAGCTCGGTCTGCGCCGCCTCGATTTCCGTCTTGAGTTCCCGAACCCGCTCGCGATCGGCATCGAGCACCGGGGCAACCTGCAAGCGCGCCCGTGTCTCGGCCAGTTCCTTTTGCAGCTCGCGTTTGGCGATCAGCGCGTCGCCCCGGGCCACGACCTGGTCGGGCGCCGACTGTGCGTTGATCCAGCCGTCGAGCGACCGTGTGAACGCCGCGCGCGACGCGCTCAGCCGTTCGTCGTAGACCAGTTGATCGAGCGCGTCGAAGCCCTCGGCGTCGCCCGCGCGGGCCGCTTCGATGAGTTCGGCCATCGAGCGTTGCTCGGCGCCCGAGATCGCCTCGGCGCTGACGGGTGTCTCGATCGCCGGAAGGCCCGAGGGCGCGTAGATCGCCGCCGACAGCGCGATGCCCGCGAGCAGCACGATCGTTTTCTTGATGCCCGCGCCGGGCGACTTGAGAATCGCGGCGACGCCCGTGCCCGAGGGGAACCGCAGCCGATCGATATCGATCATCTGCTTGCGCAGCGGGATGATGAACGCCGTGCCGAGGATCGCCCCCGCAATGCAAGCGAGCGTGATCAGCCAGAAGTCCATGCTGTCCCACGTCAGCGTGAAACCGATCAGGAAGAGCACCGGCACCGTGAAGATCACGCCCGAGTTGGAGGTGTTCACCGCCGAGGCCACGGTCTGCGCGATGTTCGTCTCGACCACCGTGCCCGCGCCGGGCCGGAAGAACCGAACAAAGCCGCGCAGGAACCCGAAGCCCAGCACCGCGGCGATCGAGCTGCCCACGATCGTGAACCCGATCTTCAGGCCCGCGTACGTGATCGACGCGTTCATCACCACGCCGACGATGATCGCGAATAGGACCGCGGCCAGCGTCACCTCGCGGTAGGGCCCGCTCCGGGCTCGCGGCGCCCTCGAACTTGCGCCCGCATCCAGTGGTGTCGGCGCCGACATCTCGTCATGATCGCGCATCACGCTTCCTCATTCCCCCGCCCGATTCCCCCGCCTGCCGGCCTCACGCTCGTGATCCCCCGGCGTCAGCAAACGACTCCGGAGCGACACCCCGCGCAGGGGACGTATGGTGCGCGCTGGTGAAGATTTGCACAACTCCCAAGGCCGCGATGCAGCGGCTCACGTCCCCTCGGCGCCCTTCGGCTCGTAAAACGACAACAGCCCGCCACCACGGGTGACGGGCTGCATGGGTTCGGTTCGTCCCGCGCCTGATCCTGGTTCCGACGCTGGCGAGAGCGGCGGCGGCGACGGCCTTAACTCGAGCCGACTCGGCTCAGAGGTTGCGGCTGCACTGGATGCGCCGGCCGGCGCGACGCTTGGCGTTGATGATCTTGCGACCGCTGCGGGTCTTCATGCGGGCGCGGAAGCCGAGCTTGCGGCGGCGCTTGATCTTGCTGGTACGACGCGGGTAATGCATAGCGGGCCTCACTTCACCTGAGCTATAACCTAGGCTGAACGCCCGATCGGCCGCCCTCTCGGCGGGCCTCTTCGGGCCGCAACACTAGCCCCGGCGCCCGTTCCGGTCACGCCAGGCCGGCAAACTTCGTCCGCTGACCCCGCGCCGCGGGCCGCTGGATCCTGAAAGATGCTGATTCGGTCGTGCTTTGTCTGAATATACCCGATTCTGGGGTTCTCCCGCACGTCGTGGCTCTGGTTTCAGACTCGCCTTGCGGGTACTGTGCTCGGATGGACGGGCTTCTTCGCGGAGGACCGTCGTTTGGCCGTTGGTTCGGATAGACCGCCCACACCTGGGGACTTTCCTCGCCCGCTGCCGGCCGACGGCCCGTCGTGACCGCCGATCGCCGATCTCCTTATCGGAGAGTTCCCTCGGATCGGCTCCGGGCCCGCCCGATAGTTCGTTGACGCCGCCCGCGCTCTGCGGGCAATGTCTGTGTGCCCCCGCCGGCCGGTCTTGAGCCCTCGTTTTCGGGGTCTCGGCTTCGACCGTGCGGTATCGGATGGATTGCCGTGTCTGACTCCCCGCCCGCCCTCGAAACCGAATCCGTCGCCCGGGATGCCGACCCGGACGCGACCGCCGCTCACACCGACGCCGCCGGCCTCGATCTGCCCGTCGTTCCGCTGGACGCCGCGCAGATGGAAGCCGAGGCGTTGCTCGCCGAACTGGGCGAGGACCGCATCGCCCAGATCGAAGCCGCGGTCGGGCACACGTTTACCGATCGCACGCTCGTTGCCCGTGCGTTCGTGCACGCCTCGTTCGCTGAGGATCGGTTGCACTCCAACGAGCGGATGGAGTTTCTGGGCGACGCGGTGCTGGGCATGATCGCCTGCGAGATGATCTACGCGATGTATCCGCGTCATCTCGAGGGCGAGATGACCAAGATCAAGTCCACCGCGGTGTCACGCCGAACGTGCGCACGCTTGGCCAAGGATGCCGGTCTTGCTCGGCACCTCGTGCTCGGCAAGGGCATGCAGGGCGGCGACGCGCTGCCGCCTTCGCTCGCGGCCGCGGTGATCGAATCCGTCGTAGCGTCGCTCTATCTCGACGGCGGCTATTCGGCCGCCCGCGCGTTCCTCGAGCCCTTGCTTCGGCCCGTCATCGAGCGGGCCGAGGAGAGCGGGCACCAGCAGAACTTCAAGTCCGTCCTCCAGCAGCACGCCCAGCAGACCCACGGCGTCACGCCGACCTACCACGTCCTCGACGAAAAAGGCCCCGACCACGCCAAGTGTTTCTTTGTCGGTGTCGAGCTCAACGGCGAGCGATACGAGGCGACCTGGGGGCAGTCCAAGAAGCAGGCCGAGCAACTCGCGGCTCTCACAGCGCTCCGCGCGATCGGTCTGATCGAGGACACCGGCTCCGACGGCGAATGCCGCATCGTGGACCTGCCCGCGGCGGAAGCCGAACAGGTGGGCGACGGGGTGGCCGAGTCGGTGACCGAAGACGTCGAACTCAGCGAATAACGCGCGGCCTTACCGCGGACGGATATCCACCACCAGCGGCAGGTGATCGCTCACCCCCGTGTCGCCCGCTTGCAGCTTGTTGGCCCGCAGCGCGTTCGGCGTCAGGCGGGACGTATCCAGCACGAACGCGTTGACGATCTCCGCTTCGTCTGTATCTACGAGCGTGTAGTCGAGCCGGCTGGGCACAAAGACCTCGCCGACCTTGCGCCAGGTGTACGCGGCCCGGTCGCCCAGGTGCAGCGCCCGCGCAACGCTCAGGTCCGATCCGTCCCGGCCGAGACCGGCGCGGAGCGTGTCGAGCGGGCCGGGCGAGCCGACCAGGTTCATATCGCCGGCGACCACGCGCAGGTCCGCGTTCGCGTCGGCGAAGGCTTGCAGCAGTTCGGTGTTGATCGCCTGGGCTTCGGCGGCACGGCGGAAGTCCTCTTCGGTGTCCAACCCGCCGCAGCACTTGAGGTGCACGCTCGCGGCCGCGACGTCGCCCCGCGGCGTGCGCACCAGCCCGCCGACGAAGTTCACGGGTCGATCTTCACCCGGGATCAGGAGCTCGGTCGCGGCGAAGTCATCAACCGGATGGTGCGAGACGACCGCCACGCCCCAGCCCTCGCCGGTGCGCACGTTCCAAGACGTGGGCCGCGGCATCAGCGCGTTGAACCAGCCGCGGATATGGATCGGGTCCTCGGTCCACTCTTGCAGCAGGATGATGTCGGGGTCCAGCTCACGCAGCACGCGGGCGAACGGCCGCGGCCGTTCGGACGGCGAGGCAAACAGCACGTTCCAGCACACCACGCGGATCGCGCGCGACGGCTTCGGGGGGATGCGGACATCCGCCAGCGCCGGGCGTTCGGCGAGCGCGGGCAGCTCGGCGCTGAAGGGCGCGGACCATCCTTCCGCGGCACCGCTGGGCCCGCGCACCACAACCATGCCCGCGGCTCGGTCGCCGTCACGGGCAACGGGCAGGCCCAGACCCGCGAGGTCGCGGGCCAGGCGCGCCTCGAACCAGCTCGACGCGAACGAGGGCGCGGTGTGGTAATCGACGGCGCTGAGGTCGATCGGCGTGCCGGGGTCTTCGCCGTCTTCGTCCATTTCGCCGAGGTAGGCGACGGCGGAGCTGCCGCGTGTGACGGAGCCGTCTTCGTCTTGAGGCGACATGTGGATCGCCAGGTCGATCCCCATCGCCGCGCCCTCGGCCGGGTCATCGAACACGCGGCCGGTGCCGGCGCTGCCGTCGAGATCGAGGCGGATGGTCACCGTCTCGTCGTTCGCCTGGAGCGCGACCGGGTCGCCTTCCAGCAGGAACCTCATGTAGAGGTAGTGCTCGTCGGCGGTCATCACCGAGTCGAGCGGCCATTCATCGACAACGCCGTCAACGGTGATCGCGCGTTCGGGCGCTCGGCCCGAGACGCCCGGCCGATCGGCGCGCGAGGAAGACGATCCGCAAGCAACAAGTGACGAGCAAGCGAGGAGCGCCGACAGACCGACCGTGGCCGCGCGCATGGAGATGATGGATGCAGGCATGCCTTCACTATCGCGAGGCGCGGCGTGCTTCGCAAACGTGAGACAGGCGTCCCACACAAAAGTCCCGGCTCGGGCTCACCCGCCGAAGACGAGAATCATCACGGCGATGACCGCCAGCGCCACCACGGCGCCGCAGATCGACACGGCCGTCACGACCCATCGCTGCGAGGATTCCACGGCTTCGGTCAGCACCCGCTCGCGCTGGGCGCCGGTTTCCTGCGTCTCGATCACGAGCGAGCCGAGGCGCTCGTTGCCCACGGCGATCTTCTCGGCGGCGGCCTGCACATCGGCCATGGAATCGGCGACGCGCTCGCCCGCGTCTCGGTTGCGCTCGACGGCGTGGCGGACGGTTTCGATCGCAACGGCTTGCTCGGCCGCGAGTTCGGCGCGCTGCGCCTCGCTGCGGTCCGCCGCCCGCTCGGTCGTTTCGGCCAGACGTTCCATCGCGTGGGTGAGCCGGGCCTGGCTGCGCTGGAGTTCGGGGAGGGTCGCCAGAACAGGGGTGATCGACTCGGCGAGTTGGAGCATCCGCTCCCCGCGCTCGCGCTCGGCGTCGAGGTGCCCGTCCATCTTGCGGACCAAGCCGAGCACCTCGTCGTAGTTCCGGCGGAGTTCGTCGATCAGCTCGCGCTTGGACTTCGGCCGAGCCGGCGAGGGCAGGACCTCGGCCGCGCGGGCGAGCAGTTCCGGGGCCGGATCGGATTCCGGCGTGGGTGCGCTGCCCGAGCCGGCATCGTCGGCGGGGTCTTCGTACAAGGCGTCGTCGGTTACCGGCTCGTCGTCGGTGTCGATCGTCGGCTCGGGCTCGGCGGGCGTGATGGGCGATGACACCTCGGGCGGGTGAGTGGGTCGGGCCTCGGGCACTCGGACCTCGATTGGCTCTGCGGGCGCGGGCACGGCCGATCGGTGACCGGAGGGGCGGGCCTTGGATCCACCAAATACACGAGACAATCCAGTCCACACGCCCATGCCCGGCTCCTTCCGGTTCGGCCAATCTTCTACGTGCCACGGCAACTTCGCGGCGACTTTGCGGCGACCTCGCGGCAACTCCGAGGAGTGTACCCCGCGCGCGGGCGCACGCCGGATGCCGTAGGGTTGGACGCGTGCCGTCGATCGCATCGAACCGCTCGCTTTGGGACTGGCTCGGCGCCTCGGGCCTCTGGCCCGCGCTTTACACGGGCGGTGTGGGTGTCACTGTTGCCGCGGGAGTCGGCTGGTCGTGGCCCGCGCTCCTGGCGACGGTGCTGGGCGCGCAGGGCGTGTACCTGCTCGACCGTGTTCGGCTCTCGGATCGGCTGATCGATCCGGCGGACGTCGAGAGCGATCCGCGGCGGTTTGCGTGCCTGACGCCGATCACCGGGCGATGGCGGACGCTGGCGATCGGGCTGCTGTTGGTCTCGACCGGGATGCTCGGGCGGGTGGATCCGGTCTCGGCGGTCGCGCCGATCGGGTTTGCGGCTTTGGGTGTGGTGTACGCGGGGGCGCCGGGGCGTTCGCGTGGGCTGCGGGGTGTGCCCGGGTCGAAGGCGTTGCTCGTTGGTCTGGGTGTGACGTTGTATGCAGAGGTGGCAATGGTCGGCCGCGAGATGCTGTCAGTCTGGATGCCGCTCTTGGTCATCACACTTGTTGTCGCGGCGGACACGGCGCTGTGCGACCTCGACGACGCGGAGACAGACCTCCGCACCGGCGCTGGTTCGCTGAGCCGATGGCTCGCGCCGGGGTGGGTGATTGCGGTTGCGGCACTCGCACAGGCGATCGCGGCGGTCGTTGGCTGGATGAGCGGGCTGCACGCCGGGGTCGTCATCGGCTTGGCGGCGATGGCGTTCTCGACACCGATCGCTGCTCGGCTACAAGGCCGGGCGGGTCGGTTGAAAGACTGGGTGGACCTCCGCGGCGCCGTGATCGCGGGAGCGATCGTGCTCGCGTTGGGCATGCCGCACACGCTGACGCAATCCGACGCAACGGACGCGGGCGAGGCAGACTTGGAAATGACCCCAGAGGGATTCGAACCCTCGTTTCCAGGATGAAAACCTGGCGTCCTGGACCAGGCTAGACGATGGGGCCGGATGTCAGCGACGAGTGTAGCCCCCTTCGGGGCGTGTGTGCAGTCCGGGCGGGCGTGGGATGTAGCATTCGTGGATGACGCCGACTGAGGATCGAACGCCCGGCCACCTGCCGCCCGTGTCGCATTTGCCCGTGGAGGGCGATGGTGAGGCGGGCGTGGTGCTGTTTGGCGGGACGTTCGATCCGCCGCACGTGGGGCACATCGCCCTCGCGGCGGCGGCTCGGGACGCGGCGGCGCCGGGTGCGTGGTTGGTTTTCGTCCCGGCGGCTCGGTCGCCGCACAAAGAGCGGGGGCCGATCGCGAGCGACGCGGATCGCGTGGAGATGCTGCGGCTGGCGATTGCGGAGGCGCCTCGGGCGGTGGTGTGGACGGATGAGATCGACCGAGCCGAAGCCGGCGGCCGGAGCGGAGCCAGTTACTGGGTGACCACCTTGGAGCGCGCGCGGACGGCGCTCGGCCCGGAGGCGCCGATGCGTTTCATCGTGGGCGCCGATCAGGCGGTGGCGTTCCGGCGGTGGCACGAGCCGGAGCGGATTCTGGAGCTTGCCGATCCGGTGGTATTGGTGCGCGAGCCGATCGGTTCGGCGGCGGCGCTCGAAGCCGCGATGCGCGCTTCGGGTGAAGCGGATCCGGATTGGCTTGAGCGGTGGCGCGGCCGGTGTGTGCGCGCGCCCAAGTCGGACGCGAGTTCGACGGCTGTGCGCGCGGCGTTAGCGGCGGGTGATGCGCGCACCGCATCGGTGATGCTGACGCCGGCAGTGGCGGGGTACATCGACGAGCGCGGGTTGTATTGCGAGAACGAATGACGGGCGCGGGCTGAACGGCCGGGTTTACTTGACCATCGACTTGAGCGCGTCGGCCTTGTCGGTCTTTTCCCACGTGAAGAAGTCGAGCCCGTTCTCGGTGTGGGGCTTGCGGCCGAAGTGGCCGTGGCGGGCGGTGGGGCGGAAGATCGGTCGGCGGAGGTTGAGCGTCTCGATGATGCCGCGGGGGGTGAGGCGGAAGACCTCGCGGATCGCGTTGGAGATCTTCTCGGGG
>JBCBZM010000111.1:0-9325 GCA_039815345.1 Planctomycetota bacterium | reverse complement strand
CGCCGGACGCCGACGTCCAAGTCCAAGACCCGCGACCTCGAGTCGTGCCCGGCCCGCCGCGGCGTGTGCCTCCAGGTCCGCACCGTGACGCCCAAGAAGCCGAACTCCGCCCTCCGGAAGATCGCCCGCGTGCGTCTTTCCAACGGCCGCGAAGTTACGGCCTACATCGGCGGCGAAGGCCACAACCTGCAGGAGCACTCCATCGTGCTCGTGCGTGGCGGCCGCGTGCGTGACCTTCCCGGTGTTCGCTTCCACGTCGTCCGCGGCGCTCTCGACACGCTCGGTGTCGACGGCCGCAAGCAGGCGCGTTCGAAGTACGGCGCCAAGAAGAGCAAGTAAGAGTCCATCCGAACATTCGCTTACACAGCGGGACGCGCGTCTCGCGGCAAGTAATCGGCGGCGACCTTATCCAGCCGCCGGTGAACACGGCCCGGCACACGCCGGGCGCTGAGCCCAGGAGTACCGATCATGGCCGGCCGAATCACCAAGTCCGAAGAGCAACTGCGTCCCGACCCCGTCTTCGGCGACGTCACCCTCGCCAAGTTCATCAACTGCATCATGCAGGACGGCAAGAAGCACGCCGCCCAGCGGTGCGTCTACAGCGCGCTCGAGGAGATGGAAAAGAAGCTCGCCAAGGAAACCATCGAGGACAAGCCCGAGAACGCCTTGGCCGTCTTCCATATGGCGATCGACAACGTCAAGCCGTACGTCGAGGTGCGTTCCAAGCGCATCGGTGGCGCCAACTACCAGGTGCCGATGCAGGTCAGCCGCAAGCGTCAGCAGTCGCTGGCGTTCCGATGGATCATCACTTCTTGCCGCAACGAGAAGGGCCGCCCCATGGGCCACCGTCTCGCCGATGAGCTGTATGCCGCTGCGAAGGGCGAGGGCAAGGCGATGACCACCCGCGACCAGACGCACCGCATGGCCGACGCCAACAAGGCGTTCGCCCACTTTGCCTGATCGGTCTGCCTGATCGGCTCGTTGTATACTTGTCTGACCCGGTTCTCGGGATGTCTCGGCGACACGTGCCGAGCCCAAAATCAGCCCCCACCCCCAAGGCGGTCCGGGCATTGTTGCTCGGGCCGCTTTTCGTTTTCGGGAACCCGGCAAGGCGCCCTTCAGACGCCGAAACTGGAGGTATTCGCCGGCTGTCCCGGGTTCCTCGTGGCGTCTCGGCGAACCGGGCGACGCGTTCGGTCGATAGAGACCTCAGCTATGGCCGTGGAACGAGCATCGGACAACTCGCAGGCAGACCCGAATCGGCGTCGGCGGGGACCGTGGCGGCGCGTGGCGGTCTCGCTGCTTGTGGCGGTGCTGGTCTTTGGTGTATCGCTGGTGACGCACATCCGTGTCTGGGGTGGGGGCGGTCCTGAACGCGACGAGGGCCCGCAGCCGCCGCAATCGGCCCTGTCGGCTCGGATGCTCAACCTGGCCCACGCACCGGGCTCGGTCGTGTTCACAGCCGCCGAGTTCGTGCTGGCCGGTCGGCCGGACCCGAAGCGCCCGCGTGACGCCGCGTTGGTCTACGCGGCGTTCGGCGCCGTGACGGGCGGGCTGTTGTTTGGCTTGCTATCGGCCAGGCGATGGCTGGCAGGAGGTCATGGCAGCGCGTCGGCGGCGCCCGCGCGACGGCGGGTGGTGTTTGATGCCACGTTCGCCGCGGTCGCGGCGCCCGCGGTCGGGGCTTGGGTGTACGGCGCCGGTGTCGAGCCGTGGCGCCTGCACGTCCGTCGATACAGCCTCGCAGTCCCCGACCTGCCGCTCGAACTCGAAGGCCTCCGCATCGCGCACGTCTCCGACCTGCACATCGGGCCTGGCGTCGCGGATTCGATCGTGCGCGACGCGGTCGACGCGGCAGTCGAGGCTTCGCCCGATCTGATCGTGCTCACGGGTGACATCGCGGACTACCGCATCGATCGCATCGAGCGTTTGCGACCATTGGTGGCGCCGTTGATCGCGTCGGCGCCCACGGTCGCGGTGCTCGGCAATCACGACTGGAACGCCGGGGGCGTTGCGGTGGGGCGGTTGCTGAGCGCGATGGGCGCCTTGATGATCGATCACCGCGTTGTCTGGTACGACCCGATCGAACGGGCCGTCAGCGGTGTGCCCGGCGCGGGGCGGCTCCGAATCATCGGTGTGGGCGACGCGACGACCGGCCGTGGCAATCCGACTGGCATCGTCGCGAACGCGAACCGGGGCCCCGACGCGCCGACGCTGCTCTGCACGCACAACCCGGACGTCGCCGAGCATGCGGCCTTGCGGGAGACCCGCATCGACCTTCTGCTCGCCGGCCATACCCACGGCGGTCAAGTCGCGGCGCCGTTGATCGGCCCGTTGGTCGTCAACTGCGAGCACGGTCGCCGATACCCCGGCGGCCTCGTCCAGGGGCCCGCGTGCCCCGTGCTCGTCTCTCGCGGCGTCGGGACCTCGTACGTGCCTGTCCGTATCGGGGCGCCCCCGGAGATCGGCGTCGTCGAACTCACCTGCGGGTGAGTCCGACCGGTGACCTACCGTCGCGGGTGGACCGAGCTTCGGATCGATACAAGCGGCAGGCGAGCGTGGCCGGCATCGGCGCGACAGGGCACGCGCGGCTGACCCGAGCGCACGCCGTGGTGGTGGGCGTCGGGTCGCTGGGTTGTCTATCCGCCGAGCTGCTTGCCCGAGCGGGCGTAGGCCTTCTGACGCTTCTTGACCGCGACCTGGTCGAGTGGTCGAACCTGTCGCGGCAGACGCTGTTCACCGAGGCCGACGCCGAGGCGGGGGCGCCCAAGGCCGAGGCGGCCCGATCACGGCTGGCCGAGATCAATCGCGAGATCGAGATCGTTGCCCATACTCAAGACGTCAACGCCCGCACCGCCGAAGCCGCGATGGCGTTCGGCGGCGACCGACCGCCGAGCGTGATCCTCGACGGTGTGGACACGTTCGAGACGCGGTATCTCCTGAACGACCTCGCGATCAAGCACAGCGTGCCGTTGGTGCACGGCGGGGCCGTGGGCTCGGGTGGGTCGGTCCTGACGATCGTTCCTGGCCAGACTCCGTGCCTGCGGTGTCTGGAGCCCGACCCGCCCGCGCCAGGCAGCACGCCGACGTGCGAGAGCGCGGGCATCCTGGGCCCGGCGGCCGCGGTGGTGGCGTCGATGCAGGCGGGCGAGGCGATCCGCGTGCTGCTCGGGCACACGGTGACCCCGACGCTCGCCACGTTCGATCTGCTCGCCGGCCGATGGACACGGACGGCGATCGAGTCGGCCCGCGACCCGGCCTGCCCGTGCTGCGTCGGGCGACGGTTCGAGTTTCTGGACGCCGACCCGGACGACGCGGCCTCGCTGTGTTCGTCGGGCGCCGTGCAGATCACGCCGCGGACGGCTCAGAACATCGAACTCAAGCCCCTCGCGGACCGCCTCGCGCCTCATGGGGCGTTCACGCTGACGCCCTTCTATGTGCGCGGATCGCTGCACGAGGCGGGGGTGGGCCTGACGGTCTTTGCCGATGGGCGAGCGCTGCTGACCGGAGCGGGGAATATCGAGCGGGCGCGATCGGTGTACGCGCGGTACGTCGGGGGATAGAGATCAACGACGGAGAGCAAAGGAGCTTCAACATGGCCTTGACACACGACGTGATTGCGAACAGCGGACGGATGACCGGAGGTCTGGCGAAGGCGCTTCTCACCGGCATCGAGCCGAACCGTTTCGCGCGGTTCGCAAGCCCCGGCGGCTCGGCGATCAACAGCAACCATCCGGCGTTCGTCTACGGGCATATCGCGATCTACCCCGCCCGCTTGCTGGAGATGGCGGGCCTCGACCCCGCTCCCGCGGCCACGCCCGAGCCGTTCGGCGACCTGTTTGCCCACGGCTGCGAGTGCCGGGACGATCCCGAAGGCTCCATCTATCCCGACATGGAAACGATCACGTCGGCCTGTTTTCGCGCCTGCGACGCGCTGCTCGACGCCCTGCCCAGCATCAGTGAGGCGACGCTCGCGCAGCCCAACCCGAACGAAGGCATGCGCGAACGCATGCCCACCATGGGCGCGATGATCAACTTCCTCGTCGGCCCGCACGCGATGATGCACCTCGGGCAGGTCTCCGCGTGGCGCCGCATGGAGGGCCTCGGCCCGTGCATGTGATCGGCGGCGGTACAGCCAAGCGCACGCTGCGGGCCGCGATTGTGCAGTCTCGCCCCGTGCTGGATGATGTGGACGCGTCGCTCGAAGCACTCGCAGGCATGGCAGCCGACGCCGCGGGCCAGGGCGCCGAGCTGATCACACTCGGCGAGACGGCGATCCCCGGCTACCCGGCGTGGCTCGACTGCTGCCCGTCGGCGGCGCTGTGGGACCACGAGCCGACCAAACGCGCTCGGGCCGAGGTTTTCGCCAACTCGGTGGCCGTGCCTTCGGCGCGGTTCGATCGGCTGTGCGCGATCGCGCGGGATCTGGCCGTGACGCTGATCGTCGGCGTGCAAGAACGCGTTGAGACCGGGCCGGGCAACGGCACGCTCTACAACGCGCTGCTCACCATCGCGCCCGACGGCCGGCTCGTGAACCACCACCGAAAGCTCGTGCCGACGTACACCGAGAAGCTGATCTGGGGCTACGGCGACGGCGCCGGGCTGCGCTCGGTGGAAGCCGAGTCCGCGAAGGCCGGCGCCTACCGCGTGGGGTCGTTGGTCTGCTGGGAGCACTGGATGCCGCTGGCCCGCCAGGCGATGCACGACGCGGGCGAGCACGTGCACTGCGCGGTCTGGCCGACGGTGCACGACCGCCACGTGGTTGCGTCCAGGCATTACGCCTTCGAGGGCCGATGCTTCGTGCTGGCCGCGGGTCAGGTGCAGGCGGCCGAGGACCTGCCCGCGTATCTCGACCGCACGCCCGAAATGGCGGCCGAGCCGAAGACGCTCGTGAATCGGGGCGGTTCGTGCATCATCGCGCCCAACGGCGAGATCATCGCCGGCCCGATCTGGGACGAGCCGGGGCTGCTCATCGCCGATCTGGACTTGGAGATGTGCGACCGCGAACGCATGACGCTGGATGTGTCGGGCCATTACGCCCGGCCCGACGTGTTCCGGTTCGAACTCCGCGAGCCGACCACGCCCGGCCGCCAGCTCGACCGCGATCCGAGCTAGTCCGGTCGCCAGCCCCACATGTCCCGCGCGACCGGGTTGGTCTCGCGTTCGTGCCCGATCGTGGTCGGGTCGCCGTGCCCGCTGAGCACGTGTGTCTGCGGCGGCAGCTTGAAGAGCACCTCGGTGACCGACCGGCGCAGGTTCGCCTCGTTGCTCGTCGGGAAGTCCCATCGGCCGGTCGAGCCGTTGAAGAGCGCATCGCCGACGAACGCGAGATCCGCGGCCGCGCAATAGAGCGTCACACTCCCGGGCGAGTGCCCCGGCGTGTGCAGGACCTTCCACGTCGTCGAGCCGAGTGTCAGTTCTTGCCCGTCGGCGATGGTGTCGTCGGGCCCGGGCGCGGTGGTTGGCACGCCCATCTTCGCGCTCAGGTTTAACTCGGGCTCGTTGAGCCATTGGGCTTCGTCGTCGTGGATCCAGACCGGAACTTTGCGATCGAGCTCGGCCAATGCTTCGCTGACGCCGCCGATGTGGTCGACGTGGGCGTGGGTGAGCACAAGCGCTTCGGGGGTGAGGCCCTGCTCGCGGATGTGCCGGCTCATGGCGCCGGCGCCGAAGCCCGCGTCGATCAGCCAGCAGCGATCGCCGCTGGCCAGCACGTAGCAGTTCGTCTGGTGCGGGCCGAGCGTAAAGGTCGTCACACGCAGCGGCGCCGGCTTGTCGGCGTGAGCAGCGGCGTCTGGGCGGTCCCCCGGGGGGTCTCCGGCGGGCGGTGTGTCGGTTGGCATCATGCGTGTAGACTATTGGGGCAAGCCAACGTACGACGAGAAAGGGCGCGCACGGATGCCGCATATCCGCAACATTCACGACGTCGACCACGCGCCCGTTCAGATGGACGGCGTCAAGGGCGCCCGCATGGCGCTCATGGTCGGCAAAGAGCACGGCGCGCCGAACTTCTCGCTTCGGCACTTTACCGTCGAGCCCCACGGACACACGCCCCGGCACAGCCACGACTACGAGCACGAGGTGTTCATCGAGGATGGTGGGGGAACAATCCTTCTCGACGGGGCGGAACGTCCGATTAAACGCGGGGATGTCGTCTACGTCCCGGCGAACGAGGAGCACCAGTTCAAGGCCGCCGATAGTGGTCTGTCGTTCCTCTGCCTTGTTCCCGGCGCCCGCCAGTGCGGCGATCCGACGCCGGGCAGTTGATTCGTGGGAAAAGGCTTGCGGCCCATCGGCCTCCGGCTCCGCCGGCGTGCCGAGATCGGGAGGGCGCTATGGCGGTTTCGAATCACAACGGCCTTATCTACGGGTCGTACCTCGTCACGGGTTTGGTCGGCGCAGGCTTGCTCGCGTTCGGGATCTCGTCCGAGAACGACTTGCTCGTCATCGTCGGCGCCATCGGCATGGGGCTGGCCGCGGTCGCCGCGCCCATCACCGCCATGCTCGCCCGGCCGCAGGCCTCGGCAAGCCCGGGCATGGGCGTGCTGACCGAGGAAGTCCGCGAGGTGCGGCGGGTTCTCGAACGTTTCGGCGAGCAGGCGGCGCTCTCCGACGATGCACGGCGTGTGCTCTATCGCAACCGCGAACGCGAGTTGCTGCGCCGCGCGATCGAGGAAGACATCGGCGGCCGAAACTGGAACGCCGCGATCATTCTTTGCAACGAACTCGCCGATCGTTTCGGCTATCGCGCCGACGCGGCCGACTTCCGCAAACGCATCGAGCAGGCCCGCGCCAAGACGCTCAACGAAGAGGTCGCCGGCGCGATCGGCGGGCTCGACACGCTAATCGTGCAGCGGCGTTGGACCGACGCCCTCGCCGAGGCCGCGCGCATCCAGAGGCTCTATCCGGAGTCCCCGCGCACCGAGCAGCTGCCCACGCGCGTCGAACGCGCCCGCCAGGAATACCGCAGGGACCTCGAACGGCGGCTGCTCGAGGCCAGCGGCGGCGATCGCCCCGAGGAGGCGATGGAGCTGCTCAAAGAGCTCGACGGCTACCTCACTGAGCAGGACGCCGAGCAATACCGAGAGATCGCCCGGGGCGTGATCGGCAAGGCCCGCGAGAACCTGGCGGCGCAGTTCAAGCTCGCCGTACAGGATCGACAGTGGGAAACCGCAACCATCATCGGCCAGCGGATTCTGGACGAGTTCCCCAACTCGCGCATGGCCGAAGAGATCGGCTCGATGATTGACGGCATCCGCCAGCGCGCCGCGGCCACGGTCTGACCTAATCAGCCGGGGCCTGTACTTCGGAAGGATCTGGCCCGTCGGACGGTTCGGACTTCACGGGTTCGGGCTTTGACTCCGGCGGCGCCATCCACGCGCGCCACAGCAGCAGCACGATCCCGATGATCACCCAAAAATCGGCGACGTTGCTCACGTAGGGCCAGATCTCTCGGCCCGCGATCTCGACGCCGGGTAGCGGGTGGATGAAGTCGCGCACGCACGCGAACTGCAACCGGTCGTACATGTTGCCGAGACCGCCCGAGAGCAGCAGCCCGGCGCCGGTGTGCGCCCATGCGTCGTTGGCCCGAGCGCCCGTCGCGAACAGCCACAGCACGAACAGCATGGCCCCGCCGGTGAACACGACAAAGAACCACCGCTTGCCGGCGCCGATACCGAAGACGGCGCCTTCGTTGATCACCAGCGTAAACTCAAGCACGCTCGGGACGACCACGACCGGTTCGTGCCTGGGCAGGAGCGCGCCGATCCGGTCGGCGGCCATCACGTCTTCGCGCGTGATCACCACGGGCGCATCGGCGATGCGTTCGAACGCCAGATGCTTGGAGATGAGGTCGGACGCCAGGCCCAGCAGCAGCACGACGAGCATCGTCGCCCATGCGCGGGGCGAGCGGGCCGCGGTGCGCGTCGTGTCAGAGCGGGTCACGGCCGGCCGCGGCGTTCCAGCGAGCGCGCCGCCTCGATGGAGTACCGGGCCCAGGGCAACTCGTCGAGCCGCTCCTTGCCGATCGGCTCGCCCGTCAGCTCGCACAGGCCGAACGTCTTGTCGGCGATGCGCTGCAGCGCGTCGTCGATCTCCTTGATCAGCCGGCGATCGGCCGCGGCGAGATTCAGGTTCAGCGACTGGTCCGCGGTGTCGGAGCCCTGCTCGGCGATGTGCTGGGGCAGGTGGCTCTCGCCGCCGCCGCCGGGCTGAAGGGCCTCGCCTTCGAGCAACGAAACATCGCCTATCAGCTCCCGCCGCTTTGTAAGCAGGATCTCCGGGAACTTGTCGAGCTGACGCTTGTTGAAGGGACTCTTCTTGCGTTTGCCGTCGACCGGCGCGGCGTCAGCCGAGGTCGCCGGCGCCGACGGGCCCGACGGAATCAGCGGGCGACGTCTCTTCGTACCCGGGCCGAGAATCCCGCCGCCGAGCTCCGGCATCTTCAGTGCGGCCGTCTTGCGCGACATTTTCTTCGCCGGCTTCTGTGAGACGATCGTGATGCCCTTGCGCACCGGCTTCTTGTCGCCTTCGGTGGGCGGCGCTGCGGCTTCGGGCTTCGCGGCGGGCTTCGTCGCGCCCGACTTCTTGACTGTCGTCTTCTTGGCTGGCGGCTTCTTGGTTGTCGTCTTCTTCGCCGCAACGGCTTTCTTCGGAGCCGCCTTCTTCGCGGGCGCCTTCTTGCTCACGGCTTTCTTGGCGGCGACCTTCTTAGACGGAGACTTCTTGGCCGGCGCCTTTTTCGCGGCGGTCTTCTTGGCCGTGGCTTTCTTGTTGGCGGCCTTCTTCGTCGCCGCGTTCTTGCTCGCCGCTTTCTTTGCGACCGGCTTCTTCGAAGCCGCCTTTGCAGGAGCCTTCTTTGCCGATTTCTTTCGCGTGGTCTTCTTCTTAGCCAAGCAACCCTCTCGGCCGCACTTCGGAGCCAAATATCCGAACGCAATGCGAACGTCGGATCCGGAGCGGGGGCAGAGCCTACCCGATCTCGCCGCGCCAGTCAAAGCGATCGATCAAGACGGTCACCACGGCGTTACGCCAGGGGCTCTGAGATGGGATCAGCCGGCCTTCGATGCCTAAACAGGGGGCATGGGAGCCCGCGAGACTTGCTCAGGTTCCAGAGGCTTCTGCGGAGCTTCCTTCGACCTCGGCCGCCGCTGTTTCTTGGTACTCGCCCAGCCGCCGGAACCGCTCGTAGCGTTCGTTAACGAGTGTTTCCGGGTCGGTCCCCACAAGCTCGTCGAGTTGGCCGACGATCCAGTCGCGCAGTCGTTCGCCCGCGCCGGTCGCGTCGCGGTGGGCGCCGCCGACGGGTTCATCAACGACGGCGTCG
>JBCBZM010000120.1:0-8029 GCA_039815345.1 Planctomycetota bacterium | reverse complement strand
GGTCACCGCGCCGCCCGGCGCCGTGATCGACCACGTCACCTCGTCCGTCATCGCGTCGAACGACAGGTCGAAGCCGAACGTCTGGTTCTCGAAGAACGACCGCCCGTTGCCCACGCCTACTTGTTCTTCGCCGTTGTCGGGGAAGCTGTCGAACTCAAGCCGTGAGTCCCAGTTGTTCGCGTCGGCCCGGAAGCGCGACTCGATCCGCGTGTCGTCCACGAACGAGAAGTCCGGGTTCGACGACAGCGGCGCGAAGAACGTCACCGACTGAGCGTTTGCGGCGGCGGAGACCAACGCAGCGGACACACCAGCGACCACAACAGAAGGCAACGAAACCATGACCAAGCTCTCCTCTCGGCGGCCGGACCACAACACACGGTCGGCCAAGGGGTTCACCGGTCACTATTCTTCCGACTGACCATCAGAGTTGGGGTTTCTTCTAGACTTTCTATAAAAACAGGCGCATCGTTACCGGTGCGCCTTGCACGTATTATCTAAGTTATCATGCAGTGCCGGTTATCGGTCGTCGAGCATGCCCGTCTGCCACATCACGAACATGCGAGAGTCCGTCACCTCGCGCACACGCACGTCCAACGGCTTGCCCGCGCCGTGGCCGCCCTCGTAGTCAACCCAAAGAAGAATCGGATCTTCGCTCGGGTCGCTCGTGGTCGCGGCCTGCAACGCGGCGGCCATCTTGCGCGCGTGCATCGGGTGCACGCGCGTGTCGTTCTCACCCGCGGTCAGGAACACCGCCGGATAGGCCGTGCCTTCTTCAACGTTCTGGTACGGGCTGTACGCCTTCAGAAATCCGAAGTGATCGGGATTCTCCGCCGTGCCGTACTCCGGCACCCAGAACCGCGCCATGAGGAAGTCCTGGTACCGAATCATGTCGAGCAGCGGCACCGCGATGATCGCCGCGCTGAACAGGTCCGGACGCTGCGTCACCATCGCGCCGGTTAGCAGCCCGCCGTTGGAGCCGCCCGCGACGGCCAGCCGCTCCGCGCTCGTGTACCCGTTGTTCTGCAGCCACTCGGCAGCGGCGATGAAGTCGTTGAACGTGTTCTGCTTGTTCTCGAGCAGCCCGCCCCGGCGCCACTCGTCGCCGTACTCGCCGCCGCCGCGCAGGTTCGCCAACACAACACACCGCCCGCCTCGTACCACGGGAACAGCGTCGAACTGAAGCTCGGCGTCATGCTGATATCAAACCCGCCGTAGCCCCACAGCAGCGTCGGGTTGTCGCCGTCGAGTTCCAGGCCCTTCTTGTGCACGATGAACATGCTGCCACGCGTGCCGTCGGCGCTGGTAAACCACTCCTGCTTCACCTCGACCAGCGAAGGATCGACCGGCACATCGGGACGGGCCCACAGGCTCCGCTCGCCCGACGCCAGATCAACGCGGTACAGGCTCCGCGGCTCATTGAAGCTGGAAAAGGAGAGGAACGCCTCCGTCCGATCGGCGTTGGTGCTGAGCCCAGCCGAGCCGATGCCGGGCAGTTCGACGAGCCCCATCGGCGTGCCGTCGAACGCGAACTGCTTGAGCCGCGTGGACGCGTTCTCGAGATAGCTCGCGATCAGGCGACCCCGCGCGACCTGCACGCTTTCGAGCACCGCGTTCGGGTTATTGGGAATGACGCTCTTCCAGTTCGAGCGATCCGGGCTGTTCAGGTCGACCGCGACCACCTCGCCGTTCGGCGCTCGGTCGTCGATGCGCAGGAACATCGTGTCGCCGTGCACGGAGCCCGAAAGCCGCGACGTGCCGCCGACGAGAATCTCGTTCTTGACGAACTCACCCGTGCGCAGGAACCGGTCGAAATCCACGACCCACAGGTCGTTGCTCGCCGTGCCCGTGAAGTAGTAGACGAGCATCCACCGACCGTCCTCGCTCACGCCGACACTCGGGCCCCAGGTGCCCGCCAGCTCGCGCAGCTTCTCTTCGCTGTAGTTCTTGTCGCGGTAGATCTCGCGCACATCGCGTTGGCGGATGAGCACCGGATCCTTCGTCCAGTGCCGGCCAACAACGTGATATCGCGACTCGCGCGAGTACGGGTCGTCCAGCTCTTCCAGCCGCGAGTACACGAACGACCGGCTGTCGGGCATCCACCCGCTCAGCCCGACCTTGCCCGGGATCTCGTCGGCCAGCCACTCGCCCGTGCCCACGTCCATGAGGTACAGCGTGCTGTTCTCATCGCCCGAACGGTACATGCCGAACGCGAGCAACTCGCCGTCCGGGCTCGGCCGGAACCACGATACCGTCGTCAAACCGCTCGAATCGATCTCGATCGGGTCGAGCAGCACGCGCTCCGCCCCGTCGTGCCCTTCGCGCAGGTACACGATCGGCTGCGGCTGCGAACCCTCGCGTCGCGTGTAGAAATACCGGTCGCCCGCCATCTGCGGCGAACCCACCGAGCCGACTTCCATCAGTTCACGCAGCCGACTCTCGAGCTCCGCCCGGCCGGGCAGCCGATCGAGCACGCTCCGCGTGTACCCGTTCTGCGCCATCGACCACTCGGTGACCTCGTCCGTCGGCTTGCCCATCCGGTCGGGGTCCGTGTTGTCGCCTTCCAGCCAGCGGTACGGGTCGACCATCTCAACGCCGTGGAGCACATCGGCCACAGGCCGCTGCTCCGTCGCGGGCGGGCCCGCGGCCTCGGTCCTCGGAGCCGCCAACACCATCGGCGCCGCGACCAGCACCATCAACAACTTCGTGCGCATCGGATCGATCTCCCTGTTCAGTTGTCCTCAATCACATCGCCCCCGGGCGAGCATCATATCCGTACGGTGTACCGCCCAAACGGGACCGCGCGGCGCCCGGCCGGTTACTGCACCAGCCCCTTGGTCAGACGCATAAACGCCGTTTCCAGGTTCACCGGCTCCTCCGTGAACTGCGTGATGCGGAAGCCCTGGTTCACCAGGATCGAGGGCAGATCCGTGTACGAGCCCCCGGAGCCACCGCCGCCGGAGCCATTGGCAGACTCATACGTGACATGAATCATCGGCTCGCCGCCCGCCTCGCCCGCCGCCAGCGAAACCTTCTTCACGCCCGGCGCCTTGGCCACCAACTGCGCCGCTTCTTTCGGCCGATCCACCACGCCGATGTGCAGCACGTGCCCCACCTTCGCCCGACGCAGAATCTCCTGCACCGGCCCGCTGAAGAGCAACTGTCCCTTTTCAATCACCCCGACCACGTTGCACAGCTCCGCGAGCTCGTGCAAAATGTGCGAGCTGATCAGGATCGTCTTGCCCATCCGCTTGAGCTCTTTGAGCAGCTCCCGAATCTCGATCCGCGCCCGCGGATCGAGCCCCGACGCCGGCTCATCCATCAGCAGCACCTTCGGATCGTGCAACAACACCCGCGCGATCGACAGCCGCTGCTGCATGCCGCGGCTCAGGCTGTTCACTTCCGCCGTCGCCTTGTAGCCCAGATCCGTCAGCTCGAGCACGTCCCCCACCACGCGCCGCCGAGCGTCGCCGTGGATGTTGTACGCCGCGGCGAAGAACTCCAGGTACTCCGTCACCACCATGTCTTCATACGCGCCCATGAAATCGGGCACGTACCCGATGAGCGGCCGGATCTGGCGGTTCTGGTAGCCGACCGTCAAGCCGTCGATCTGCGCCTGCCCAGACGACGGCTTCAGCAGCGTCGCGAGGATCTTGATCGTCGTCGTCTTGCCGGCGCCGTTCGGCCCGATGAACCCGAAGCAATCGCCCTGCTCGATCGCAAGGTTCAAGCGGTCGAGCGCCACCAACTCCCCGTACCGCTTCGTCAGGTTCACCGTCTCGATCATCGCCACCGCAACGCCACCTTTCGCACGCCGGAATCAGGCGCCATCATCATCCATCGAGGGCGCCGACGGAGCCGTCTTCGGCGGCGAGGCCTCCAACGGATAGATCCAACGCACCATCGTCACGCCCGTTGAACGCACCGGCTCGGTCTCATCGCCCACATAAATCGGAGACGGGCACGCGCCCCGGCCCGAGGTCTCCACACGCCCGATCACGATCAACCCAGGCTGCGTCAACCACCGATCCACGTCCCACCCGTGGCTCGCCCGACGCGCCGCAACGATCGGCTCGCGACCCGCGTCCGTGTCCTGGATCTGCGGCGGCATCAGTTGGCCGAACACCGCCAGCGCGTACAACCGGTCAGGGTTGCTCACGATATCTGCCGCCGCCGTCAAGCCAGAGCCGAATCCCTGCGGCCGGTCCGTCCGATCGTTCGCATACGTCCGCAGGTACGACGCGACCTCCGTGCCGTCCGCCGTCAACGAAGCAAGATCGATCGGCACACCGGGCGCCCAAGACTCCGAAAGTACGAACGCACGCGCTCGCGTGATCAGATCACCGGGAGGCGCCGCCCCGACATCTTCCTGAGGCGGCACCACAATAAACAAGGGCCGATCGATCGCCGCGGGCAGCTCGTGCTCGAGCGTTCCCGTCATCATCGGGCCCGCGCGCCATGTGCTCTCCGGCGTGAGCACCGGCTCAGCACCGCCGACGGGTCTCGGCATCGACCACCGCGGCCCGCCCGCCCAATCGGCACGGATGCGCTTCACCGTCGCGCGCGTCGGAACCGTGATCGAGTCCGGCGCCGAGGCCTGTACCGCGTACCCACGCGCATCCGGAAAGCCGCCCCGCGCGCCGCCCGCCATCGGTTCCCACGGCGCGATCAGATCCCACGCGCCCGAACCATCGGCCCGATCGCGGGCGCCCGGCGCCTCGCCCACACGCAGCGTCGCGTCGCCGTAGCCCGGCAGCAGCACGCCCATCCACGTTCGCGCACGCTGAATGGGCTGGCCGTACACATGCTCTAGAAACGTCAGGTGCGTGCCATCCACCTGCCGCGGCCGAAGCGATGCCGCCGCCGTCCACGCCGCGGCCGTAAACACGCCCGCCGCCGCCACGAACATCACCCACGCGTGCCGCGTCCGGTTGGTCCGCTTCAAGACCGCAAACCCAACCGGCCCGGCGACCAGGATGTACGCCACACCCAGTCCGAGCCCCGCGAGCAGCCCCACCGCCGCCCGCCCGGTCTTCGAGATCATCGTCGAGATGCCCGCGTCGTACACCACCGCGCGCCGCGAGCTGCTCGCGACGTCGCTGAAGACCCGGAGTTGGTCCGACTTCAGTTCCTCCGCCGACGGGAAGCGCCCGCGACGCCCGAGCACACGGTTCCAGAACGCATCGGCCGAGGGCAAGCCGAGCGCCGCCAAACTCGGCGCCCGCAGATTCAACCCCACCACCGTCACCATCCCCACGCCCACGATCCGCCGCGAGACCACCACGCTGCCGTCCGCACCAGCCAGCAGCGGAATCGCTTCCAAAGGCTCGGCGTCCGCCATCGGCTCAAATACGTGTACCACGCCGCGCGCCGGGATCACCCGAGGCTCCAACCGCCCCGGTCGCTCACCCGTCAGCAAACCGCGGTAGAGCTCCAAGTCGGCGCCCTCACGCCGCTCGATCGAAACCCGCGGCAAGACGTCGGCGAGACGGTTGTTCAGGCTCGCGCTCCACTCCTGACCCGCCGCCGGCAGCACCACAATCAAGTGCCCGCCGCGCTCCACCCAACGGCGCAGCGCCCGCGACCGCGCGACGCGCAGGTCCGCCGGGTCCCCGCGCTCCCAGACAATCACCTCCGTCGACGCCAGCCCCATCCAGCGATCGGGAAACTGCTCGGGCGTCAAGCCACCCTGCAACTCCACCAACTCATGAGCCAACGGCGCCCAGTTCGCATTCGCCATGTTCGGCGGCCGGGTCGCGTAGCGCGGCAAGCCCATGCCCGAAGTCCCCACGATCGCGTACCGCGCGCTCGTCTCCAGCGACAACCGCCCCACGCCCGCGCCCGACGCCGAGATCGAAGTCAGCGCCCGCCCGAGCAGCCGACCCGCGCGATACCCAACACCCTCCGCGCCCGCCTCGCCTTCGAGCCCCTCGTACACCGACACTTCGATCGGCGTGTCCGAGTTGAACCCGTGCGGCAAGCGTCCGTACAACCAGACCGACAGCCGCTGACCCGGGTTGTTCGCGATCGCGCGTTCGTACAGCGGAGAATCGCCGTCCTGGTCGTACCCGGTCCAGCGGATCAGCAGCGTGCGCGGGCGCTCGGCCGTGTCGAGCACGCTCAGCCGCAAACCCGTCCAGTCGCCCGGCCGGGCGCCGCCGAAGCCGATCGAGTCGATGTCCACACGGACCTCGCCCGTTCCCGTGCCCGCCACCGGCCCGCCGACGTCTTCCGGCTGGATGCCGATCGCGCCGTCGTCTTGGGCGATCGCGGGCGACAACGCCGTCAAGCTCAGCACGAACCAAGCCAGCACGGACCACGGGAGCACGGGCCACGCCAGCACGCCGCCGCACGCCCAGCACGCCCAGCACGCCAACCCGCCGCTCTTGCAACTCCTACGCACCGGCCAACTCATACCCAAGAGTCTACGAACCTTCTCAAGTCTCGGGGCTTTCTCAAGTCGCGCACCTGCACGGGCGATACGCCGCCGTGGCCGATTTTTCCCTCTCAGTTTGGGCGCTCCTCGCCGGCATCGGCGCCGCGGCCGTCCTGGCGTTCCTCTGGACCGCCACGATGCACGCCCGCAACCAGTGCCACCTCCACAGCCTCAAGGCCGAGGTCGCCGAGCTACGCATCCGCTACCAGAAGCACCTGCGCGAACAGGATGATAAGCACAAGGCCGGCGCCGCCGCCCGGCGAGCGGCCCAGCAGCCCAAGCCGTCCGCGACAGAGACCCCCACAGCAGAACCGACTCCATCGGAAACCACGCCCGCCGAGCCCGGCCCAGCCGCAACGCCGTCAGCCGAGCCGCAGCAAACCGAGCCTAGCTCTCAAGCCGCCTGAGCTCATCAATAAACGCCGCGTGCGAACGCACGCCCAGCTTGAAGCACGACAGCTCGAACTTCTCATTCGGCGAGTGCACCCGGTCGTCCTCGAGCCCAAACCCCATGAAGATCGTCTCGATCCCGAGACCCGACTTGAGCAGCCCCGCGACCGGGATCGAGCCGCCCGACTTGATGAGCGCCGCGTCCACGTCCGACGCCTGCTTCAGCGCCCGCCGCGCCGCGTCCAGCACCGGGCTCTCCGTTGAAACCGTCGCCGGGTGCCCGCCGCCGTGGTCCACCTTCTCCCACCGACAGCCCGCCGGCGTGCGCTCATCCAGCCACCGGAAGAACCGATCGCGGATGTCGTCCGGGTCCTGATCCGCCACCAACCGGAAGCTCACCTTCGCCGAAGCCGACGACGGGATCACCGTCTTGGCGCCCGCGCCCGTGTATCCGCCGATGATCCCGTTGATCTCCGCCGTCGGCCGCGCCCACTCGCGCTCCGTCGCCGTGAACCCAGCCTCGCCCACGTCCGCGTCCGGCCCGAGCCCGATCGTCTTGAGCGCCGCCGCCGCGTCCACGCCGAGCTTGTTCCACTCGGCCCGCTCCATGTCCTCGATCGGCCGCACCGTGTCGTAGAACCCCGGGATCGTCACCTTCCGGTCCGCGTCCCAGAGTTGCCCGAGCACCTTGGTCAGTTCGTTCAACGGGTTCGGCGCCCGCCCGCCCCACAAACCAGAATGCAAGTCCTGATCCGGCCCGTGCAGCGTGATCTCCGTGTAGCTCAAACCGCGCACGCCGTAGGTAATCGCCGGCTTGCCGCGGCCCAACATCCCCGTGTCCGAGATCAAACACACGTCACACTCACCGAGCCGTCCCTTGTGCGCCTGCACAAACCGCTCAAGGTTCACCGAGCCCGATTCCTCTTCACCCTCAAGCAGCACCGTGAACCGCACGCCCCCCGCGGCCTCACCGGTCACATCCTTCCAAGCGCGCAATGCTTCAAGGAACGTCGCGACCTGCCCCTTATCGTCGCACGCCCCCCGCGCCACGATCCGCTCGCCGACCGCGTCCGGCCCGGCGCCGTCCGCGGGCTTCACCACCGGCTCGAACGGCCCCGACTCCCACAACTCAATCGGATCCGCCGGCTGCACGTCGTAGTGACCATAAAACAGCACGTGCGGCCCGCGGTACCCCGCCGACCCGCC
>JBCBZM010000079.1:0-14449 GCA_039815345.1 Planctomycetota bacterium | reverse complement strand
TAAGTCGAAAGTAGCCTTCAAAACTGGCTCAAACGACGAAATCGGGCATAAGCTGGGTATGCTGCTGGATATTTGAGTGGTGTTGGACCGTGTTGCCCCGGTACCGTTCACCGTTCACCGTTCTATGCATCCAATAGAATACTCACAGCACTCAACAATATAACTACAACTCACGCACCGTGGATGATAGCTCCCGTACCCCGATTTCTACAGTATGGAGAATGACGTCAGCTAAGGTCACCAGATTGATGATACGACCCATGAAATACCTCGCTTTCTTGGTCACGATGGAGTCACGGTGGTCCGGATCCGTCGACGCCACATTTCTCCGTAGTTAAATGTCACGGGTGAATTCGCTTGTCCTGGGAGGTATTCAAAAGCTTGCCGAGTCAATGGTTTCACGAATAGACCCGAGGAAAGGGATCTGCTGACTTCGTACCTGGTACACATGTACAAACTCCAAGGGCTGCACAGACAGAGCGGCTCGGGAGCGGTCTGGGCGGGCGCGCTGGCGCCCGCGAACCCCGCCCCGGCCGTTGGCCCGCCTACGTTGCGTTTGGCCGGGGATGACCACGACCGGGCCGACGGTTTCGGCGCCGCCCATGGCGGCGGCTCCAAGGGCGGCAACCCGAACGACCTGCTCAGTGATGACGAGCTCAGCATGCTGCTGGCGGAAGACCCACTCCATGACGATGCGCCTGACTGACGCCGCGACCGAGGAGCCCAACCAAGCGGGCGCCGAGGTCATCCAACGAGAGACGAGGCGGCCCACGCGCAGGCGTCGGCCGGAACAGCGAGGGAGCGAGGAACACACCGTGTCGCGGGACGACGAGCTGCTTGAGCTCCGGGTCATTCTCGTGGGCCGAACCGGCCTCGATGGCCGTCTGCGCCTGGATCCCGCGATCGAGCTCGTCCGCGCGCCCACGGCCTACGACGCCATCGGCGAGCTGGCCGACCCGATC
The DNA here is from genome assembly GCA_039815345.1 of Planctomycetota bacterium. Taxonomy (GTDB): domain Bacteria; phylum Planctomycetota; class Phycisphaerae; order Phycisphaerales; family UBA1924; genus JBCBZM01. The sequence continues at coordinate 13,487 of JBCBZM010000079.1, read as the reverse complement.
GACGCCTATTCCCCCGAGCGAGCGTTCGTCATCGTTTCGCCGGATGCCGAACCCGCGGCGGATCGTGCGAGCGAACTCGTCGCCGCGCTGCGGCATATCGACCCCGACGTCCGCGTGCTGCGGGTGGTCGAGTCGGCGAGTGAAGCCGCGGGCGACCCCGCGCCGTATCACGGGCTCATCGAACGCACCGCCTCGGCCCGCACCCTCAGCGACACGCTGCGTCCGCGGCCTCGCGGCGCCGCCGAATCAACGACCGAGATCACGCCGAGTCCCGAAGCCGAATCGCATCTCGCCCCGCTGCCCGATGCGCCGGTCACCGATTTTCTCGGCGCGGCCGAGACGGCATCCGGCGAATCGGCCGAAGGCGGCTCACACGAATCTCCCATCAGCTCGGAACCGGACATGCACAACCCCGTCTCGATCGATCCTCCGCCGTCCGACAAGCCCGTGCCCGCGGCGCCCGCGGCGAGCGCGCCGGGTGATGTCGTGCCCATGGTGGACGAGATGATCGAAGCAGCGCCCCTGTCCTCCGGCCCGGCGGGCGATGAACGTCTCATCGATCTGATCGCGCGCAGCGAAGAAGTCCGCGGCGCCGCCGTCGACCTTATTCGCAGCCGCGTCGGCGCCGACGACGTCGAGTTTGTTCCCGACTTCCTCACCGGCGAGCAGGAAGAGACCAACGGCGCCCGGGGCGCGCTCGTCACCTGGCGCGGCCTCCGCTACGGCTGGCTCCGCAGCAAGTCCCTGGCCGCTCAGGGTCAGACCGAACGCCTCCGCCCGCACGCGGGCTGGCTCGGCGGCTGGCTGTATCTGGGCGAGCTGCACACCGAGCTGCGCCTCGCCGCATTCACCGACATGCTCACCGGCGCCTGGAACCGCCGCTACTTCGATCGCTTCCTCGATTCGGCGATCCGCCAGGGCAAGGACCTCCGCCGAAGCGTGACCCTCTTGCTCTTCGATATCGACGACTTCAAGTCGTACAACGACCGCTACGGCCACGGCGCGGGCGACGAGATCCTCACCGAGGCCGTGCGTCTGCTCAAGAGCGTGATCCGCCCGACGGACCGCGTCTGCCGCATCGGCGGGGATGAGTTCGCGGTCATCTTCCACGAGCCCGAAGGCCCGCGCGAAACCGCCAGCGCCCACCCCAAGACCGCCGAAGAACTCGCCCGGCGTTTCCAAGATCAGATCGCCAAGCACCGCTTCCCCAAGCTCGGCGCCGAGGCGCCCGGCAAGCTGACGATCTCGGGCGGGCTGGCGACGTTCCCGTGGGACGGCCGGAACGCCGCCGAACTCGTGGAACGCGCCGACGAGCTCGCGCTCCAAGGCAAACGCGCCGGCAAGAACGTGATTTTCTTCGGCCCCGAAGCGTCGAGCGATGTCGCCGTCGATTCAGTCGATTCCGATGATGCCGAGAGCGACGGGTCCAGCCCGCAGCTCAACGTCGCGGGCAATGCTTCCGGAGACGGCACGGCCAAGCCCGAGACCGGACCGAAGATCCAAGTCCACCCCGGGCGCTCGGGCTCGGCATCGACTTCGTCTTCTGCACGTTCGTCGAACGACTGAGCCCGCTACGCTCGCCCGCCGTGACGCGTGCCTCGCAGCCCGACATCCCGTACGACCTGCTCGTGCTTGATCTCGACGGCACGCTGCTGCGCCCCGACGGCGAAGTCTCCGACGCGAGCGTCGCGGCCGTGCAGCGGGCTCGCCGGGCGGGCCTGACGATCGCCGTGGGCACCGGCCGAGGGCTGGCCGAATCGCAGCGCGCCATCCAACGCATCGGCCAGCGCGAGCCCGTGATCGTCGCCGGCGGCTCCATCATCGCCGATCCGGTTTCAGGCAAGACGCTCCACCGCTTTGCGATGCGCGAGGAACTCGCCCGTGATCTCGCCGAGGGCGTCGTCGCCGCCGGCCTGCCCGCGATCGTGCTCAAAGACGCCGACGCCGCGGGGTTTGATTATCTCGTCGTCACCGGCGAGCGCGGGCTCGATGTGGACCCGGTCACCGCGTGGTGGTTCGATCACATGGGCGTACGCGTTCGACGCGTGCGCTCGATCGGGCAGGACGAACACCCCGAGCACACGCTGCGTGTCGGTGTCTGCGGGTCGGCTTCGGTCGTGGCGGATGCCGCGTTCCAGATGGGCCGCATCGCCGAAGGCCGAGGCCGGCTGCACCAGTTCACGGCTCTCACGCCCACGTTCGCCGACACGCCCAATCCCGATCCCTCCCGCACCGCGCCGCCACCGGTTGACGAGCCGTTCGATCTGGTTGAGGTCTTCGACACCGCCGCCGACAAATGGGACGCGGCGTTGTGGCTCAGCGGCCGCGCGGGCACGGACCCCACCCGCATCGCCGCGATCGGCGATGAGATCAACGACCTCCAGCTCATCCGCCGGGCACGGCTGGGCATCGCGATGGGCAACGCGGTCTCGGCGATCACCGAGGTCGCTGACCGACGCACACGCGCCAACACCGACGAGGGCGTGGCGCACGCGATCGACCGCATCCTCGCCGGCGACTGGTAGCCTCCACAACGCCCATGCAGACCCTCGCCGAAATCCGGGCCATGCTCGCCGAACGCGGCCTCACGCCCCGCAAGCGCTTCGGCCAGAACTTCCTGATCGATCACAACCTGATCGAACGCCTCGCCGACGCCGCGGACGTCGGCCCGAACACGCTCGCGCTCGAGATCGGCCCGGGCACCGGCGCGCTCACCGAGTCGCTGCTCGCTCGCGGCGCCCGGGTCATCGCCTGCGAACTCGACCGAGGTCTGGCCGACCTGATCCGCGACCGCTTCAGCGAGGCCATCGCCGAGGGTCGGCTCATGCTGGTCGAAGGCGATTGCCTCGCCGGCAAACGCGCGCTCCACCCAGGCATTCACGAAGCCCTCGCGGGCCGGTCGTTCCAGCTCATCGCCAATCTGCCCTACGGCGCCGGCACGCCCGTCATCACCACGCTGCTCGCCGATACACCCGCCTGCACCGGCCTGTTTGTGACCATCCAACGCGAGGTCGCCGACCGGCTCGCCGCCGAGCCCAACACCGACGCGTTCGGCCCCGTCGGGGTCTTGGCCGGGCTGTGCGCACACGTCGAGCGCCTCGCCGTGCTGCCGCGCGAGTGCTTCTGGCCCCGGCCGGATGTCACCAGCGCCATGGTGGCCCTCCGCCGCGATCCAACGCGCGACTGGGCGCCGGGCGACCTGCGCCGCGTCGTGGACTTTGCGCAGACGCTCTTCTCGTCCCGCCGCAAGCAACTCGGCGCTTCGCTCAAGGGCCGCCGCGACGGCGCGGCTGGCTGGCCCGAAGGCGTTCAGCCCACCCAACGCCCCGCGGAGTTGACGCCCGCCCAGATCGCGGCGCTCGCCGATGTCGAGACGCGATAAAGCCCGTTTCGGAGCATGTGCGTTCGGGGTAGACTCGCGGCACGGGATGCAGTTCACGATCGCCGGCAACCCCGCACGCACGTTCCGCTCCGCACGCGCTGCGAAAGCGGGGCGATCGGCGTGACCCAGGGCGAGTCCACCCACGATCTGGCTGTCGCCCTCGAGCCCGCCCTCCGCGAGGCGTGCAGAGGCTCGCTGGGCGATATCGAGTGGTTCATCACCGCGGCCCAGCGCGGCGGCGCCGCGACCGGCGCTTCGAACTGGACGCCCGCCGACAGCGACCAACCGCAGCCCGTCATCGTCAAACTCCCCGTCGGCCCGGCCGAGTTCGCGTGGAACACCGCGTTAGCTGGTCCCGATCGTGCGCACGCTTCGGCCGAGACGCCGCCGCTCCCGCGGGTCATCGCATCACACACCGAACTCGGCGGCTACGACCTCGCGTGGATCGTGGTCGAACGCCTAGGCCCCGCGCTCGCGCCGGCTGAGTTGACCAAGGAAGACCTCCGCGCCGCGCTCGAGGTCGTCGCGCGGTTCCACCGCGACGCGGCCGAAGTGCGCCCCGTCGGCCCGCGACCGCAGCCCCGGGACTGGGCGGGCCTGGTCGACCGCTCGCGCCGCGTCATCCGCGACCGCCTCGTGCACATCCCCGACGACCAGCGCTGGAACGAAGCCCTGCGCAAGCTGACCAAGCTCTTGCCAACGCTCACCCGCACGTGGGACGCCCGCCCGATCGAAACCTGGTGCCACGGTGATGTGCACTGCGCCAACATCATGCGCCGCGGCCCGGACGACCACGAAGACCTCGCGCTGATCGATCTCGGCCTCGTGCACGCCGGTTCGTGGATCGAGGACGCGCTCTATCTCGAGCGACAGTTCTGGGCGCACCCCGATGCGCTCCACGGCGTGAAGCCGCTGCAAACGCTCGCCCGCGCACGCAAGGCCCTCGGTCTCGACAACGGCGAGGACTACGCCCACCTCGCCCACGTCCGCCGTCTGCTGGTCGCGGGCTGTGTGCCGGCGCTGTACGCCGACGAGGGATCGCCTGCGTACGCAAAGGCGGCGCTCGGATGGGCGGAGAAACTCGTCAAACAGCTCGCGTGACGTCGCTCGGGCAACCCCTCAATGTGGTAGTTCTTGGCCGATTTAGGGCTTCAGAGGGTGTTCGGAATACCCCTAAACAGGTGTGATTCGACGAAAACCGGTTCTTCGCGCTCGGTCAGAGCCCTCCTCGGCTTGCCCTCAGCGGCGAGCAGAGGAAGATATCTCCCGCTGCCCCGAGTGCGGGCAGCGCCTTTCTCTGTCACCCCGGCGTCGCGCAGCCCGCCACGCCGATCCTCGAACGCAAAGGAAGACGTTCCGTGGAATCTTACGAACGCCTGAAGCAGATCATCGCCGCAGCGGAAGAGGACGTGTCCAAGGCCGAGGGCGGCAACAAGGCCGCCGGCACCCGCGTCCGCACCGCCATGCAGGAAATCAAGAACCTCGCCCAGGAGATCCGCAAGGAAGTCCTCGAACTCCGCGACAAGGCCGAGGCCTAAGAGCCGCCGCTCTGTCGCACGCTACGCGCCCCGCCGAAACGCATCGGCGGGGCATGTCCATCGAGCCGCGGGCGATCCCGCGGTGAACGCCTCCCCGATGCACGCATGACCAACGAGCAAACCATCCAAGCCGGCAGCCCGTCCGAGCGCGACGCCGCCGCCGCGATGCCCGACCTCCTCATGGACCTGTCGGCGATGGATCTCGGCGCGACCGAGTGCAGCCGAGAGGAGCTCCAGCGATGGATCCCGCACCGCGGGGACATGCTCTTCCCCGACCGCATCGTCTGGATCGACGACGCGCTCACCGCCTGTCTCGGTGTGATGGAAGTCCCCGATGACGCCTTCTGGGTCGAGGGCCACTTTCCGAACTACCCGCTCATGCCGGGCGTGCTCCAGGTGGAGGCCGCCGCCCAGATCGCGTGCTATCTCTTCAACCGCTCCAAGGGCGGCCCGCAGCTCGCAGCGCTGCTCCGCATCGAAGAAGCCGCCTTCCGCAACGGCGTCGTGCCGGGCGATCGCCTGTACCTGCTCTCCACCGAGGTGAAGAGCGGGCGGCGGCGATTCGTCACCAACGTCCAGGGCGTCATCGGCGACCCGCCCAACAGCAAGGTCGCCTTCACCGCACGCGTCAGCGGCATGTCCACCGGCCCGTTCGATCCCGAGACGTTCGGGAAGGACTGATCCCGCCAGGTCCGATCCGGGCACGGCTCGGACCCCACCAAGCCGCGGCCGACGCGCGACACGAGCAGCAAGGGCGCCGACCCCGTGCAGCACACGCCGGCGCACACCCTCGACTGGCCCGATGACGGCGGCCTCGGCGCCGAATCGATCTCCGCGCTCCCGGCACGCAGAGGCGTCGTTGTCTTTCGATCGTCCGACCATCAAGCCGTGACCATCGTCGTCACCGCCGATGTCCGCCGCCTGGCGCGCTCGCGGCTCGGGCAACAAGCGCCCGCCGAATCCGAAACGGCGGATGGCACTCAGGAGAGTGCGCCCGCGGCCGACCTCCGTCCGGTGACGCGCGGGCTCGACGTGTATCTCGCCGGCTCGGCGCTCGAAGCGGATCTGGTGTTTCTCGATGTCGCGCGCGGCTTGCTGCCGCGCGTCTATCGAGCCGCGACGGACCGTTGGCGGGCCTGGTGCATGCGTCTCGATCCCGCCGCGCCGATGCCGACCTGGAAGGAAGTGCGCCTGGGTGAGCTCGATGTGACGGAGCGTGCGCCGCGGACGCTCGTCGGTCCGTTTCGAGACAAAGACGCCGCGGGCCGGTACGGGGAAGCGCTCGACGATCTGTTCGAGCTCTGCCGGTACCCGCGTGAGCTGGCGCAGGCGCCTCGCGGCACGCCCTGCGTCTACAAAGAAATGGGCAGATGCCCCGCCGCCTGCGACGGCAGTGAGCCGATGCACAGCTACCGGGCCCGCGCGGAACGCGCGATCGACCTCTCGCCCGAGGCCCGCGCCGCGGGGGCGGTCGAAGCGAACCAGGCCATGCAAGCCGCGGCGGCAACGCAGCAGTTCGAACTCGCTGCTCGGCAGAAGGACCGCGCCGCGCGGTTCGCCGCGCTGACCAAGCCGGCGTTCGCGCACGCCGACCGCCTCGATCGGGCGCGCTGGCTGGCGGTGCTGCCCAGTGAACGCCGCGGCTGGGTCCGCCTGATCGCCGTTGCCCTCGGCCGGTGGCGACCGATCGCGGACGTGGATCCTGCGGGCGAGGCGGTCGATGCCGCGATCGCCGAGGCCGATCACTGGCTGGAACGCCAGAGGGACGCGCCGATCGCCGATGACGCCAGCGACGCGATGGGTCTGCTCGCCTCGTACCTGTATGGCCGGCCCAAGATCTCGGCCGGCGCCCTGTGCCGACGGACGCCGAAGATGCATGTGCCGGGCGCGTGCACACCCGATGTCCGGGCCGCGATCCGATCCGCGGCCCGCGTGAAAGATGACGCCTCCGGTGGATCAACCCAGGAACGAGACCGCGAACTCACCGGCGATTGATCACGACGACCGAGACCGTGCCGCGCACCCCGTGGCTCGACAAGGACCGCCTTTATGTCCGCCCCCGACGCCGCCAACCCGTACCCGCTCGTATTCGAGCCGATTCTCAAGCCCAAGGTCTGGGGCGGGCGCCGACTCGCCGGCTTGGGCAAGGCCCTCCCCCCGAGTGAACTGATCGGCGAGAGCTGGGAACTGGCCGACCTCGCAACAACCAGCGCCGGCGGTGGGGGCGGCGGGGCTGAGCACTCTCGCATCGCCAACGGTTCGCTCGCCGGGCACACGCTGCGCGATGCGATCCAGCTCTGGCAGCAACGCCTGCTCGGCGGCACTCGCCTCAGCAATGAGGGCGGCTTTCCGTTGCTCGTCAAGTACCTCGACGCCCGTGAGCACCTCTCGGTGCAGGTCCATCCGAGTCCCGAGTACGCCGCGCGCCATCCGAGCGCCCACCTCAAGACCGAGTGCTGGTTCGTCGTGGAAGCGGAGCCGGGCAGCGTGATCTACAAGGGGCTCCGCCCGGGCGTCACGCACGCCGACGTCGAGTACGCGCTCACCCGCACGCCCCACGGCGCCGGCGTCGTCGAGCTGCTCGAACAGCACACAGCGCACACCGGCGACCTCCATCATCTGCCCAGCGGCACGCCCCACGCCCTCGGCGCCGGCGTGCTGGTGGCGGAGGTCCAAACACCGAGCGATACGACGTTCCGCGTGTACGACTGGACCAAGGAGTACATGCGCACGCCACGCGAACTGCACATCACGCAGGCCCTCCAAAGCCTGCTGATCGAGCCGCCGCCGCAGGCCTCGCGGCTGCCGGTCGGTGCGCAGCACGCCGAGCTATTGCGGACCCCGTACTTCGACATCGCCCAGGTGCAACTGTCGCCCGATCAACGCTTCGACCTGCCGACCGAGGACGCCGATCGGCCCGTGGTGGTCATGCCCATCAACGCGGCGGTCCGTGTCGAAACGGGCGCCGCAACGGTCGATCTACAGCGCGGCGCCACCGCGCTCATACCCGCCGCGTGCGTGCGGAACGCGCGTCTTCACGCCGATGCGATGGTTTCGCTGCTGCTTGCACGCCCAGGATTGAATCGCTCATAGCGCAGTAACGCGTTGGCTGTTTCCAGTGTCCGAACGCTCGACTGCTTAGACCCGGTACGCCGCCGCGACCTTCCGAAGCGCGGCGCCCACGGCCTCGATGTCCTCGGCCGTCAACGCGTGGTGCATCGGCAGGCTGAGGACCCGGGCCGACAGGCCGTCGGACACCGGCGGGTGCGTCAGGCCCTCCACGTCAGCGAATGCGGGCTGGCGGGTGAGCGAGCGCGGGTAGTGGATCGCCGTGGGCACGCCCTCGGCCTTGAGCGCCTCGCAGAACGTGTCGCGGTCGACACTGAACCTGGGCAGGTCCATCTTGACGGTGTACAGGTGCCACACCGGCTCGGCGCCCTCGGTCACGGTGGGGGCGTGCAGGCCTTCGATGTCCTTGAGCAACGCCGTGTACTGCGCGGCGGCCTTGCGACGCTCGTTGCTCTCGTCTTCCAGGCGATCGAGCCGCGAGCAGCCGATGGCGGCGGTGATGTCGTTCATGCGGTAGTTGAACCCGATGGACGTGTGCAGGTATTTGTCGGTCTCGCCGTGCGAGCGCAGCGCCGCGATCGTGTCGCGGAGCGTGTCGTCGTTGACCGTCAGGATGCCACCCTCGCCCGTGCCCAGGTTCTTGGTCGCGTAGAACGAATAGGTCACCGCGTCGCCGAACGCGCCCACGCCCTTGCCCTTGTACCGCGCCAGGTGCGCCTGGGCCGAGTCGTAGATCACCTTGAGCCCGTGCTCGGCGGCGAAGGCCTGCGCCGCGTCGATGTCCACCGGGCAGCCGTAGAGGTGCGTCAGCGCGATGGCGGTGGTCTTCGGTGTGCGCTTGGCCGCGGCGTCGGCGAGGTCGGCCTGGAACGTGTCTTCATGGCAGTCGAAGAAGACCGGGCGCGCGCCCGCGGCGACGATCATGCTGGCCGTGGCGATGTAGGTCCACGCGGGGACGAGCACGTCGTCGCCCGGCTTGATAAGCGAGCCGTAGGCGAGTTGGAGGGCGCACGTGCCGTTGGCGCAGGTCAGCCCGTGCTTGGCGTCGGTCTGCCCAGAGAATCGTTCTTCGAGTTCGGCACACTTGGTCGCTTGGCGGAGCATGCCCGACTGGAGCACGGCGTGCGCGGCTTCCACGTCTTGCGGCTGCAACTGCGGCCGCATGAACGGCACGGGCGTCTCGCGCACGGCCGCGCCGCCGGAGATGGCGAGGTCGGCGGTCGTGGGGGCGGGGGCGTGGGTCGGAGTCGATGCGGTGGTCACGGCGTGTCCTCACGTCGCGCCCGAAGCAATGCCGGGCGAACGGGCCGGGATGAAGCGGCGGGAGATCCGTCGGACGCGCTCGGGCGTCCTCCGCCGCGCACACCCCGCCGGCGCCGGTGGGTTCGTCACGCTCGGGATGCATCCGTTGGAGGACCCGCTGCGGAGAGGAAGGCCGGGCGGCGCCCGAACCGGGGGTGACGACCATCGTAGAACCGCAGACAGGCCCGCACGCCGGGCCAACCCGCGGATGCGATCGCTCGGCTGAAACCGCCCGCGATCGGGCCGTCCGGTCGCTTGAGCGCCATCGAACGCGATACCATGCCACGCGGCTGCGCGGGCCCGTACAACGACTGCGTCGGAGCGAGCACACCTAAACAGGGTGTTTGGGGCGGGTGGCAGCCGCACGTTTTTGCCCATGGACCGGGCGCGTCGCAACGCCGTCGCGCCGTATGGACCGATGACCTATGGGCGGATCGCAACCCCGCGCAGGGGATGCCCGGGCCGATACGACCGAAGACCGCCCCCCGAGGGCTCTCAAGCAACCGCCCCGGAGGGGCTCTGGCAAAAGGAATCCGGCATGCGCCCAACTGCAACGCGGTCGACCAAACGACTCACCCGATCCGGCCTGGTCGCCGCCGCCGCTTTGGGTCTGATGACCGTGCTCGGCGTCGCGCACGCTCAGTCCAGCCCGCGGTCCGGCTTCGAGCGTTCGCCGCTCACGGCCGATCTCGAAGCGATGTCGCGGTTTGAGAGCTTCAACGGCATCAAGTGCGTCACGCGGCCCAGCCGGGATTCGATCCTCGGCTTCAGCCTGCCGACCACACTCCGCGAGATCGCCGTCCGCGGCGGCGAGCGCGTCGTCGAAGGCCAACTGCTCGTCCGAGGCGACGACGAAGAAGACCTCGCGCTCACCGAGACCCAACGCATCCGCGCCGAGACCGACCTGCCCGTGCAGCGCGCTGTGGGTCAGGCCGAGCTCGCGGCCGTGGAGTGGGACCGGGCCCAGGAGGCGTTTACCCGCAAGGGGATCAGTCAGCTCGAGTACGACCGGGCGCGACTCGCCAAGGACACCGCCGCGATCGATGTGGGCATCGCCAAGAACACCCTCGCTCAGGACCGGGCCCAGGTCGTCCGCTTCGAGGCCCGCGTCCGCCGGCTTCGGCTCGAAGCGCCGTTCGACGGCATCGTGGACAACGTGCTCGTCGATGTCGGGCAGTCGGTCAGCGAGGCCGACAGCGTGGTCCGTGTCGTGAACATCGACCCGCTCTGGATCGACGTGCCGGCGCCGACGTCGATGACGATCCAGCTGGGGCTCGCGCCGGGCGACGACGCGTGGATCGCGATGGACCTGCCGGGCGAGGACCGGGTCTTCGCGGCTCGGATCATCGAGGTCAGCCCGGTCGCCGACGCGGCCAGCGGCACCCGGCGCGTGCGCGTCGAGGTGCCCAACCCCGACGAGATTGTCGCGGGTGTGACCTCGTACGTGCGGTTCACCGAGCCGCCGACGCCGTGGATGGACCGTGTGACGATCTCGCTCGCCGAGACCACCAACCCGCCGACCGCGTCCAACCCGATCGCGCCCACTCAGACCGCGGAGGAGACCCAGCGGTGATCGATCTCAAGAAGCTTTCCACGCCCGCGTGGCAGCGGGTGATCGCCGAGTTGACGGCCGAGGTCCCAACGGACCAAGCCTTCCTCGCGCGGCTGACCTCGGTGCTGGCGCAGGTCTCGAGCGCGCGCCAGGGCGTGCTGTTCGCGCTCCCGCCCGCGGGCGGCGAAGAAACCAGCCGCGACCCCAAGCCCGTCTTCATCTGGCCGGCGGCGGGCGGCGCCGAGCAGCCGGCAGGCGAGAACGGCGTGATGTACGAAGCCGACGCCCGGCAGGCCATCCGTCGTGTTGCGGGTCACAGCGGCGCGCTCGTCTTCCAGGTTTCCACGGAAGGCCCGTACTACGAATCGGGCGGCGCGCAGATCTTGGCCGTGCCCGTGCCCACGTCCGGCCCCGGCGGCGTTGCGCCGGAGTATGTCGTTTCGCTTCTGCTTGAACCCCGGAGCGAATCAGCGTTGCAGACGACGGTGGCGCTGGCCGAGGTCATCGCGGGCTACACCCACGGCCGGCGGGCGATGCAGGCGCTGCGCGATGTCCGCGGCGCCTCGGCCGCGCTCGACCTTGCCGCCCAGCTCATCAGCACCATCAACACCGCGTCGAACTTCAAGGGCGCCTGCCTCCAGCTCGTCAACGACGTGCAACGCCAGACCGGCGTCGATCGCGTCGCGCTCGGCTGGTGCAAGGGCATCGGCCCGCGCGGCGAGGGCGAGAAGGTCAAGTGCGTCGCCATCAGCGACACCGAGATGCTCGACCGACGGATGAAGATGGTCCGCTCGATGGAAGCGGCGATGGACGAGTGCCTCGATCAAGAGCAGCCCGTGCTCTATCCCGCGCCGCCTGAAGCCGAGGCCGCCGAAAGCCTCGAAGAGGCCGACGTGCTGCTGAGCCAGGCCATCACGCACGCGCACCGCGAGCTGGCCGCGTCGGATGCCAACCTGCGCATCGCCTCGCTGCCGTTGCGGGTCGAGGACCGCGTGGTCGGCGTGCTCACGCTCGAAACCAGTGCGCCCAAGGCGTCCAACCAGCCGCCCAAAGTCGACATCAAGGGCAACGGCGCTCCCGCGGCCGGCGGGGCCGGGCTCGAGGACCCGCTCAGCATCGAGCAGCTCGAGACGGTGCAGGCCGCCTGCGACCTCATCGCGCCCGTCATGCGCATCCGCCGCAGCGACGACCGCATGCTGCCCCTGCGTGCACTGGATTCATCGGTCGCGACCGCGGGCTGGGTGGTCGGCCCGAAGCACACGGTCTGGAAGCTCGGCGCCCTCGTGGTGATGGCCTTGCTGCTGGCGACCATCTTTGTGCGCATCCCGTACCGCGTCGAGGCGCCCTGCCAGGTGCAGCCGCGCGAGCGGCGGACGGTGAGCGTTCCGTTCAGCGCGGTCATCGCGTCGGTGCCCGAGGACATCGAGCCGGGCGCCCGCGTCGAGGTCGGGCAACTCCTCGCGCAGCTCGAAACAACGGACCTGCGCCTGCAACGGCTGGACGTGCAGAACGAGATCCTCCGCGCCGAACGCCGAGCCGACGAGGCCCGCGCGCGGGGCGAACTCAGCGAGGCCCAGCAGGCCGAGGCCCAGGCCGATCAGGCGCGCGCGCGGTTGGCGCTGATCGACCTGCGTGTCGAGCAAGCCTCCATCACGGCGCCGATCGCGGGCATCATCATCTCGGGCAACGCGTCCGACTTCGAGGGCGCCTCGGTCGAACTCGGGCAGCCCTTGTTCGAGGTCGCCGCGATGGATGACCTGCTGATCCAGGCCCGCGCCGACGATCGGGACATCAAGCTGATCCTCGAAGCGCAGGCCGCGGGCCTGCGCGGCAGCATGGCGACCAAGGCCTACCCGTCGCGCCGGTTCGACGTAGATATTGAACGGATCGTGCCGCTCGCCACGCCGGACCAGGGCAAGAACACGTTCGAGGTGCGCGCTGCGTTAGACGCGTCGGCCGACTGGATGCGCCCGGGCATGGAAGGCCTCGTGAAGTTCGACACGGGCGAGCGGACGCTGATCGACATCGGCACCCGCCGCATCCGCGACCAACTGCGGCTGTGGCTCTGGTTTTAGTCTGACTGCGGTGTAGGGGATCTGTGCACATGGCCGAGCGTCCGACATTCAGCCCGTTCTGGCACCGCGTCCGCGCGATGAAGCCGAGGCTGCGCCCGCACACGCAGATGACCCGCCAGCACTACCGCGGCCGGCGTTGGCACGTCGTCCACGACCCGACCAGCAACCAGTTCTTTCGGCTCAACCCGATCGCGCATGAGTTCGTCGGTTTTTTCGACGGCGTGCGCACGGTCGAGGACGTCTGGCAGCTCAGCCTCGAGCGTCACGGCGACGCCGCGCCGACGCAGAACGAGGTCATCCAGCTCCTGAGCCAGCTCTACAACTCGAACCTGCTCAGCGCGGACGCCTCGCCCGAGACCGAGCAGCTGCTCAAGCGCGGCCGCGAACGCGTCAAGAAGAAGGCCGCCCAGCAGGCGATCGGCATCATGTATTTCCGTGTCCGGCTGTTCAACCCGGACCGCCTGCTGGAGTGGCTCTTGCCGCTCTTTAAGTGGTTCTTGAACTGGTTCGGCCTGATCGCTTGGGTGCTGGTCGTGGGCGCGGCGGCTTGGGCGCGCCAGCGTTGCAGT
>JBCBZM010000110.1:0-9539 GCA_039815345.1 Planctomycetota bacterium | reverse complement strand
TGCTTGCGGCGCTCGCGGGCGCGGCCGTCGCGCAGCCGGTTGTTGATGGCAGCCGCGTGGGCGACGAGTCGTTCTACGACTCAGCCCTGTTCCTCCAGAACCAGCCGACGAGCTTCGGCGACAACGTCGCCGGCAGCTTCGGCAATCAGGGCTCCGACCCCGCGCAGGTCACGACCGGCGTGGAACTGGCGATCCCGTTCGAGGCGATCGGGCTCGACCCGATGATGCCCGCGGGTGAGATCAGCATGTTCGCGTTCATCAATGGCAGCGGGCACGACTTCATGGCCAACCAGGCCTTGGGCGGGCTGACGGGCGCCTCGGGCAACCTGGGTGAGCCGCGGATCTTCGATTACAGCGATCCGGGCCTGATGGCCGACGCGCTGGTCTTCACGCCGGCCGAGCTCGGCGCGGGCCAGGCCGCGCCGGTGATCGACGGCACGGCCGACGCGATCTACGGCTCTGCGATCTCGGGATCCGTGCAGAACAACTTCACCGGCTTCGGTGACGCCGACCATGGCAACCGCTTCCGCGCCGGTGAACCCGACCCGGGCAGCAACGGCTCCGAAATCAACGCCGCGTTCGCGGTCGCGAAAGACGGCGTGCTGTACCTCACGCTCTCGGGCAACCTCGAAGCGAACTTCAACAAGCTCGAGCTCTTCTTCGACACCGTCGCCGGCGGTCAGAACCAGCTCCGAGGCGACAACCCCAACGTCGACTTCAACGGCCTCAACCGCATGGGCCAGTTCCTCAACGAAGACGCGATGGACCCCGACTGCGACAACATGATGGAAGGCTTCGAGCCGGGCTGCGGCGTGATCGCCGACCCGGGCGCGCCGGGCCTCATCCTGCCCGCGGGCTTCGAGGCCGACTACTGGTTTACCGTCACCGGCGGCAACGACCCGTTCGAAGGCTTCTACTCGTGGGCCTCGATGTGGGACTTCGATGACGCCAACGGCGACGGCTTCGCCGACGACTCGCTCCCGGGTGAGTTCGATAACCGCGAAGGTTTCTTCATCGGCCAGAACTTCGGCTTCGGCGACACCCCGGGCGAGACCGATCCGTTCACCGTCGGCGGCGATATCCCCATGGGCGTGACGTGGCCCAACAACTTCAACGCCGCGATCGATAACTCCAACACCGGCGGTGTCGGCGGCCAGGTCATCAACCTGCCCGACCCGGACATCTCCTTCGGTTCGGAAGTGAACGGTGTCTACGGGCACATCGAGGGCAACACGCTCTTCCTGCTCGTCACCGGCAACCTCGAGACCAACAACAACAGCCTCGACCTGTTCTTTGACGTGCGTCCCGGCGGGCAGAACAGCCTCCGCAATGACAACGTCCAGATCGGTGTCGGCCCGGATGATGACCCCGGCATGGCCAACGGCGCGCTCAACCGCCTCGGCACGGCGACCATCATCACGCCCGATCCCGATGACCTCGACTGCATCGACCCGGAAAGCCCCGACTGCGACATGATCATGGAGGTCCTCCCGGGCCTCACGTTCGATGCCGCGTTCATCGCCGACTACTACCTTTCGGTCAACACCGCGCAGGCGGGCCTCGGCGTTGAGCAGTTCGCCGAAGCCGCGGTGCTGCGCAACGACGGGCGGCTCATCCTGCCCGACGCGATCAGCACGGCCGACACGCTGCTCGACTACGGCTCCTTCGACGGCGGCCTGAAGAGCATGAACAACCCGGTCATGTTCGATGGTGGTCTCGTTGACGCGGTCGGCCCGCTCACCGGCGCCATGCCCGTTGAGAACCTGCTGGCCAACTTTGCCCCCCAGGACCTCGCCGATCAGCTCATTGCCGAGGCGAACGCCAGCCAGGCCTTCACCACCCCGACCGGCAACGCCGGCCTGATCATGGTCTCGATCGACAACAACAACGTCGGCGGCGTCAACGCCTTCGACGATGCCATGCCCGACGTCAGCGACGCCGCCAACGTCCAGACCGGTGTCGAGATCGCGATCGACCTCGACGAGCTCGGCTGGGACGGCACGAGCGACATCAAGGTCGCCGGCTTCATCAACGCGACCAACGCCGACTTCCTCGCCAACCAGGTCATCGGCGGCCTGCCCGACGGCATGGGCGGCGTGCCGGCCGGCCAGCTCGGTGACCCGCGCCTCGTCGACTTCTCCATGATCTCGGGCGATCAGTTCGTTCTGATCCCGGCGCCGGCCGCCGCCTGCGGCCCGGACATCACGGTCGACGGCGCCTGCACCCCGGGCGTGGGCGATGGCATCGTCACCCTCTCCGACTTCTCGTGCTACCTCGCCCAATGGGCCGCCTCGCTCCCGATCGCGGATGTGACGCTCGATGGCACGTGCGACTTCGGCAACGGCGGCGACGGCGTGACGCTCTCCGACTTCTCGTGCTACCTCGCCACCTGGTCCGGCGGCTGCGACGGTGACCCGGGCACGCCCGCGATCCGCTCCAACGGCTCGCGTAACTCCCTCACCGCGACCCGCTCCAACAGCGGCGCCAAAGGCGTCCGTCTCCGCTAAGCGGAACGCTCCAATCACCCCCACGTTCACGCCGCGGTGACTCGGCGTGAACGGCAGACTCCTGAGACCCCGGCGTTTACGCGTCGGGGTCTTTTTTCATGCGCGTGACGACGCGTGCAGCAACCCCGTATGCCGCGTGCCGTGTACGTTCGTTGATGTGTCGGCGGTGTGTTAGTTGTGCGAGCCGTTGGCGCCGTTGGTGCTATTAGCCATGAACTCGATCACGTCGATCTGGCTGATCACGCCGAGGAGCTTGTTGTTGTCGACCACGACGGCGACCTGGTCGTGCTCGAAGATGCGGTACAGCTCTTCGATGCGGGCCTTGGGGTAGATCAGCCCGCCGATGGGCTGGGCGATGTCTCGGGCGCGGGTGCTCAGCGTCGCGCCGCCGTGCTTGAGGGCGGTGAGGACGTCGCTCTCGTGCACGATGGCCACCGGCTTGGCGTGCCCATCAACGATGGGCGCCTGGCTGACGCCGTGCTGGCGGAAGAGGCTGATGGCGCCGCCGATGGTGGCGTCGTCGGTCATGGAGATCACCGGACGGTTGGCGCGCTCCAAGAGCTGGTCGACGTGGCCGAGGTCCTCGCCGGGCTCCATGAACCCGTGCTGACGCATCCAGTCATCGCTGAGGTACTTGGTGATGTACCGCGTCGCCGAGTCGCAGAGGATGACGACGATGGTGTGCCCGGGCCCGAGCTCGCGCGCGATCTGCGCGGCGACGTGCACCGTCGAGCCCGAAGAACCGCCGCAGAACAGGCCTTCTTCGCGGACGAGCCTGCGGGCCATCTCGAACGATTCCTTGTCGTTGACCTGTCGCATCTCGTCGACGACGGAGAAGTCCATCGCCCGGCAGAGGATGTCCTCGCCGACGCCTTCAACTTTGTAGACATGCGGCGTGGGCAGCGTGCCGGTGTGGAAGAGGTGGTAGTGGACGCTGCCGATCGGGTCGACGCCGACGATGCGCGTGGGCGAGTTCTTGGACTTGAACCACCGCCCGACGCCGGAGACCGTGCCCCCGGTGCCGGTGCCGCCGACGAAGACATCGAACTTGCCGCCGTCGGTCTGGTTCCAGATCTCCTGGCCGGTGCTGTACTGGTGGGCCTCGATGTTGAACTCGGTGTGGTACTGGTCAACGTAATAGGCGCCGGGCGTTTCGTGGGCGATGCGTTTGGCGGTGTTGACGTAGTGCTCCGGGGAGTCGCCCGGCACATCCGTCGGCGTCACGACGACCTCGGCGCCGAAGGAACGCATCATGTCGATCTTCTCCTGCGACATCTTGTCGGGCAGGGTGAAGACGCACTTGTAGCCCTTCACCGCGGCGACCATCGCCAGCGCGAGGCCCGTGTTGCCGCTGGTGTTCTCGACGATGGTGCCGCCGGGCTTGAGCAGGCCCTTCTTCTCAGCCTGCTCGATGATGTGGTGGGCGATTCGGTCCTTGATGGAGCCGACGGGGTTCATAAACTCGCACTTGGCGTAGACCGTGGCGCACGAGTCGTCCACGATCTTGTTGAGCTTGACGAGGGGCGTCTGCCCGATCGCGGAGAGAATGTTGGGGTGCATGGCCACGGCGTGCTCCTTCGGGCGGGGCGGGCGAGTTTCGGGTCGGGCGACGATCAGGTCGCAAGCGGAGTGTACGCCGGGGTATCGGCGTTCCGCCCGTCTGGATTCTTGTCGGGTTCGAGGTCGGCGCCCCGCTACAGTCCGGCCGCATGGCGGCACTGGCACCGGAGTTCGTTGGGTTCGCGGCGGGATTGGCAACCTCGGCGCTCTGGGTCGCGACGTCGATCGCCTTCACCGCCGGCGGCCGCCGACTCGGGCCCACCGCGGTCAACGTCATCCGCCTGATCGCGGCCACCGTGCTTCTGGCGATCATCCACCGCGTGTGGCAGGGGTACTGGATCCCCGAAATGAACGCCGGGCAGATGTGGCTGCTCGCCTTGTCGGGTCTTGTCGGGCTGACGATCGGCGACCAGGCGCTCTTCACCGCCTTCGTGGCGATCGGCCCCCGGCTCGCTCAGCTCATCATGACGACCGCGCCCATCTTCGCGGCCACGCTCGGCGCGCTGCTGCTCGATGAACGCCTCGGCCCGTGGGAGATCGGCGGCATCGCCGTGACCGTCCTCGGCGTGGCCTGGGTCGTCGCAGAGCGGCCCCGCGGCGGGCTGCCCACGCTCGACCGCGCCGTGCGCCGCAAGGGCATCCTGCTCGCGTTCGTCGGCGCCTTCTGTCAGGCCGCGGGCTTGCTGCTCAGCAAGCAGGGCATGGGTCACGGCTGGCTTTCCGAAGCCGACTACGTCGCGCCGCAACCCGCGACGCTCACACGCATTGCCTTCGCGGCCGTCTTCATGGCGCCGATTCTGTGGTGGCGTTGGCGCGCACGTCGGCATCGGTTGGCCGAGGACCCTTCGCTGCGAGCCAAGGCGCCGGCGGTCGGCCTGGCAACACCCCGGATGCGCCGCGCGCTCATCGTCGGGCTGACCGCCACGATGATCGGCTCGGTCGCTGGGCCGGTGCTGGGTGTGTGGATGTCGCTCGCCGCGGCCGACCGGCTGCCCACGGGCGTCGCACAAACGGTCTGCTCCCTGCCGCCGGTCTTTATCTTGCCGGTCGTGATCTTCATCGAAGGCGCGGCGCCCTCGGGCCGTGCGATCGCGGGCGCGTTCGTCGCGGTGGGGGGTGTCGTGCTGCTCGCCCTCGGTCCCTCGGTGTTCGGGCCGGCACTGGCCGGTTGGCTGGGTTAACGACGCCGACGCCCCAGCGTGTTTTGGGACGTTGGTTTCATGCTGCGCTCGCCGTGCGCGGCGAAGGTGTCTCGATCGCCAAAGCCGAGGTCCGCAAACACGCGACACGCCCGTTCGAACGGGTTTCCCCCCTGTTTCAATGCCGAACTTGATCTCTCGCACGGGCCCCCTTGGGCGTGCGTTGAGGGAGATCGAGTCCATGGCGCGAAGTGTGTTACGGCGAACCGATGGTGCGCGAGCGATGCGCGGGTCCGGCCCGGTCTCACGGCCGGTGTCTCGGCTTGCCGACGCTGCGGCGCTCGAATCGCTCGAGGCACGGATCGTGCTCAGCGCCGGCGGGCTCCACTCGGTCGGTGGCGGATGGGGCTGGTCGGACTTCCTCGCCGCGGGCATCTCGGACACCAACTCTCCCGCCCCGATCTACCACAGCCCGAGCGCGCCCGGAGAAGGCGCCGGCTCGCCGTTCGGACCCGCGGCGGGCCTGGGCAGTGGTCCCGCCCTGACCTCCGGCCTCTCGATCACCGACTGGGGCGCGCTCATGGGGATCGATGATCTCCTCGCCGACCCGCGCTTCAGCTTCGCCGACGGCGCCGGCTACACCAGCGTCGTGCTCGACACCGGCATCGACCTCGATCACCCGTACTTCGGCGATGACGCCAACGGCGACGGCGTCTCCGACCGCATCGTCTACCAGTACGACTTCGCCGACAACGACGACGACGCCTCCGACAAGAACGGGCACGGCTCGAACGTCTCCGGCATCATCGGATCGAGCAGCGTCTCGTTCCCCGGCATCGCACCCGGCGCCGACCTGATCCACCTCAAGGTCTTCAGCGACTCCGGCGGCGGCACGTTCGGCATGATCGAGGACGCCCTGCAATGGATCGTCGCCAACGCCGACAGCTACAACATCGTCAGCGTCAACATGTCGCTCAGCGATAGCCTCAACCACACGGTCGAAAAGACACGCTACGGCATCGCCGACGAGATCGAAGCGCTCGCCAATCTCGGCATCACCGTCGTCTCGGCCGCGGGCAACCGGTACGCGACGTTCGCCGAAGAAGGCGTGGCGTATCCCGCGGCCGACCCGTTCTCGCTGGCCGTCGGCGCGACCTATGCCAGCAACATCGGCGGCCCCTGGAACTACTCCAGCGGCGCCACCGCCAACACCACCGGCCCCGACGTCATCGCGCCGTTCAGCCAGCGCAGCACCACGCTGACCGACATCTTCGCGCCCGGCGCCCCGATCGCCGGCGCGGGGACCAACGGCAACACGACCACGATGCACGGCACCAGCCAGGCCTCGCCGCAGGTCGCCGGCGCGCTCCTCCTCGCCCAACAGATCGCCGACACCTACCTCGGCCGCTGGCTGAATCTCTCCGAGATCCGCTCGCTCATGGCCTCCACCGCCGACCCGATCGTCGACGGCGACGACGAGGACGACAACGTCGTCAACACGGGCGCCACCTTCGGGCGCCTGAACATGATGGCCTTCGCCGAAGCGATCTGGGCCCTCCAGCCGACCAACGCCGCGCCCGTGCTCGGGCCGATCACGCCCGTCGGCGCCGTGGTCGCGGGCGAGACGTTCTCCGTCACCTACGACGACCTGCTCGCCTCGGCCGACGTCTCCGATGAGGACGGGGACGATGTGAGCTTTGTGATCACCGAGGTCCTGGTCGGCTCGGTCCGCGTCGACGGCGTCCTGGCCGTGCCGGGCACGACGACCGTCTCGGCCGGACAGACCATCACATGGGATGCGCCCATCGCCGCGTTCGGCCAGACGTCCGTCTTCAGCGTGCGCGCCTTCGACGGCTCCGAGTTCTCCACGCAGACCCAAAGCGTCGCCGTGCTCGTCAACGGTCTGCCCACGATCGACTCGCTCGCGATCCTCGCTCAACAGGCGAGCGCCGACCAGCCCTACACCATCACCTACGACATGCTGCTGGAGACGACCAACGCGAGCGATCCGGACGGCGACGCGATCCGGTTCGTCATCTCGCTGCTCGGCGACGGCGCCTACACGATCGACGGCGAAACCGCGCAGATCGGCAGCACCCTCGAGGCGGGCCAGACGCTCATCTGGACGCCCGCGATCCTGGACAGCGGCGAGACCGCCGCCCTGCTCGTGCGTGCCGACGACGGCGTCAGCCTCTCGCAGAACACCGCGATTATCAACGTCAACGTGGCGGCCGCGCCCAACCCGTTCGCCACCGCGCCCGGCGCCAGCGTCGTCGGCGTCGACAACACCGACGGGCGATGGATCGTCACCCGCAACGAGCAGGGCGCCGTCGTCCTCTTCCGGCAGTCGATCGGTCAGGACGACTGGACCCGGATCGACCTCTCCGAGCTTACGGGGCTTTCGGATACGAACACGGATGTCGTCTCATGGGCCGACCCCGAGACCGGCGCCGCCCGCTTCGCCGTCGCGACCGCCGCCAGCCTCTACGTGCTCACCCCGGGCGACAACGACGCGTGGAGCGTTGAGAACATCTCCATCGCCGTGCCCGGCGCCCGCGCGATCGCGTCGGGCATGAACGCGTTCACCACCATCGACGGCCGCATCGGTCTGGCCGGTATCGATACCCAGGGCGATCTGGTGCTGTACCTGCAAGAAGCCACCGATGCGGGCCTCGAGTGGACGTTCGAGAACTTGTCGCAGGATCACCTGGCGCCGCGCGGGCAGGAAACGCCAGACTTTCAGGGCCCGCTGATCAGCTACGTGACGAGCTGGAACGCGCTGCACATCGCCGGGCTCGACTCCGACGGCAACATCCGCGCCGCCTGGTGGGCGCCCGGCATGCCGAGCTGGCGCACCGACAACCTCAGCGCCGTGACCAACGCGCCGGCCCTCGGCGGTGGGCTGACCGCGTTCATCACCGAGTGGGGCGCGGTCAACCTCGCCGGCGTGTCCGAATCGGGCGAGCTGACCGTGACCTGGTGGCTGCCCACCTTCGGCGCCGACTGGCGCACCAGCAACCTCACCGGCGGCATCGAGGGCCCGCTGCTGATGCCGACGGGCGCTTCGAGCTTCGTCACATCATGGGGCGCGCTCAATATCGTCGGCCAACGCGCCGACGGCGAACTGGCCGTCTATTGGTGGGCGCCCGGTGTCTCCGACTGGCAGGTCTCGTCGCTCAGCACCGTCATCCCCGGCGCCCGCGCGCCCGCGGGCTCGGTCTCGGGTGTCACAGGCTCGGGCGGGTCGGTCATGCTGCTTGGCTCCGATGAGAACGGCGACGTGCTCCGGTTCTCCTGGACACCCGGCGGCGAATGGGCGTTCGAAGACCTGACGCCCTCGCTCGGTGAGCAGTTGGCCGAGCAGTTCTCGCAGCAACTCGCCGCCTGACTCGCGGCATGACTTTGCACGCTAGGACAGCGAACGCAGCATGATCGCGCGCCCCCGGCACGTGCGCCCGCGCGCGATGATTGCCTCTTCGATGAAGTCCACCGGCAGGAACTCGGCATCGACCTCGCCGAACCCGCAACGCTGAAAGAACCCGGGCGTTTGTGTGAGCAGCACCACCCGGTCGATCTCCATCGACTCGGCCACGTCCACCAGCCGCTCGACCACCAGCCGCCCGAGCCCCGCGCCCTGACTGTCGGGATCGACCGCGACCGATCGGATCTCGGCCAGCGCGGGCGAGAAGACCGCCAGCGCGCCGCAGGCGGCCAGCCAGGGCGCCCCGTCGCCCGGCCGCACGCCCTCGGCGATGACAAACTCGCCGATCGCCGCGTGCACCTCTTCGACCGAACGCCGCAGCGTGCCGCCGCTGTCCGCGTGCGCGGCGATCAGCGCCGCGATGCGATCCGAGTCGGCGTCGAGCGCGCCGCGCACCTCGAACGACCAGTCCGCGCGCACCAAGGCCGCGGCGCCGGGCCGGGTCTGCGGCGCAGCGATCTCAAGAGCCCGGTTTGGCGGCGGCTTCGCGTTCACGATGGTCTCGGCACTCGGCATCGGGCTTAGGCGTCCACCCCGCGGGCGCCGACTAGAAGATGCAACAACAACGCGTTCTGCGCGTGCATCCGGTTCTCGGCCTGGTCGTACACGACCGAGTTCGGGCCGTCGATGACTTCGGCCGTGACCTCCACGCCCCGGGCTGCGGGCAGGCAGTGCATGAATACGGCCTCCGGTCCCGCGCGGTCCATCGTCTCCTGCGTCACGCGGTACGGCTCGAACAGCGTTCGACGCGCTGCACTGTCGGCGTCACCCATCGAGACCCAGGTATCGGCGTACACACCGTCGGCGCCTTCCACGCCGGCGAGATCGTGCGTCTGCCGCACCGAGCCGCCC
>JBCBZM010000035.1:0-23339 GCA_039815345.1 Planctomycetota bacterium | reverse complement strand
TGGGCGCCGCCGACGGGTTCATCAACGACGGCGTCGATGATGTTCAGCTTGAGATTGTCCGTCGCGGTCAGCTTGAGGGCATCGGCCGCTTTGCGGTTGGTCTGTTCGTTCGCCTGTTTCCAAAGAATCGCGGCGCAGCCTTCTGGACTGATGACCGAGTACCAGGCGTGGCGGAGCATCGCGACACGGTCGGCGACCGCGATGCCGAGCGCTCCGCCCGAGCCGCCTTCGCCGATCACGACGCTCACGATCGGTGTGTGCAGCCGGCTCATCTCCCGGAGGTTCACGGCGATCGCCTCGGCCTGGCCACGCTCTTCGGCGCTGATACCCGGGAACGCGCCTGGCGTGTCGACCAGCGTCACGATCGGAAGCCCGCGCTTGGCGGCGAGTTCCATCTTCGCCAGCGCCTTGCGGTAGCCCTCGGGGTGCGCACACCCGAAGTGGCAGGCGAGTTTCTCCTGCGTCGTTCGGCCTTTCTGATGCCCGACCAGCAGCGCCTTGTGCGGGCCGATGCGCCCGAAGCCGGTGACGATCGCGGGGTCGTCCCCGAACCGCCGGTCGCCGTGCAGTTCGACGAAGTCGCGGCACAGCGTTTGGATGTAGTCGCGCGTCTGCGGCCGGGCGGGGTGCCGTGCGACACGCACCGTGTCCCACGGGCTCAACTCGACGTACAGCTCGGCGAGCACCTGATCGCGCTTCTTTCTAAGTTCGGCGATCTGTTCGGCATCGGCATCGGACGGGCCCGCGGTTTCGACGCCGGGCGGCGTGCCCGCACGCTCCGAGGAACGACGCTCGATCGTTTCGATCTCGCGGTCGATCGCACGCAACGGGGCCTCGAACTCCAACTCGTAATAGCTGCTCATAACGCGTAAGACTAGGCGATTCTGCCGCAGGCGTACACGTCTCCGCCCCCGGCGAACGGGTATCGTGCAGGGATGAGTGAACCGCGTAACGACCCGGCAGGCGCCGCCGTGCCGCCGCTCGGCGTGATCGGCGGCGGCGCCATGGCCGAAGCGATCTTGTCCGGCGCCATCGAAGCCGGCGTGCTAGACCCGTCCCGCGTCGCCGTCTCCGATCCGAACGCCGACCGCCGTGCGCACTTCGAGTCGCGTCGTATCCATGCCTTCGAGCCCGGTCCGGACCTTGCCGGATGGCTGGAGCGGGAAAGCGCGGGGCGGGGGGCGCAGGTCTTGCTCGCGGTGAAGCCGCAGATGCTGGACGCTGCGGCCGAGGCGTTCGGTCCCTCATTAACCGCCGTCCGGCCGCTGACGGTCCTCTCGATTCTCGCCGGCACAACACAGGCAGGGCTCGCCGCGGCGTTCGGCCCCGGCGCCGAGTACGTGCGGCTGATGCCCAACACACCCGCCGCCGTTCGGCGCGGCGTGACGGCGCTGGCAACCCCAGACCATCCAGAGGTCGCGTCGTTCGCACGCACGCTGTTCGGCGCCGTCGGCCGCGTCATCGAGATGGATGAACTGATGATCGATGCGTTCACGGGCGTCGCGGGCTCCGGGCCGGCGTACCTGTTCTACCTGGTCGAGTCGATGAGCCAAGCCGCGGAGGGTGTGGGGTTCGATGCTCAGGCAGCACGCGTGCTGGCCGAAGAAACCGTCATCGGCGCCGCGGAGTTGCTCCGCGGTTCGGAAGACAACGCCGCGACCCTCCGCGCCCGCGTGACCAGCAAACGCGGCACGACCGAGGCCGCGATCGCCACGCTGGACGAAGCCGGCGTAATGGACGCGATCGTGCACGCGGTCGCCGCGGCTCGAGATCGCGGGCAAGAACTTGGGAGAAGTTGAAGCGCGTCAACGCTGGTCAGAAATCTCGACGCGCGAAGATCAGGCAGCAGATCGCCAGCAGGACGACCTCGAATCCGAGCGAGGTGCCGAGCACCCAGAAGTCGGTGCGGGCGCGGAACCGCTCTTCGACCCGGGCGTTCATGACGGCCTGCGAGGCGGTGTCACCGCCGATGCGTTCGCGTCCGCCTCCTTCGGCCCGTCGCTGCACAAAGGACTCGACATCGACCGGCTCGTCGTCATCATCGCCCGGCATGAATGATGCAAGCTCGTCGAGTGAGATCAGGTTGCGATTGAGCAGGCCGATCGTCTCACTGGTCTTCGGCAGCACCGTCTTGACCAGCATGATGCGGTTGGCCCACTTGTTCTGGCCCTCGAACGCGCGTTCTCGTCCTTCCAACTCGCTGCGAACCCCCGCGAGGAGCGGATTAAACGCGTCGAGCGCCTCGCCTTGCGGCGGATTCTCAGGATCACCCTCGACCAAGCCCGATTCCAACTGACTGCGCCATGTGTCCAACGCGGCATTGGATCGCAGTTCGAGGCGTTGTTCGTAGATCGCAACTTCGAGCCGTCGCGCCTCGGCCTGTTGCACCAGGATGCCGTCGGCCAGGTTGACGCCGAACAGCAGCACCCAGACGAGCGCTGTCAGCATCAGCGAAGCGAGCGTCGAACGCGTCAGCAGGCCGAAGAAGACCGCGAACGCGAACAGGTAGCTGAAGAAGACCACCACGATCGGAATCGAGAGGAAAATCCGGGGTTCCCAGTCGCCGCCACGGATGCCGATGACCAGGAAGCTGGCGACCGCGAACGCGCCGACTTGGAGCATGACAAAGAGCAGCCCGCTGGCGAACTTGGTCAGCAGCAAACGCGTCCGGCCGATCGGCTTGGACAGCGTCAGTTCGACCGAGCCGCCGGCGATGAAGTCGGGGATGATCGAAGCCGTGCTGATCAACGCCAGAATCGTCGCGATCCACGTCAGCCAGATCGGCACGGCCAGATTCGCAAAGATGAACTTGTACAGCAGGCTCGGCTCGATGCGGTTGCTGTCAAACGGGCTGGTATCGAACTGCCAATGGAAGAAGGTCAGCCCGCGTTCGTTGATGCCGAACGAGCCGTACAGCGCGACCACCAGCAGCGAGAGCGCGAGCGTGATCCAGAACAGCTTGCGGGCGCTCAACTCCCGGTACTGATCGAGCAGCATGGCATAGGTCTGGCGGAGGATCATCGGGAAGCCTCCTCGGCGGCGTGCCCGCGGGGCGGCGCGGATTTGCTTGGTTTCGCGGGCCGATCCGCGCCCGGGCTGTCGGTCGGGCTGCCGCCGAGGGCCTGCATGAACAGGTCTTCGAGGCTGGGCTTGCGCGGGGCAAACTCACGGATCGAGACGCCCGCGCCGCGGAGCGCGTCGAGGATCGGCTGCACCGCTTCGGCGTCGGTCGTCGCGATCCACAACCGATCGTCGCGCCATTCCACCGACTCGCCCGAGCCGAGTCGGCCGAACGAGTGCGCTGTCTCGGGGTCGGGCGCGAGTCGCGACGTCAGCGCTGACTTGGCGCGATCCGCCGCCGTTGTCGGCTCGCCGCCGAGCAGGACTTCGTATCGGCTCTGTCCCGCGGTGAGATCCTCGATGCGGCCCTGACTCGCGACGAGTCCCTTCACGAGGATCGCGACGCGGTCGCAGACCATCTCCAACTCGCTGAGCAGGTGGCTGTTGAGGAAGACCGTCTTGCCGCGTTCCTTGAGCGCGTGGAGCATGTCCCGGATCTCGCGGCGGCCGAGCGGGTCGACGCCGTCGGTCGGCTCATCGAGCAGCACAAGATCCGGATCGGCGACGAGCGCTTGCGCGAGTCCGACGCGCTGCCGCATGCCCTTGGAGTACTTGGCAACTTTCTGATCGGCCCACTCACGCATGTGCACGAAATCGAGCAGATCGTCGGTCCGACGCCGACGCTCGATCCGCGGCACGTTCAGCAGACGACCATAGTGATCCACGACCTGCCGTCCGGTGAGGTACCCGGGGAAGCGATGGTGCTCGGGCAGGTACCCGACGCGGCCGAGCGCCGGGCGATAGCCGACGGGCGCCCCGAGCATCGATCCCTCGCATCGCGTCGGGCGGATCACGGTCATCATGATCTTCACGAGCGTGGACTTGCCGGCGCCGTTGGGACCGAGCAAACCGAACACCTCGCCCCGACGCACGCGCAGGTCGATGCCACGGAGTGCCTGCACGCGGCCTTTGTACGTCTTGGCGACGCCGCGGAGGTCGAGCGCGAGCTCTGAGGAGTTCGAGTCGGCGGCGGTGGTCTCGCTCACGGTATCGCTCATGCTGAATCACTCACAGGGCATCACTAATATCGGGGATCGTGACAGGAATCGCGGTGGGGATGGTATTGGGGTTCGGGCGTCGGTGGTTGCGTCGGGTCAGGGGTGGCCGCCCGGTGGGCCTGGCTTGCGGGCGATGATGTGGAAGACATGCCAGTGCTTATGGTTATCACTGGCATCCTGGCCCGGGCGTTCTTCTTCGTCGAACCGCTCGATGTCGAGGTCTGCCAACAACGCCTCGGCCTCGGGCCGGGTGAAGTGGGAACGGTCCTCGATGATCGCCCAGGAGTCCCGGTCGCCGAACAGTTGGCCGGCGAACCGCCCGCCCGGCTCGATCGCGTCCATCGCGGCCGACCAGAGGCGGGCGAACGCGGGCGGTGGGCAGAACGGCAGCGAGAAGCTGGCGTTGAGCAGCCGACAACGCGGCAGTCGGCGAATTTGTTCGAACGTCGCCATCTCCATCGTGAGGGCGGGCGTCGGACGGAACTCGGGCTGAGAGAGCAGCCGAGCGAGCGCCTCGGGGTGGCCGTCGATCGCGTGCACGCGCCAGCCGCGGGCGAGCAGTTCGAGCGTGTCGCGTCCGGACCCGCAACCGAGGTCGACCGCGAGCGGCGGTTCTTGACCCGACGTCGCGTCCGAAGCGCGTTCGGCGTCGAAGGCGTCGAGCGCGGCGGTCAGGGTTTCGCGGGCGGGTTTGCCGTCAACCTTGGCAAAGTACGCGGGCCAATCTCGGACCCTCGCCGCCGCAGCCGCATTGGGGATGCCGCCGGATGTCCGAGCCGCCGGCCCGGGGTGTTCGTTCCATGGTTGAAACGTGCTCTGTTCGCGGGGCTCGGTCATAGGCTGCAGATAATGTACCCAGACTTGGCATCGTTCATCGAGGCGTTGGACCGGGCGGGTGAGCTCGCCCGGATCGACGCGCGCGTCTCGCCCGTGCTCGAGATCACGAAGATCGCCGATCGGCAGAGCAAGTCGCCCGCGCCGGGCTCGGCCTCCGAAGCGACGCAACGCAACGACCCGCGGTTCCATCACCTCGGCGGGAAGGCCCTGCTGTTTACGAACGTGGAAGGCTCGGACCGGCCGCTGCTGATCAACGCGTTCGGCTCCTATCGACGGATGCAGATGGCGATGGGCAGCCAGCGGTGGGGGGATGACGGGCTCGAATCACTCGCGGCGACGATCGCCGAGCTGACCAAGCCCGAGCCGCCGAGAGGGCTGGGCGAGGCGATCGCGAAGGCCAAGCAGTTTCTGCCCGTATTGAAGATCGGTCCGAAACGGATCCGCGGCGACGGGCCCTGCCAGGAGATCGTGCGCACGGGCGACGACATCGATCTTCGGCAATGGCCGATCATCCGCTGCTGGCCGATGGACGGCGACTTCGAGTCCGTCGGCTATCCCGCGGGCGTCAACGATGGTGTCGGGGAGATCGAGCGCGGCGCGGAGTGGGACCGGCTGTACCGCGGGCGGTACATCACGCTGGCGGGGATCCACACGATCCACGCGGACGACCGCGACGATCCGAAACCCAAGAGCCACAACATCGGCATGTACCGGGTGCAGCTGCTCGGCCGGAACCGGGTGGCGATGCACTGGCACATGCATCACGACGGCGCCGCGCACTGGCGGAGCTGGAAGAAACTCGGCCAGCCGATGCCAGTCGCGATCGTGCTGGGCGGGCCGAGCGTGCTGCCGTACGCCGCGACGGCGCCACTGCCGCCGGGCTTGAGCGAACTGCTGATGGCGGGCTTCTTGAACGGCAAGGGCATCCGTTTGTGCCGGGCGAGGACGGTCCCGCTCTGGGTGCCGGCCGACGCGGAGATGGTGATCGAGGGCTGGGTGAGCGACAAGGCGGGCGTCATCGGCTGGGACCCACGCGAAACGGATGAGCCGCTCGGCGAAGACGCGGTCTTTGAGGGCCCGTTCGGCGACCACACCGGCTTCTATTCGATGCCGGACCGGTACCCGATCGTGCGAGTCAGCGCTGTGACGGAGCGGAAGAACGCGGTGTACCCGACGACGGTCGTGGGCCTACCTCCTCAGGAAGACTACTTCCTGGGCAAGGCGACGGAGCGGCTGTTTTTACCGTTGCTGAAGCTGCTCATCCCGGACATCGAGGACTACGACCTGCCGATGTTCGGCGCCTTCCACAACTGCGCGTTCCTGCGCATCAAGAAGCACTACCCGTTGCAAGCTCGGCGTGTGATGCACGCGGTCTGGGGCGCGGGGCAGATGGCGTGGACGAAGTTCTTGTTTGTCGTCGATGACGACGTTGACGTGCACGACACGCGGGCGGTGATGGCGGCGTGCGCGCGCTACTGCGACCCGCGGTGCAAGGTCGAGAGCGTGCGCGGGCCGCTGGACATCCTCGACCACGCGGCGCCGAGGCTGGGCGCTGGGACCAAGATGGGGTTCGACTGCACGCGTCCCTGGCCGGACGAAGCATCACACGGCGTGACGCTGGCGCCCGAGGGTCGGTCGATGTTCCACGTGGAGCGCATCCTCGAACGCGTGCGCGCGGCCGCGGGTGTGCGGGACGCCGCGATGCCCGAGGCGACGGGCGCCGATGGCCACGGCTGGCTGGTGGTGACCGCCGACGAAGGCGCTTCAGGCCGCGACGTGGCGAGCGCTGCGCTGGAGGCCGCGGGTTCAGAGGGCCCGGCGTTCACGCTGGTTGTGTCGGCGGATGTGGCCGCGAGCGACGGCGACTCGGCGTTGTTCCACTGGTGCGCGAACACGGATGCTGGACGGGATCTGATTCGATCGGAAGACGGCCGGATCGCCTTCGACGCAACGGCTAAGGAGCGCGGCGAGGGCTTCGATGGCGAACCGGTGCGGGCGTGGCCGCCGATCCTGAAGATGTCGGACGGGATCCGCGAGCGTGTGGATGCCCGGCTCGGCGAGTACGGCTTGGCTTAGCCGCCGAGATTCGCCCCGGCGGGCCGGGGGTCTGTCGCAACTGCTCCGACCGAGGCCAGATAGGCGTCGAGTTGACGGACGATGCGTTCTGTCAGAGCCCGCGATTCGGCATTGCCCGCGCCCGCGCCGACGCCGTTGATCAGAATGGAGAACGCGACGGTGCGGCCGGTGTCCGGGTGGACGAGGTAGCCGGAAAGGCCGCGGACACCCGTGAGGTACCCGGTCTTGGCGCGGAGGTCGGTTTCGAGCGGGGCATCGCGGAACCATCGGCGGAGGGTGCCGAGGCCGCGGGTGGGCAGCGAGTCGCGGTAGAGTTCGGCGAGTTCGTCGTTGCGATGGAAGTAGCGGAGCCACTCGACGAGGGTGCCCGCGGTGATGCGGTTGTCGCGCGAGAGCCCGGAGCCGTCGGCGATGACGGTCGCGGCGGCGGCGTCGGGGCTGAGGCGATCGGCGATGATCATGCGGACCGAGGCGCCGCCGTTGGAGAACGAGCCGGGCTCGCCCGTGATCGCGTGGCCCGTCGCCTTGAGCAGCGACTCGGCGTAGAGGTTCTGGCTGACGGTGTTGCAGCGTTGCACGATGTCGACCAGGGGTGTCTTGATGAGCGCGACGGGCGCGGGGCGGTCGAAGCGCTCGGAGGCTTCGGCGAGCCGCACCGCCGGGACGCCGTCGGCACCCGTCAGCCGCTCGGCCAGGAGGTCACCCAGAAACGCGGGCGGGTCGTAGACGGGGACCCGAATGGGCGAGAGCGCCGGGCCGCGCACGTTGCCGAAGAGCGTGAAGCGGTTGGCCGATCGGGCGCGGGCGACCCAGGCGGTCGTTCGGCTGCGTGTGACGGAGCGTCCTTGGACGTCCACTCGGACGACGTCGGTCTGCGGCTGGATGGTGACGTTGGGGCGGGCGCCCGGGCCGTCGGGGCTGGCGGCGGCAAAGACGGCCAGCGTGTTGGCGTGGAAGTTGAGACCGGCGACTTCGGGCTGCCAGGATTTGTTGACGTCCTCGGGGTCCCAGGTCGGGTGCTGCCGCTCGCGGTCGAACACGCGGTCGTCGAGGACGATCTCGCGTACGCCAGCGGCGGCGTCTCGGCGGATGCGATCGACCAGCGCCGACAGCATCGCGTCGATCGTGAGCCCCGGTGAGTTTTCTTCGAGCAAGTCGGGATCGCCGACTGCCGGGTCGCCCGAGCCGGTCACGATCAGGCGGTCGCCGACGACGTGGAACTCGGTGCGGAAGACGTGGTCCGGCCCGAGCGCGATCAACGCGGCGCCCGTCGTTAGGAGTTTCATGTTCGATGCGGGAATCCGCGGCTGGTCGTCGTCGATCGCGAGGAGGAGGGCGCCGGAATCCAGGTCGATCGCGGCGATGGAGACCTCGGCGTTGGCGATCGAGCTATCGCGGATGAGGCGTTCGACGTCGCCGTTGAGTTGCTGGGCTGCCGCGATCGGCGTGAGCAGGCCGATGAGCGTGAGCAGAACGACCGCCGACGCCGGCTTGAGCGCGCGCGTCGGCCCGCGGCGTGGACGGCTCGATCGCTGAGAACAGAAGTTGGACCGGGCGCCGGTCTGCATGCGTGGTTCCCTTGCCGTCACGGACGGGCTCGGACTTGCTCCCTCGACTCCTGCCGGCGTGCTGTTCGGCCGCCGGGCGCCTCCACGGGTTGAGTTGATCACCGAGAAAGGCGGGCTCACTCTCGTGCATCGGCCGTTCCGTGCGCCGGGGTGCAACCTCGGCGCTGGGGATGTCCGAGCGGGCGTCGGATGCTCGCGGCTGGCCCCGATGTCCGGTCGTCGGATTCGGGGGCGGGTTTGTTCTCGGACCGGTTCAGGATTCCGCGGCGTCGCGCGCGATCTGGTACTTGCGCTTGACGAGGCCGACGAGTTCGTCGGCTTGCGACCGGGCGTTGGGTTCCCACTCGCACCACAGGACGCCGCCGACGAGCGGGCCGCGCTGGATGCCCTCGCGGATGAAACGTGTCAGACGCCGGGCGGGGACGGCTTCGATGACGGTCGTGGTGAGCGGGATGCAGAGGACGGGCCGCTCGGGCAGGGGCGCCAGGACGGCCAGCAGCGGCGTGACATCGCCCTCGACCTGGTACCGCATCGCCCAACGCCAGGGGATGCCCATCCAGGTCAGGTCTTCGCCGACACCTTCGAACCCGGTGATCCCGGTGCGGAGGAACGAGCAGATCTCGGCCGTCGGCTCGGCGTAGCGGTCGAAGAGCTGCTGGTCGGTCGGTGTTCGGAATCGGTCGAGCCATGGATCGGTCATGAGTGTGAGCGCCGTCACTGGCGGGTCCTCTCTCGGGGATCGTCTGGGTGTCTCGGCCGGCTGTCCGGACGGTGCAGAAGGCGACGGGGCATCCTTGCGGGTCGGGCCCGCGGTTTCTACCGTCGGGCTGGTTCTAACGTTGTGCGGGGTGTCGGTCTCTGGTGCGGGATGAGGGAATCGGACGCTATGAGCGATGCGGGCGGCAGTTCAGGATCGGGTCAGGCCGGCGCGGAAGCCGAGGCGGACCGGCTCGGGCCGGAGTTGTCGATCCTGATCGTGGACGACAACCCGCAGAACCTCGAACTGCTTGAGGCCTACCTCGAGGGTCTCGGCCCGCGGACGCGGCTGGCGCGCGACGGCGAAGAGGCGGTGGCGGCGATCGAGGCCGAGGCGCCGGATCTGGTCGTGCTCGACATCATGATGCCGCGGATGAGCGGGTATCAGGTGTGCCGATGGATGAAATCGCGCGAGGAAACGCGGGCCATTCCGGTGATCATGGTGACGGCGCTCGGGGAAGTGGGGGATGTCGAGCGGGCCGTGGATCACGGCGCCGACGACTTCCTCACCAAGCCGGTCGAGCGCGTCGAGCTGCTCACGCGCGTGCGCAACCTGCTGAAGGTTGGGCGGCTTCAATCGGACCTGGAGAACACGCTGCGAGAGCTCAAACGGCTGCGCGGCGAAGACTGAAACGGGCGGCGGTCAGGGGCAGCCGGCGGACCAGAGGCTGAGGTAGCAGGAGAAGTCGCTCAGCGTGACGCCGTCGCCGCCGCCGGCGTCTGGGTCGCACACGCCGTCGACGGTGATGTCGGCAATGTTCATGTTGCCGGACCAGAGGCTGAGGTAGCAGGAGAAGTCGCTGAGTGTGACGCCGTCGCCGCCGCCGGCGTCGGTATCACAGACGCCGTCCACGGTCAGGTCGGCGAGGCAGGTGTCTTCGGGCGCTTCGGGGAGGATGTAGTCGGCGAACACGGGGCGGTGGTCGGCGGCGATGAGCGTGACGAGCGCGGCGCCGCCGGCGAAGCCGTTGATCTCCAGCGGGAAATTGCCGCCCGGGATGGACAAGGTGTTGAAAACGTACGCATGCCGCTGGGTGGCGATGGAGTCCCAGTAGGCCAGGTAGTCGAGCTTGCTGCTGCCGAGCGTGCCGTTGCTGCCGGTGAAGAAGTCCGTGGCTTGGTCGTAGCTGCTGTTGGAGCCGTCGCGGTCGGTGCCGTCGTTGGCGCCGCCGCCGCCCTGAAGGAACCAGAACTGCGGCGCACTCGGGTTGCTGAGCTGTCCGTCGTCTTCGTTCCAGTCGCCGCCCCAGATCACGGGCGTGTTTTCGTCGAGGATGTCGGTGGGCGGGGGTGCGTCGGAGATGGCGTTGTTGGGGTCCGGCGTGCCGGTGAGGGCGCCGCCGAAGAGGTAGTGGATGTTGTACGCGACGACCTGCGCAGCTTGGCGCCGCTGGTTGCGGTCGCTGCTCGAACCGCCGGCCTTGAGGTGCGAGTTCCCGACCACCAAGTCACCCGCGTATAGCTCGTCGGGCAGATCGATCTCGGCGAACTGGTGGCCGCGGATGCCGCCGTTGCCGAAGGTGGGGTTCCAGTCGTCGGGGAAGGTGAAATCGACGTCGGAGATCGTGGATTCACCGTCGCCGGTCAGGTCGAGGAACGGGTAGCGGGAGAGGATGACGTTTCGGTTGAAGTTGTCGGAGTTGGTGGAGACGAAGATGTGGTAGTCGAGCGTGGGGTCGTATGCCTGGAGGAAGAACGAGACGTTGCCGCCGCGGAACGGATCGACACCGCCGCGGATGAAGAGCTCGAACGTGGTGGTGAGGTTTGCGACCGAGTCGACGCCCGAGCCGGTGTTGTTGCCGCTGTTGTCGCCGGTTTCCTGGAAGATGATGACGTCGGGCTTGAGGGCCGCGACGGTGCGCACGAGCGCATCCCAATCGGCGCCGGCCTGCGACTTGCGCGTTGTGGAGGAGCAGATGCCGTCCTGCACGTTGTAGGTCATCACGCGGATGTCGCGTGGGTCTTCTTTGCCCCATTGGCCGTTGGCCGGATCGAACTGGGCGAGGCAGGCCGGCGCGGCCGCCGCGAGTGTGAGCAGAGCGGGAAGCGCCTTGCGGCGGGATGCGAGGGGCAGGCTGAGCATCGGGTCAATCTCCGTTTCGGCCGCTGCACCGAGCGGGCCGGGCGCCGTTACGTTGGATGACAACGGGCAGTTCCGGCTGGAGGCGGGGCGTTGGCTGTGGGATGCCGTTGAATCCGGCACGCAAGAGGGCCCCGATTCTTTCGAATCGAGGCCCCAAGTCTAGGGGGCGCCGCGGCAGGCGACGCGGGAATGTTCAGATCCGATTAACGGAGGCTGGCGCTGTTGATGGCGCCGGAACGGCCGTTGCTGCGGATCGCCGGGGTGCCCGGGTCGCCGTCGCAGCCGCCGGCCCACTCGGCCAGGTAGCAGGAGAAGTCGGAGAGGTCGACGCCGTCGCCGCCGTTGCCGAAGTCGCACACGCCCGTGAGGGTGATGTCGGCGATCGGGGCGGAGGCGGCCCACTGCGAGAGGTAGCAGGAGAAGTCGGAGAGGGTGACGATGCCGTCGCCGGCGCCGGGGGTGCAGGCGCCGTCAACGGTGATGTCCGGGCCGCAGGCGGGCTCGAGGGTGGCGCCTTCGGCGGGGGAGACGTAGAGGAGAACCTGGTAGCTCTCGTCCGGCGAGGGGTTGGTGGCGTCACCGGCGGGGCTGTTGAAGCGCGAGCCCATGCCGCCGACGGACATGCCGTCCACGTCGTAGGTGATGCTGGCGGCCAAGATGAGGCCGGTCAGGTTGCGGGGGTCTTCCTGGGCGTACGACTGATCGGCGCCGCCGAGGGGAACGTTGTTGCCGCTGTTGCCCCAGAGGGTCTGCGGGTTGCGGCCGCCGGCGCCGATGGCGACGCCGATGAAGCCGATTTGGTAGTCGGTCGCGGAGTTCAGACCCGCGAAGATGTCGCCCGGCTCGAGGACGAGTTCGAGGTCGTAGCAGAACTCTCCGTCGCCAAGTTCACGCTTGACACCGCGAACGAGGACACTGTCAAAGTCAACGAACGGGACGCCCATCTGGTCCTGCTTGAAGAGCTGGGCGGCGGTGACGAAGTAGATGTTGCCGGCGGCGTCGAAGACGGGGGCGCTGGTGGCCGGGCCGGGGATGGTGGTGCCGCCCTGGGTAACAGCGATCAGGTCGACCATGGTGCCGATGATGGCGCCGTTCGCGCCGTCGCGGATGGGCTTGCCCCATTGCTCGGCCGGCGCGCCCTGGGTGCGGGCGTCGAAGTCGGTCCAGCC
Source organism: Planctomycetota bacterium (assembly GCA_039815345.1). Taxonomy (GTDB): domain Bacteria; phylum Planctomycetota; class Phycisphaerae; order Phycisphaerales; family UBA1924; genus JBCBZM01. Next base: position 10,732 of record JBCBZM010000035.1, on the reverse strand, counting down.
GGCGAGGGCCCAGTTCTGGCTGGAGGCGTCGCCTGGGTTGGCGGGGTCGAAGCGGACGACGTGGATCGCGCCGCGGGGGTTGTTGAGGGTGTTGACGAGGCCTGAGTTCACGGTCGCGCCACCGGCCATGCCGAGTTCGTTGATGGAGTCGAAGCCGACGGCGACGGTGCCGGGGGCGCCGCGGAAGGGGGTCACACCGCCGAAGCCGCCGAACTCCCAGAAGTCTTCGCCGGAGCCGGCGCCAAACAGGTCGTTGCTGGTAATGTCCCGCGCCTGCGTGGCGGCGAAGCCGTCGCAGCCATCGGCCACGACGTCGGGGATGATCAGCAGGTCCTGGCCGGTGATGGCGCCGTCGGCGGCCGTGCCGTAGATGCTGATGGCGTTGGTGACGTCATCGGTGCCGCCGCCGTCGAGGTTGATGACGGTCTTGGCGGCGATGGCGCCGGTGCCGACGTTGTTCGCGCCGAGGCCGGAGAACTGGTCACGGAACCAGCCGACGGAGCCGCGGGCGTCATCGGCCGCGCCGAAGTGGGCGGTGGTGGCGTTGGCGGTGACGGAGGCAAGGTTGTTGCCCCACTTGTAGTTGCTCTGGAAGTTGGACGCGCCGAGCGAACCGCCGGCCAGGCCGACGTCTTCCGGGATGATCGAGGCCGCGGTGGTGGGATCGGCGGTGGTGAAGCCGCGGAGCATGTCGTCGGTGGCGTCGGCGCCGCCGGCGTTGTCGATCTGGTTGAGAACGCTGCCTCGGTCTTGGTTGCGAACGCGGAAGTAGTTCTGGCCGGTCAGCGAGTTGGGACCGCCGCCTTGTTCCTGGTCGGCGCGGAGGAATGCATTACCGGTCGCATCGATGCCGCCCGCTGAGATCGCGCTCGTCGGGAGCGAGCCGAAAGAGGGCTCGTTGATGGCACTCTCAACACGGGTGACATACAGGCGTGTGGGGTTGGTCGGATCAAAGTTGATGATGGCCGCGGTCACACCGTTGAACTCGGTGTCGCCCGGGTTGTTGTTGGTGGCGAAGGACGCGACGTGCGCGGCGACCTGGTCGATGCGCTCGGCGTCGCCTTCGATGGTCAGGGCGTCGAGGCTGCTGCCGGCGGAGTTGTTCGCGTCGACGCCGGCGCCCTGCACATTCCAGAAATCGTACGAAGTGGACTGGAGCGACACACCTTCAAGGACCGTCTGCGACATGGAGTTGGCCGACGGGAGCGTGTTGAAGAAGTCCCCGCTGGCGCCGGTCGAGACGCGTGCCGTCTTCAGGATCGGCCCGATGGCGAACTGATTGCCCCAGCTCGAAACGAGCGGAGCGAGGTCGAGCACGTAGCTTTCCACCGTGCCGCCGCTGAAGGCATCCGGCGCGTCGCCCGGCAGGCCGTTGCCGCCGTCGGGGTTCGTGGAGACCGAATCCTGAGCCACGGCGGCGCCGCAGCATGCCAGCAGCGCGGCGATCGAAAGGATCTTGTTCATACCAGTCCGCTCCTTGATTGGGACGTTCACTCTCTGACCTGCCTCAGCGGCTCGCGCTCCTGCACGGCCGGATGTTCAGCACACGGGCGTCGATTGATCTGATGCAAGTGAGAACCCACGCACTCGATCGAGACGCACCGCCGGCGCGGGCCTGATGGGGTCCGCGTGGCGTTTGTTCGCATTGTCGCGAGCACGGCGTCTTCGCCGGCTCTCCTCCGCGTGAATGCTAGCCCGAGGGCGATCGCCCCTGAGAAACATTTGGGGCGCCTTCCGTGAAGATTTCGCAAAGGCCCGGGCGTTGTCTTGCCCATTTTGACAGGCCCGCTCGGGTATCGGGCTTGTTGTTGCGCGCTGGGTTTACCAGATGGCGAACGCCCCGGCGCGGGTGAAGGCGATGAGCCAGCGGTAGCGGGGTTTGTTGATGCCGCCGAAGACCTGAAAGGGCAGCTGGGGCGGCGCCTCGCCTTGCTCGAACAGGATCGGGAAGCCCGGGGCGTCGATTCGACGCAGGTCGGTCGAAACGGTGTCGTGGTTGGGCAGGTCGTCGAGGACGGACTCGAGGGCGTCGCCGAGTTTGGCGGCGTCGTCGGCGCGGACGCGCTGGCCGCGACCCGTGAAGTAGTCGGCGCCGTTCCACTCGCGGGGGAGGCCGTCGGGGGTGATCGGCTTCCACTCGGGCGGCGGCAGCGTGCCCCTGGGCTCCCAGCCGTTCTCAAATGCGAGGCGCATGAGCAGGCCCCAGCCCTTGTTGTTGATCTGGAAGTCACCCGCGAGTCCTCGGAGCACGATGCACATGGTGGTGTCGTAGGACGGCTGGCGCGTTGGGGCTTACGGCGAGGGGTGATCGCGCTCGATGGCGTGAGCCAGCCGGCCGGCGAGCGCGGCGTTGGCGACGGCGAGTTCGACGTTGGTGCGGAGGGTGGCGCCCTCTGAGACATGATGCAGGTGGGAGAGGATGGCGGGAGTGATGTCTCGGCCGGTGGCGTTGGCGGCGAGCTGCTCGGCTTCGCGGAGCCATGCCTCGAACCGCGCGGGCTCGATGGCGTGCTCCGCGGGTGGCGGCTGCACGACCAGCACGCCTCGGCCGGTGCGGGCGAGCTCGGCGTGGACGTAGGCGGCGAGATCGTCGGTGTCGTCGAATCGGCCATCGACGCCGAAGCCGGACTCTGTGAGATAGAACGCGGGGAAGGCGTCGGTCTGGAAGCCGATGACCGGGATGCCGAGTGTTTCCAACGCCTCGCGCGTAGCGCCGACATCGAGCAGTGACTTCACACCCGCGGCGACGACGGCGACGGGGAAGCGCGTGAGGGCTGCGAGGTCGGCGGAGATATCGAAGTGGCGCCCGTAGTTTCGATGTACGCCGCCGAGGCCGCCGGTTGCGAAGACGCGGACGCCGGCTGCGGCGGCGAGTTCCATGGTCGTGGAGACCGTGGTGGCGCCGTGCGCCTTGCGGTGGAGCGCGAGGCCGAGGTTGGCGGTGTTGAGCTTCGGGATGTCGTCGGCGGCGAGGAGCGTTTCGAGCTCGTCGTCGCTGAGGCCGAGTGTGGGGACACCCGCGACGAGCGCGGCGATGGCGGGCGTGGCGTGTTCGTCGCGGATGGCTTGCGCGAGTCGCGCGAGCAGCGGCGCGGCCTGCGGCCGAGGGACGCCGTGCAGTGGGAGGGTGGATTCGAGTGCGACGGGCGCGGGCCCGAGTCGAGTGTTGACGCGCATGGCGGAGCGTACGGCTTGCAGCAGCGTTGGCTTGCCGGAAAACGCAACAAGCCCCGGGCCGAAGCGCCGGGGCTTGTTGGATTGTTAATGTCGATGGACGTCTGTCAGACAAGATCCTTGAGGCCCTTGAGCGGGCGGACCTTGACGACGTTGCGGGCCGGCTTGGCCTTGAACATGGTCTCTTCGCCGGTGAAGGGGTTGATGCCCTTGCGCGCCTTCGTGGCGGGCTTGCGCTGGACCAGGACCTTCATCAGGCCGGGCACGTTGAACACGCCGGGGCCGCGCTTGGAAAGGTCGGCGCCGATCATGGTGCCCATGGTTTCGAACACGGCGGCGACTTCCTTCTTGGAAACACCCGAGTGCTCGGCGAGCAGGGTCATGATCTCGCTCTTGGTGCGCGGCTTGGCCGCGGCGGCGATGCGCTTGGGCGCTGCCGCGCGGGCGGGCGCCTTCTTGGCGGTGCGCTTGGCGGTCTTCTTGGCGACCTTGCGGGTGGCTTTCTTGGCGACCTTCTTTTTCGACTTCTTCGCGACTCTCTTGGCCATCGTTCTGACTCCTTCTGTGGCCCGGGCCGCGTGCGTACGGCCCGTTTCGACCCACAAAACATGGGCTCATTTCGGTCGATGCTCCGTCCGACCGGCGCGGTTTGTACCCCGGCGCTGCGCCGGACGCAAGTGGGCGCGGGCGTCCGAGGCTGCAAAAACAGTGGGTTTCGCCGGCCGGACGCGTCCGGGATCAGGGCGCGGGGGTGGTCAGATCCAAGTCGATTTCCAAGCCCGCGTGGTCGGATAGGCGCTGATCGAGCAACTCCGTAGCCGCCCGGGCGCAAGCGAGTTTGGGAGCGAGCGAGGGCGAAAGCCAGGCGTAATCAAGGCGGGCGCGCTCGCCGTTCGGGCCGTGCCACGTCGGCTTCGGCGACGGGTTATCGCGGTCGGTTTCGGCGTCGCTCGTTTGCACGGTGCAGGCGTCGAGATAGCCGAGCGTGGCGAGTTGGCCAAGACGGAACGCGCCCGGGTCGGTGCGGGCGCCGATCGCGGGATCTCGGTCGGCGTTGAGGTCGCCGATGACGACGTGGTTGCTGCAAGTGTTTGCTTTACATGTGTTTAGGGTCGATTGCCAGATTCGTCTCGAGGCTTGGCTTTGATGCCGTTCACGGCCGAGGCAAGGGATATGGGCGGCCGTGAGGCTCAGACGCTCGTCCGCCAGCGCGACGTGCGCGAGGCGCGTGCGGTCGCGTGGCTGCGCGAGTTGGGACTGGATTTCTCGGAACGGAAGGCGAGCGGCGAGCAGCAGGCCGTTGGTCCGCGACGGGGATTCGGGCGCGGTGCAGAGCTGGTGCGTGAGGCCCGCGTCGGCGAGCACGGCGCGGAGAGAAGCGCCCGGATTTCGGCGGAACTCGCAGAGGATGACGAGGTCAGCTCGGAGCCGCGCGAGCGCGATCGCGATCTCGGGCAATCGGCGTCCGCCGCCGTGGAGTAAATTCCACGAGAAAATTCGGAATTTGTCGCCGGAGGCCTGCGCGTGCGGCTCGAACGGGCTTGTTGCTTCGGGTTCAAACAGCACGGCTGGGGTCTCGGTGTCTGGGCCTTGGCGCCTGGGCCTTGGCGGCGCCTTGCCGCGTACGGTACCGGGCGATGACAGCCGATCACAGCCCGAGTTTTAATGCCAGTTCCGGATCGACCGAGCGCCCGACGATTGTCGTGACACGGAAGATCCCCGGGACACTTGAGCCCGCACTGCCGGCGTCCGTGCGCACGGGCCCGGCTGAGCAGTTGGATCGCGCGGCGTTGTTGCGGCACGTCGCCGGGGCCGACGTGCTGGTCTCGATGTTCAGCGATCGAGTGGACGACGAACTGCTCGACGCCTGCGGCGACGGACTGCGCGGCGTGTGCAACTTCGCGGTGGGGTACGACAACATCGACCTCGAGGCATGCCGGCGTCGCGGCGTGGCCGTGTCGAACACGCCCGACGCCGTCACCGAGGGCACGGCCGATATGGCGTGGGCGCTGCTGTTGGCGGTGGCTCGTCGTGTGGTCGAGGCGGACCGGTTTGTGCGCAGCGGAGCATTCACGCGCGGCGGCACGCTGGGCATGGCCGAGTGGCTGGGCGCCGACCTGACGGGGCGGACGCTGTTGATCGTGGGCGCGGGCCGTATCGGCTACGCGACGGCGCTGCGGTCCATCGGGTGGGGGATGCGCGTGCTGTACGTGGCCCGCTCGAAGCACTGGAACTTCGAGCTGGCGCCGATCGCGGGCGAGCGGGTGGCACTGGATGAAGGGCTGGCGCGGGCGGATGTCGTGAGCGTGCACACGCCTTTGACGCCGGAAACCAGGCATCAGATCGATGGCCGGCGGCTCGGGCTGATGAAGCCGAACGCGATCTTGATCAACACGGCTCGCGGACCGGTGGTGGACGAGGCGGCGTTGGTGGAGGCGTTGCGTGCCGGGCGGATCGGGGGCGCCGGGCTCGATGTGTTCGAGCGCGAGCCCGAGCTGGCGCCCGGTCTGGCGGCTTTGGATTCGGTGGTGCTGACGCCGCACATCGGCAGCGCGGAAACGAAATACCGCGAGATGATGACGGCGATGGTGGCGGCGAACGCTTCGGCGATGCTGCGCGGCGAACGCCCGCCGAATCAGATCGAATAGCCAAGCGCTGATCAGATTTGGTTTCGAGCGCGGCCCATTCGTGGCCGACGAAGCGCGTCAGCCGCGATTGATCGGCTTGTGCGTCGAAAACTCGAGTTCGAGGTAGCGGGCCACGTAGTCGACGATGGAGTCGGCGTGGGGGATCTCGGGGTTGTTGGTCGGGCCGAGCGGCTCGAACCGCATGCCCTTGAACCGAGTGACGGCTTCTTCGACATCGAGGCCGAACTGCATGGCGAGCGAGAACGCCCGGCAGAAGGCCTGGCAGAAGCCGCTGATGGCGGAGCCTTCTTTGGCGATTTTGATGAAGAGTTCGCCCGGTCGGCCGTCGGGGTAGAGGCCGACGGTGAGGTAGCCCTCGTGCCCGCCCACCTGGAACTTGTGGGTGACGGATTCGCGGGTCGGGGGGAGGGCCTGGCGGGTCGCGAGCATCCTGTGGTCCTTGGTGTCTTCGGGTCTCGGTTCGGCTCGGTGAGCGGAACCGGTTGGTGTCGGGTCCGGTTGGTTGGGATCGCGCGGTGTCGCCATCCCGTGAAGGTAGCCTCGGTCGGCCCGGCTGCACATCGCTCGCGGGGTCCGAGGCAGATCTCCGGCTCGGGCTTGGTCTCCGCGCCGGAAGAGTCGGTTATCGGCCCCGGGGGAGCGGGACCCTCAGAAATCGCTCGGCTCGCTGCGGGTGGGTCTTTCGCCGACGCCGCTCGGAGGCGCCGCGGACGACCGGGCGGCGGTCTTCTGACCGTCACGCGAGCGTCATGGAAGCGGCCCCGATCGGCGGGTGTTCGTTGCCTTGGGCCCGCGTCGGGCCGATACTTCTGGGGTGCTCAAACCGGGCACGGGGGCCCTCGGGCTCCGGAAAGGCGACGATCGCACACCGCAGAACCCAGATTGGGATCGGGCATGAGCCCAGGCGTGCCGCTCCGGCGGTGGCCTCGGTGGTCGTTGCGGCAGCCATTCTTCACCTGGCACTTGGCCTTGAACGCGGCGACGCGATGCGTGTGGCTTCGTCGGCCAGTCCGGCCGCGACGCTGCAGGCGGGCGTGGAGCGGGTCTATGCCGCGGTCCGGATGGTCCGCGCTGAGCGGACCGTCAAACTCGCGCCCCGCGTGGCGTCCCTCGTTGCGGACGGCTGGCGCCTGGTGCGATTGTCCGAACGACAGGGCTTCGGAGACGATGGGTGGTCCCGCGATGCGAGCCGACGCGGTGAGTGCGCTTCGGCGCCCCCGATCGCGTGAAGCCGGTCTTTTGAGACCGTTTGACGCCGGCCCGGCCTTCTGGCACGGGCTTCCTTGTTTGCATCGCATCGATTCGCGCCCCTCGGCCGGGTCCCTGTTGGGATCGCCGTGCGGGCCTACCGGCTTTCAGGCTCTTGCAGGCTGTTCGGAGCGCGCACCGCGTTTCGGAGGCCCGAGGTTTTGACCCATGGCTCATCAGGACATTCCCATTATCGGTCCCGTGCTCGCTCGCTTGGTCGGCACCCGGAACGACCGGTTTGTGAAGAAGTACACCCAGCGTGTGGACGCGATCAACGCGCGCGAAGCGGACATGCGCAAGCTCACCGACGCCGAGCTGCGCCAGCAGGTCGAGGTGCTGCGCGGCCGGCACGACGAGGGCGCGAAGACGGAGGAACTGCTGATCGACGCGTTCGCCGTGGCCCGCGAGGCGATGGACCGCGCGGTGGGCATCCGCGCGATTTTCAACCCGGCGCACGAGTTCGACGCGTCGCGGCTGCCGGAGAGTGTGCGCGCGCTGTATGAAGAGACGAAGGCGGCGATGGACGCCACGCCTCCGGCGGCGCCGGAGGGTGAGTTCCTCGGGCACACCGAAGAGCTGCCGGGTTGGCGACAGCTCGATATTCCCAACGAGATCTATGAAGCGGTGCGCGAGTTGTACCCGCAGAGCCGTCCGCCGTTCCGTGCGCGTCCGTTCGACGTGCAGTTGATCGGCGGCATGGTGCTGAGCCAGGGCAAGATCGCGGAGATGAAGACGGGCGAGGGCAAGACGATCGTGGCGCCGTTGGCCTGTTATCTGGCGTGCGTCGAGCGTCGTCAGGTGCACGTGGTGACGGTGAACGACTACCTGGTGCAGCGTGACCGGGACTGGACGTTCCCGTTCTTCCGGGCGTTGGGCCTGACAGTGGGCGCGATCCACCCGCACCACATGCAGCCGGAGGACGAGAAGCGGCGCATGTACGAGTGCGACGTGGTCTACGGCACCACGAGCGAGTTCGGGTTCGACTACCTGCGCGACAACATGAAGCGTTCGGCCGAGCAGCAGGTCCAGAAGGGCCGTCACTTCGCGGTGGTGGACGAGGTGGACTCGACGCTGATCGACGAGGCGCGGACGCCGCTGATCATCTCGGGCCTGGCGCACGACTACCGCCCGCGGTACGAGATGGCCGACGAGCTGGCGCAGCACCTCGTGGAGCGTCAGAAGCCGTGGACCGAGGCGGACGGCAAGGTCAACCACTGCAAGGAGCGGATCAAGGGCTTGGAGGGCGATATCCGCCAGTCGCGTGATCGCGGGAAGGTGCCGGAGCTTCAGAAGGCGCTGGCGGCTGCGAAGGCCGAGCTGCCAGAGCTCGAACGCGAGCGCGATCAGTACACGCAGTTCTATGAAGTGGAGATGGACCGCAAGCAGGCGCACCTGACGCACGAGGGCATCGCCGAGGCGCAGCGGAAGGCGGGCATCGGTTCGTTCTACGTGGGTGAGAACATCGACGTGCCGCACCTGCTGGAGCAGTCGATCCGCGGCTACGCGGTGTACCAGCGCGATAAGGACTACATCGTGATGGATCTTCCGAACCCGCAAACGGGTCGGAACGAGCCGGGCGTGGTGATCGTGGACGCGAACACGGGCCGACCGATGATCGGGCGGCAGTGGTCCGACGGCTTGCACCAGGCGGTCGAGGCGAAAGAGCGCGTGCCGATCAAGCAGGAAACGCAGACCGTCGCGACGATCACGATCCAGAACTACTTCAAGATGTATAAGCGGCTGTCCGGCATGACGGGCACGGCGGACACCGAAGCGCAGGAGTTCCACGACATCTACTCGCTCGACGTCGTGGCGATCCCGACGAACCGGCCGATCTCGCGGCGCGACTTCGAGGATCTGGTCTTCCTGCGCAAGAAGGACAAGCTCGACGCGATCGTGGAAGAGATCAAGGCGTTCCACGACGTAGGCAGGCCGATTCTTGTTGGTACGACCAGCGTCGAGATGAGCGAGACCATCGCGAAGCTGCTGCAGCGCAAGCACCAGATCCAGCACGAGGTGCTCAACGCCAAGCAGCACGAGCGTGAGGCGAACATCGTCGAGGACGCCGGCCGGATGGGCGCGGTGATGATCGCGACGAACATGGCCGGCCGCGGCACGGACATCAAGCTCGGCCCGGTTTCGCGTGAGACGATGCTGGACCACTGGCTGCGTCGCGGTATCTGCTCGCGTGGGCTGACGGTTGACAGCACGGTCGAGGAGCTGCGTGAGAACGTCTACCGCAAGGTGGCGCCGCAGTATCTGGAAGGTGTGCACAAGCGTGAAGCGGAGTCGATGGACTTTGCCGAGCTCGAGCGCAAGCTGCTGGAGCGTTGGGCGCTCGATCACACGTGGCTGAGCGAGAAGCAGATCGCCTCGGCGAGTATCGAGGGTCTGCGCGAAGAACTCGACGCGACCGGGCGGTTCTTGCTGCACGACCTGCGCTGGTTCGACTCCATCGAAGAGATGGGCGGCCTGCACGTGATCGGCACCGAGCGGCACGAGGCGCGACGCATCGACAACCAGCTGCGAGGGCGATCGGGCCGGCAGGGTGACAACGGGTCGAGCCGGTTCTTTGTCAGTCTGGAAGACGACCTGATGGCGATGTTCGCGGGTCAGACGACCATGCGGATTCTGTCGCGGCTGGGCATGAAGGAGGGCGACGCGATCGAGCACCCGATGCTGAGCAAGAGCGTCGAGCGGGCGCAGCGGAAGGTGGAAGAACGCAACTTCCAGATGCGCAAGAACATCCTCGAGTACGACGAGGTGATGGAGCATCAGCGGCAGCGGTTCTATGGCCAGCGGCAGCGCGTGCTGGACGGCCGCGACGTGCGCGGCCTGGTGTTCGGCTACGTCGAGGCCGCCGTGGACGAAGCGGTGGGGGAGTATCTGGATAGCGACTACCCCGCGCAGTGCGCGGCCGAGTTCGCGAAAGAGAAGCTCGACTGCTCGATCATGCCCGATCGCCTCCGCAACCGCGAACTGATGGAAGTCGAGGACATTGTCCGCAAGGAAGCCAAGCAGGACGCGCGCCAGAACATCAGCGTGACGCTGGGCGAGTACATGCCCATGGAAGGCTCCGAGGTCTCGGTCGATTTCGATTCCGCCGGCCTGATCAGTTGGGCCAAGTCGCGGTTCGGCGTGGAGCTCGATGCGGGCGAGCTGCGCGAGGGCGGCGCCAGCGAACGGCGGGCGGTCGAGGCGCGGCTGGAAGAAGCCGCCGAAGAGCAGATCGATGCGGCGGACCTATCTGGGCTCGCCGAGTACACCGAGGAGCACTACGGCGCCAAGCAACTCATCGCCTGGCTGAGCCGAAAGTTCACGATCGAGGCGACCGTGGACGAGATCCTGGAAGCCAAGCGTGTGGACGACGATTCGGCGATCGAGGGCGAGGGCGTTGCGGATCTGATCGTGCGTCGCGTGCGAGAGCTGTACGACCGCCGCGAGATCGAGTACCCGGTCGACTTCGCGCTCGAGATGACGATGAATCAGATGCGTCAGGATCCGGCGTCGGCGATGTCGCGGCTGGTGGACTGGGCCAAGCGGAAGTACGGCGTCGAGCTCGATCCCGAGACGATCGTCAAGACGCCGCCCAAGAAGGTGCGGGAGGATCTGCTGGCGGTATCCGAGCGGTTCGTCAAGGACGACACGCTCGGCAAGACCGT
>JBCBZM010000144.1:0-3569 GCA_039815345.1 Planctomycetota bacterium | reverse complement strand
GGCCGTGCGCGCGATGGTGGGGGTGACGCGCGAGGAAGAAGTCTGGGGCATCCAGGAAACGATCCTCACCGGCGGCCCCGAGCGGGCCTTGGCCGAGCTGCGCGAGATCCTGGGCGTCTCGAAACAACCCCCGACTTTGGTGATGTGGGCCTTGCTCGATCTGTCGCGCAAGCTGCACGCCGCGGCCAGGGGCATCGCGGCTGGTGAGCAAGACCGCGACATCGGTCGGCGTTTGCGGATCTGGCCGCCGGAGAAGGCGGGCGTGATCTTGCACGCGGCTCGGCGTCTGGGCGTCGAGGGCTCGTGGGCCTTCTTCCAGCGGGTCTTGGAGGCGGACGCTTCGGTCAAGACGGGTCTGGGGCGCGATACGCGCTGGCTCGAACGCCTGACGCTCGAATTTGCAAGCGCCCGCGGATGAACGTCCGATAGGTGTCCGGTCGGGAAAGGCGTGACCGAAGGTGGGTGTTGTCTCACCCAGCGTCGCGCTCGATCGGCATCAGGAACGGGCCCGTGCTTTGCGGGTTCGGGCCCGGGAGAGCGAGGACGAGCGGATCGCCGGGCAGGAGGCCCGGCATCGGCCGCGGTACGACGCGCCCGGAGACCAGCCATGACGGCGACGACAGCTCAAGACCACGCCTCGCTCCATTTTCCCCGTAGAGGCCATCCTTCTATACACGCTCGGCATGCGGGCGCTCGCCGACTGCTGGCGGCCGCTGGGTTGGCCGCGGTTTGCGCATCGGGATGCTTCACTGGCTGCGGTCGGTCGCAGGCCCCGGGCCCGCCCCAGGCGTCGGCCGAGCAGCAGAGGCAACGCAACGCGGCCGAACGCGCCCGCCCCGCGCCGGGCGACATGCCCCAATCGGGCCTGGTTTCGCTCCGGCGGGACGCGGACCCGAGACCGGCCGAGATCGAAACCCCGGATCCAGTCTTGGCTGAGGGCGAGTTGCCCGGTCTGACCGACGCGTGGATCGTCGGTCCGGAGCCGACTGAGGCCGGCGATGCGTTGGCCATGGACGGCGAGACGCTGGAAGACCGAGCCGCGGCGAGTGCGGCGATGCTGCAGCGTTTGTTCGAGCAGCAGTCCGAGGCGACATCGGCGCCGGACGCGTTGGCCGAGGGCGATGGATCTCAGCCGGAGTGGGCCCAACCCGAGTGGAGTCAGGCGGATCCCGCGGGCCCGACCCCGCCGCGGCGGCCGACGTTCTCGACCTCGGCCCCGCGCTCGGCGGATCTGATTCCGACCTACGCCCCGCCGCCCAGTCGGCCGGTGGCAACGGTGGGGGCGGTGGGGGCGGTGGCGGAGCCGTTGATCGAATCTTCCTACGTTGCCGGCGGGCTCAATGAGCTGCGGGAGCAGGACGCGCGGCTGTCGTCGGCCGACACCAACCTGCCCGCGCGGCCGGACCCGTCGCAGTGGGCCGAGACCGATGCCGCGGCGCCGATAGACAGCGTCGACGCGGCGATCGCGACCGAATCAGGCGCGTGGACCGAAGACCTGCTCGCCCGTTTGCGGGATGAAGCGCAGGCGTCGGCCGAGCCGTTCCGCGCGATGCTGCGTGTCGCGCTGCTCGAGGCGGTGACGGCTGGGGTTCCCGATGTCGATACGCCCGAGTCGGCGGCCGACGAGGCGGTTCTGGTTGATGGGGCTTCGGCGGACGCGTTGCTCTCGCCGACGGAGGCCGCGGCGTGGCGTGCGGCTCGCGCGATCGTGCGCGGGTTCCTGATTGGGGACGCTTCGAGCGGCGAGCCGACCGATGCGCTGGCGTTGCTGGCCTCGGCCCGCGAAGGTTTGGCGGCGGGCGGCGACGTGCGGATCGCGGCGGCCGCGCTCTGCCGACGGGTCGCGGGTTACGGCTTGTACGAGCCGTTCGAGGGGACCTCGTTTCTGGCCGGGTCGCCCAAGCGGATGATCGTGTACGCCGAGGCCGACGGGTTCGCCCACCGCCCGGCGACCGACGGCGAGCGCGCCTCGGTCGGGTTGTCCTCGATCGACGGCGCCCCGATGTGGTCCGTCGCGCTCGGGATGGAGCTGAATCTCTACCACGAGTCCGACGGCGTGCTCGCGTGGCGCCGACCGCGCGAGACCGTGGTCGACATCAGCCGGCGCCAACGGCGTGATTTCTACGTGGTTGCCGACATCGAGCTGCCGCCGACCCTGACCGTCGGGCGGTACCAGCTCAAGGTGGTGCTGCGGGATGAAACCACCGGCGCCGAGGACGAAGCTCTGATCGAGATCGAGGTCGTGGCCGATCGGAGCGCTCTAGCGTTCGGTCGCTGACCCGGGCCGGGACCGATGTGTACCTATTTAGGGGTGTGGTCTCGGGGTTGGTTGGGCGCTCCCCGGATCTTGTGATACCAAGAGTCCACGAATGAGCCCGCCAGCTTGGCAGGGTGGCGGGTCGGGCTGTCGGATGTGTCCCACTTATACCGGTGGTTCATCGGCCCCGAGAGCCTCGCGAACGGGGTCGCGGGGATCTGTGTGCCGGTTGTCTACTCAGAGTGGTTGGCACGCTCTGTGCAGCCGATGGAGGGCACACGGCGTGGTTTCGCCGGCTGTTTCGGCTCCCGCGGCGTCTGTCACGGCTTCGTAGGATTTGTCATCAAAGCGTCGCCTCTTGCAGGTCGTGCGGTGCGAACCGGAAGAAGGCATCGAGCGGAATGCATGATCCGGATGTTCGACGGGCGCAGGTGTGATCCAAAGGGGTTGCTCGGGCGTAGGGTCGAACGGACGGGCGGGAGTGAGTTGGGGCGTTGGGGACGCCGCGGAAGAGTTCGCGGCGGAGTCAGGAGATCGGCATGTTTGAGCGATTCACCGATCGTGCACGCAAAGTCATGGCGCTGGCCAATCAAGAGGCCCAGCGGTTTAACCACGAGTACATCGGAACCGAGCACATTTTGCTGGGTCTGGTGAAGGAAGGCTCCGGGGTCGGCGCGAACGTGCTGAAGAACCTGGACGTCGATCTTCGCAAGGTGCGGCTCGAGGTCGAGAAGCTCGTGAAGGCCGGGCCCGAGATGGTGACGATGGGCAAGCTGCCCCAAACGCCGCGGGCCAAGAAGGTCATCGAGTACGCGATCGAAGAAGCGCGGAACCTGAACCACAACTACGTCGGCACCGAGCACCTGCTGCTCGGCCTGCTGCGCGAGCACGACGGCGTGGCGGCGCAGGTGCTGATGAACCTGGGGCTCAAGCTCGAAGAGGTCCGCGAGGAGGTCTTGAACCTGCTCGGCGCCTCGGGCGAGGGCGAGGGCGACGACGACGCGGTGAGCGCCGGCGGCTCGGCCTCGGGCATCTCGGGTGAGAGCGGCTCGCGTCGCGGCGCCCGGCAGAGCAAGACGCCCGCGCTGGATTCGTTCGGCCGTGATCTGACCGAGTTGGCCAAGGAAAGCTCGCTCGACCCGGTCATCGGCCGTGAAAACGAGATCGAGCGCGTGGTGCAGGTGCTTTGCCGACGCACGAAGAACAACCCGGTGCTGCTGGGCGAGGCGGGCGTGGGCAAGACGGCGATCGTCGAGGGCCTGGCGCAGCGCATCATCGCCAACGAGGTGCCGGAGATCCTGTACGACAAGCG
>JBCBZM010000139.1:0-5135 GCA_039815345.1 Planctomycetota bacterium | reverse complement strand
TGCACCGGTGGCGCCGCCAGCCGCTGCTATCAGGCCGGCGCGTGGTACGCCAACGGCGAGATGATTCAGGTCCACCCGACCGCGATCCCCGGCGCCGACAAGTGCCGGCTGATGTCTGAGTCCGCCCGCGGCGAGGGCGGCCGGGTCTGGGTCCCGCGCAAACAAGGCGACACCCGCGACCCGCGACAGATCCCCGAGGGCGAGCGCTGGTACTTCCTCGAAGAGAAGTACCCGGCCTACGGCAACCTCGTGCCGCGCGACATCGCGACGCGCGAGATCTTCGACGTGTGCGTCAACCAGCACATGGGCGTGGACGGCGAGAACCAGGTCTACCTCGACCTGACGCACAAGCCGCGGGAGTACCTCGACCGCAAGCTCGGCGCGATCCTCGAGATCTACGAGAAGTTCGCGGGCGACGACCCGCGCGAGATGCCCATGAAGATCTTCCCGGCCGTGCACTACAGCATGGGCGGGCTGTGGACGACCTACAAGCAGGGCGGCTACGAACCTTCGAGTCCTCACGGCGATCACAAGCCGGGCATGATGCCGCCGGTCGACCCCGAGCCGGGCATGGGCATGCGGCAGGGCGCGATCGAGAACTCGATGACCAACATCAACGGGCTCTACGCGTTCGGCGAGGTCAACTTCGCGTACCACGGCGCCACGCGCCTGGGCGCCAACGCTCTCCTGAGTTGCATCTTCGACGGGCTCTATTGCGGCATGTCGGTCGCGAACTACGCCCGTGAGCAGCAACCCTCTTCGCAGCTCCCGTCCGAGACCTTCGAGCGGGCCGTGCGGCAGGAAGAAGACAAAGCCAAGCGGCTGACCGAGTCGGCTGGTGGCGGTGGGAGTAGCGGAGCGCCCGATCCCGAGACCAACCCGTACCAGATCGCCAAGGAGATGGGCGAGGAGATGACCGCCGCCTGCACCGTCGTCAAGACCGAGGAACGCCTCGAACAGTGCCTCGACACGGTCGGCCAACTCCGCGAGCGGTTCAGCCGCGTGCGGCTGGGCGACAGCGCGGCGTGGTCGAATCAGGCCCTGTCGTTTGCCCGTTCGGTCGGCGACATGCTCATCCTCGCCGAGTCGATCGCCAAGACCAGCCTGGCCCGGCGTGAGTCTCGCGGTTCGCATTACCGCCTCGATTACCCCGAGCGCGACGACAGCCAGTTCCTCCGCACAACGATCAGCGCGTACACGCCGGGCGAGCCCGACGGGCGCCCCGACGGTCATGACGTGTCGTACCGAGACGTGGACACCGGGCTGGTCATCCCAAGAGCCCGGACCTACGGCAAGGTCGAGTCGGACCCGAAGGCGGGCGCCGAGAAGAAGGAAGCCGCGGCAACGAGCTGACCCAAGCCCCGGATAGCAGACGCAACGAGAACCACCGAACCAGAGGCCGACCCAACGCGTCGGCCCGCGGACGGAGAGCACAACGATGGTCGCCGACGTACATGTTCCCAGCGAGTCCGAACGCCACGAGAACCGCCGCAAGGCTCAGCCCGGCCGAACAATCCGCGCCAAGATCCTGCGGTGCGACGGCCCCGGGCAGCCCTCGCATTGGGAGTCGTTCGACGTCAAGATCCCCCGCGGCGCCAACGTCATCTCCGTCCTCCAACAGATCGCCCGCAACCCGGTCACGGTCGAGGGCAAGACGACCACGCCGCCCGTATGGGACTCGGGCTGTCTCGAAGAAGTCTGCGGGGCCTGCACCATGGTGATCAACGGGCAGGTCCGCCAATCGTGCTCCTGCCTGATGGACGAGTACGCGCCCGAAGAGGGCGATGTCATCACCCTCGAACCCATGAGCAAGTTCCCGGTCATCCGCGACCTCTGGGTCGACCGCGAGCGGCTGTTCCACAACCTCAAGCGCGTGAAGGCGTGGGTCCCGATCGACGGCTCGTACGACCTCGGCGCCGGCCCGCGCGAGGCGCCCGAGTCGCAGTCCGTCCGCTACAAGCTCAGCGAGTGCATGTCCTGCGGCTGCTGTCTGGAAGCCTGCCCGCAGTTCACGCTCGAAGACGACGCCTCGAAGTGGGACGACAGCTTCGTCGGCGCTCACGCCATCAGCCAGGCCCGCCTCTTCAACGAACACGACACGGGCAAGCGGCTGAAGAAGGAACGCCTCGACGAACTCATGGGCCAGGGCGGCGTGTCGGACTGCGGCAACGCCCAGAACTGCGTCAAGGTCTGCCCGAAGCACATCCCGCTGACCGAGTCGATCGCCGCGATCGGCAGAGCCGTCACGGTGCACTCGATCGCCAAGTTCTTCCGCGGGTCGTGATCAGCGGGCCTGCCGCCAGTTGCGGGCGCCAAGCACTGAAGTCAGATACTGACGTCGAGTTGGGCCCCGGCGCCGGGCTGCTTGGCGCCACGGGCGGTGTAGACCGTCGGCTTTGGCTCGGCGGCGCGGTCGCCGCGGCGTTCGGTCGTCGGGTGCTGGCCTTGATCATCCCGGTTGATGCGTTCGATCGCTTCGGGGGATTCGACCGCGACCAAAGCATCGGCCTCGTCGCGCCGGCCGCGAGCCTCCCGGGCCCGGTCGCTCTCACGCTTGCGTTCCTGGACCTGGCGGCGCTCGGCCTGCTCCAGAGCCGCGACGCTGGCAACGAGATGTGAAGCGGCCACGCTCATGCTTTATGTATCGGCACAGCCGTCCGAGCAGGTTGACGGAAGGCGCGAATTCGCGTTATCCGGTCCTTGCGAACCACATCATCTTGGGGTGTTGTTCCCAGATCGCGGTGTAGGTACCCCACGCGATTCGGGGAACGATAGGGTCACACCCCGATTGTGTTGACGCCGCAATCCACGTAGATGTTCTCGCCGGTCACGCCCGAGCTGAGGTCGCTGACGAGGTAGACCGCCGTTCGGCCGACGTCTTCGCCTTCGACGTTCCGGCGGAGGGGCGCCCGCTCCATGTTGTGCTCGGCGATGCGGTCGGTCCCGCCCACGGCCGAGCTGGCCAGCGTCCGAAGGTAGCCGCCCGAGATCGTGTTGACCCGCACGCCCTTCTCACCCAACTCGGCGGCCAGATATCGGCTCGTGGACTCGAGGGTGGCCTTGGCGACGCCCATGACGTTGTAGCCCGGCACGACCTTCTCGGCGCCGTAGTAGCTCATTGCGAGCACGCTGGCGCCGGATGTCATCGCGGGCAACGCCGCCCGGGTGATACCGAGCAGCGTGTAGGCGGAGATGTCGATCGCGGACAGGAACGCCTCCCGGGGCGTCGTATGGAACTTGCCCGTCGCCAGGTACTCGCGATCCGCGAAGGCGATGGAGTGGACGAGGAAGTCCATGCGGTCGAACTTCTGGCGGTAGGCGTCGATCGCGGCTTCGATGTCCGCGTCGCTGCCGGCGTCCATGGGCTGGACCCAGGCTTCGTTCTTGGAATCGGAATCGCCCAGCTCTTCCACGGCTTTGCGTGTCCGGCGTTCGTTTTTATCGCCGGGCAGGCATGTGTACGCGCACTCGGCGCCCTGGGCCTTGAGCGCGGCGGCGATGTGCCACGCGTACGAGCGGTTGTTGGCGATACCGACAATCAGACCGACCTTGCCGTCGAGCAGACCCATGCGTGGCTCCCAAGCGTCCCGTTCCACCCGCCCGTGCGGTGCGTTCGCGCCCACTGCGGGCGCATCGGAGAGTCTAGGGCCCGCCTCCCGGCTCGGGACTGTGCTCCCGGCTCGTCCTGCAGGGCCGGCTTCGCGGGTCTGTTGGATCCCGCGGGGCCCGCGGGTACGCTTGCTCTGTGACCACACGCCAACCGGACGAGCTCAGCGAGCTTTCACTGCCGGATTTGTACGACCGCTTCGCGCGCACGGGGCTGGTTTATCGATTGCTCGAACTGGCCCGCGAGGAGGAGTTCGGCCCCGGCGGCGCCGTGACCTACGGCGACATTACCAGTCAAACGACCACCAGCCCCGAGGAGTTCGTCGAGGCCCGCATCCGCACGCGCGAAGCCTGCCGGGTCGGCGGGCTGGCGGCGATGCCCGCGGTGCTCCAGGTGTTCGCGCCCGACGCCGACTACGAACCGCTGGCCGTCGACGGCGAGGACGCCGAGGCGGGCGCGACGCTCGCATTGGTGCGCGGCCCGGCCCGGCAGGTGCTGGGCGCTGAGCGAACGCTGCTGAACCTGCTCAGCCGGCTTTGCGGCATCGCGACACGGACGCGCGCCTTCCGCGACGCGCTCGATCCGGATTCGAACGCCGGGGTCTACCACACGCGCAAGACCTCGCCCGGCTTGCGGATGCTCGAGGTCTACGCCGTGCGCTGCGGCGGCGGGAAGCTGCACCGCTTGGGCCTGCACGACGCGGTGCTGATCAAAGACAACCACCTCGCGTCGTCGAATCACGAGGACCTGGCCGAGGCGCTCACGCGCGTGCTTTCTGTGCTGGATGGTTCGCACTTGGGCGCGCGCGTGCGGTTCATACAGGTGGAGGCCGACACGCTCGCGCAGTTTGCCGAGTACCTGAAAGTGCCTTCGTCCCTGATTGACCTGGTGCTGCTCGACAACATGACGACCGAAGAGCTGCGCGAAGCCGTGCGCATGCGTGACGAGGCGGGCTCTGCGGTCGTCCTCGAAGCGTCGGGTGGCGTCTCGCTCGAAACGATCGGCGCCATCAGCCAGACCGGCGTCGAGCGGATCAGCGTCGGCTCGCTGACGCACGGCGCGATCTCCGTGGATATCGGGTTGGATATCGAGCGCGACGCGTCCGAAGGCAGCGACGCTTAGCGCTACGCGGCGCGTTTGGTCGAGGCTTCAGGCCTTCACGGCTTCACGGATGCGATCGGCGAGGTCTTCGGCGTCGTCGGGGAGCTTGCCCATCGGCCAGCCGAGGTCGAGGCCCGGGCCGTCGGGGCCGCCCTCGACCGCACGGTGCGACCTCGGGATGATGTGGAAGTGGACGTGCATGACGGCTTGGTGCGCATCCTGGCCGTTGTTCTGGAGCACGTTGTAGCCGGGGCGACCTGTGACCTCCTGCACTGCCCGGCAGAGCCTCGGCAGCACGCGGCCGATGGCCGCGGCGGACTCGTCGGAGAGCTGGTCGAGCGTCTCGGCCGGCTCTTTGGGGATCACCAGCGTGTGCCCCCGGCTGAGCGGGTTGATGTCGAGGAAGGCCAGCACGTGGTCGTCCTCG
>JBCBZM010000062.1:0-16998 GCA_039815345.1 Planctomycetota bacterium | reverse complement strand
GCTCGGCGCGCTGCTCTTCGAGCTCGGCCCGGGCGCGGTCGAGCGCCTCGCCCTTCGCCGGCTTGCCGTGCCAGCCGCCGCCCTGCATTGTCGCCGAGCCCCAGCCCTTGACCGTCTTGGCGACGACCGCCAGCGGCTTGGCCTGCGGGTCGGTCGAGCGCTCGGCGAACGCGTCGAACGCCGCCTTGATCTCGTTGGGCTTGTGCCCGTCGATCACAAGCGTCTCGTACCCGGTCGCGTCGAGCTTGGCCTTGAGCGTCTCGGCCGACTGCGTCTCGCTGACCCGGTCGGCCTGGCCGTAGCCGTTGCAGTTGAAGATCGGGAGCACGTTGGTCAGCTCGTGGTCGATGATGAAGTCGAGGGCCTCGGCGATCTGGCCCTCGCGGGCTTCGCCGTCGCCGATGATGCAGTACGCCCGGCGGTTCATCCCGTCGAGCCGCGCCGCCAGGCCGATGCCCGCCGCGACGCTCAGGCCCTGGCCCAGCGAGCCGGTGGCGGCGTCGAAGAAGGGGAAGCCCTCCATCGGGTTGGGGTGCCCGTCGAGTTCGCTGTCCCACGCGCGCAGGGTCGAGAGGTCCTCGACCGAGAGGCGCTTGCGGTTCTCGGGGTCCTTGCCGTACATCACGCCCAGCTTGGCCGCGGCGGCGTAGATGATCGGCACGGCGTGGCCTACGCTGAGCACGAGGCGGTCGCTGGTGGGGTAGTCGGGGTAGTCGGGGCTCCAGCGCATCGAGCTGAACATGAGGACGGTGACGATGTGCCCGAGGCTCATCGCGGTCGTCGGGTGCCCGCTGCCCGCGGCTGCGGTCATCTCGAGCGAAAGCCGGTCGAGTTCGATCGCTTGCGCATGGACTGCCGCTTCGTAGGACATAAAAGCTTCCCTTTCCGTGAGAGCCCGGCCGCGGAGTCGCCCGCGCGCCACGCCGGGACCCTCAATGGACTCCGGCTGAGCCGATGAACCGATTTATGGCGGTCGCGTCGCATCCGCTGCGCGCCCGCCGTCAACAACCACCGGGGCTCGGCCCCTGGGGCTCCGCACCGGTTCACGCCGCACCGGGCGCCGAGCACGCGGGAACCCGCCTGCACACCGCGCCCGATTCCCCCCACCGCCAACACCCCACCGCCGAGCCCCACCGCCGAGCCCCACCGCCGAAACCCCCTCGCCGAGACCCGGCTCAGCCCCACCGCCCGGAGGCCGCCGATCTCGACGAACGGAAGTATCCGGGCCACCAACCCCGATGACAAGCCCGCGCGCCCGAAGGTCTTTGCGAACACCCGCGATCGGCCCGTGTCGCTCGACATCTTCTCCACGTCGTACACCACAAGCCGTCCACAATCGGACGCGAAATCCACCTAAACAGGGTTTCCTACCCGATCCCGTGCCCGAACGCGGAACCTCTACAACACCTGCGGTATCCTTACAGCACAGGCTCGTGGCATGACCGCGGCGCCGCCGTTCTCTGAGACTTTGTTCCCCGAAACCCGGACCCCGTGACCGCGGCGACCCTGTTCGTCGGCTCCATACTTCCGCAGGAATCCAACATGCACGTTATCTGCGACCGGGCCGCGCTGCTCGACGCGATCAACCTGGTCTCCGGCGTTGTTGCCTCCCGCACGCCCAGGCCTCAACTCACCGCGATCAAGTTCGTCGCCCGCCGAGACGGGGATATCGGCGAACTCGTCCTCGCCGGGACCGACGGCGACATCGCCCTGGCGCTCACGCTCGCGCAAATCGACGTCAAGAAAGAAGGCGAGGCGCTCGTCCCCGCCGACAAGCTCCGACAGATCGTCGGCGCCGAGGACCACGAGCCCACGCTCTCCATCGAGACCGACGGCGACACCTGCGTCATCAAGGGCGCCGACGCCACGTTCAAAGTCTTCGGCTTCCCCCCGGCCGACTTCCCCCCCCCGCCCGATTTCAACGCGGCCGTGAAAGCCGGCAATGCGTCGGTCATCACGCAGGAATCGTCGACGTTCAAGGAACTCATCGCCCGCACGCTCTTCGCCACCGCGCGCGAGAACTCCCGCTACGCGATCAACGGCGTCCTCTTCAAGCGTGACGGCAAGAAGCTGGAGATGGTCGCGACCGACGGCCGGCGCCTCGCGCTCGCCCGAGCCCAGCTCAAAGAAGCCGGCGAAGCCTCGAGCTGCATCATCCCGACCAAGGCGCTCACGCTGCTCAACAAGCTGCTCGACACGCCCGACGAGTCGATCGAAGCGGCGTTTACCGACCACCAGGCCATCTTCTCGATCGGCAGCGGCGCCGGCGGCGTGGGTCGCGCCACCCTCGCGACCAACCTCGTCGAAGGCGTCTTCCCGCCCTACGAAGACGTCATCCCCAAGGACCAGGACAAGAAGGTCACCTTCGACCGCGACGTGCTCTACTCGGGCGTCCGCCGGGCGGCCCTGCTGACCAACGAAGAGTCCCGCGGCGTGCGCTTGCAGTTCACCGGCGCCGACAAGCAACTCGAACTCACCAGCCGGGCGCCCGAGATGGGCGAAGCCAACGTCCGCCTCGACGTCGCCGGGTATCAGGGCGACGACATCGAGATCGGCTTCAACCCCGGCTTCATCATCGATGCGCTCAAGGTCATCCAAGACCCCGAGGTCACGATGGAACTCAAGGCCGCCAACCGCCCGGGCCTGATCAAGTCCGGGCCCGACTTCACCTACGTCGTCATGCCGGTGAACTTGCAGTAAGCGGCAGGCCGCCGGTTTGAGCGCGTGCTGGGTCACGCCGGGTCAGGCGGCGTCGATGCGGCTGTCGTCTTGCAGAGTCTCCGCTGTGAACTCGGCGGTCGGCTCGGCGGTCGGCGCTGATCGGCGGTGACGCCGACCCGCGATCGCAGCCCCACCCGCTCCACCTGCGGCGCCCGCCGATTCCGAGGCGCCAATCAGATGCAGACGCGTCTCGGCCATCGCCTGATGCGCGAGCTCCAACGCCGCAGGCCGGGTCGCCCGGTGGACCGTCTGACGGGTCGAGTCGGTCAACGATCGCTCCGCGGCGGCCTCGAGCGTCCGCAGGGCCCAGGATGCCGCGCGGGCCTCGGCACGGGCTCTGGCCTCAACCCGAGCCACACGACGGGCCGCGGCCTTCCGCTCGGCACGCCAGGCCAGCCACGTCACGCCGGGCAGCATCACCAGCCCGAGCAGCCCGGCCAGAGAACTCGTGTGCATCCGCTCGATCCACTGCGGATCCAGAGCCTGCATGCCCCCTGCGGCGCCCACGGCCATCGAAACCCCGGCCGCCGAGAGCAGCCCAAGCCTTCGCAGCCAGCCCGCGGCTCCCAGACGCACGCGCCGCCCGTGAAGCTTCGCGTCCGACCGATGCGAAGCCGGCCGATGGGAACCGGGTTGGGTCGAGCCGTCACGCGTCACGCAGGAAGAACTCCTCAGCGGCACCGGGCCGACCGGCTCCACACTTGGAACCGACCGGGCCGAGTGTCTCACAAGGACCCGGTTCGGGCCCCCTTGGGCGGGGGAGACTAGCCGACGCGTTCCGTTGCGCCAACCGCACACTTCCCCAAACCGCCAGAATCGCCCAAACCACCGCCGCCGGATGAATCATGGCGGAGATCTTCACGAACGAGGGCCGACGCCCACGCCTTACCCAAAGTCTCGGTCGGTTTGTGGCATCGTCCCGTCAGCGATATCGTTCCGATCCGTGACCCCCGCCCGACAGCGACAAACCGGACGCCCTCGGCAGGCCCGCGCGCGCGCCGCGTCACTGGCGGCTTCACTGGCCGCCGGTTTGATTGTCGGTTCCGCTGCATCGCCCACGCTCGCCCAGACCGGCGGCGTGGCGCCCGAGGCCCGGGACGACTTCGGCCCCCTGTCGGATCGGCCGGACTTGGCTGAGTTCGAAGGCCGACTCATCCGGCGCGTGCAGATCCGCGGGATCACCCCCGCCATCGCCCGCCGACCCGAGCGCATCGGCCCTCTGGACCCGGCCGAGGAGCAACTCGTCCGCAACACCCTCCGCGCCGTCGAGGGCGCCCCCTACCGCCAAGAGACCATCACCTCGGACATCGCCACGCTCAACCGCCTCGGCCGATTCGCCCGGGTGAACTCGCGCGTGCAACTCCTCGACGACGGCTCGGTCGTGCTGCTCTACGACCTTGTCAGCCAGCCGCTGGTCGAAGACGTGCAAGTCGTGGGCAACAACCAGATCAGCGATCAGGACCTGCGCGATGTGATCCAGATCATCACCGGCACCCCGGTGGATCGGCTGCAGATCGACCGGGCCGCCCGCGCGATCGAGGACCTCTACAGAGAGCGCGGGTACTACCTCGCCCGCGTGCTCGTCGCAGAAGAAGAACTCATCGAGACCGGCACCGTGCTCTTCCGCATCCGTGAGGGCGTGCGCCTCCGCGTGACCGACATCCGCTTCGAGGGCGCCAACGACTTCCCCGCGCGGCAGCTCCGTCCCGAGGTCAAGACGAAAGAAGCCTGGCTCCTGAACCGGGGCGAGCTGGACGAGGACGTGCTGGCCGACGACGTGGCCGCGCTCATCGCCTTCTACCGCGACCGCGGCTACCTCGACGTGCGCATCGACCGGCAGGTCACCCCCAGCCCGGATAACACCGAGGCGATCGTCACCTTCATCATCGAAGAGGGCCCGCTTTACACCGTCCGCGATATCCGCGTCGAATACACCAACATCGGCGATGAGCCCGCCGAGCCGTTCAGCCCCGAGCAGATCCGCGGCGTGATGTTCATTAAAACGGGCGACGTGTACTCCGCCCGCGCCGTGCGGCGCTCCGTCGACGCGGTGACCCAGGCGCACGGCGAGTTGGGATTTCCCGATGTCCGCGTCCGATCGGTCTTCTTCCGCGACGAGCAGCGGCCGGCGGTCGACCTGATCATGCGCGTCTCGACCGGCAGCCGGGCCAAAGCGGGCCTGGTCGAGGTGATCGGCAACGAGTTCACCAAGGGCAAGGTCATCCGCCGCAACGTGCGCATCCTGCCCGAGCGTCCGCTCAACTCGGCCGATCTGCGTGACGCGCAGACACGCATCGAGGGCAGCGGCCTGTTCGCCCGCGGCTCCGTCCGCGTTCAGGCGCTCGAAACCGAGGACGACGAGCCGGGCTACCGCGACATCCTCGTCGAGGTCGAAGAGACCAACACCGGCTCGTTCAACATCGGCGCCGCGATCGACTCCGACGCCGGCCTCGCGGGCCTCGTCAGCCTGAGCCAGCGGAACTTCGACATCGCCGACGTGCCCGACACGCCGGGCGAGTTGTTTAGCGGGCGCGCCTTCCGCGGCGCGGGCCAGAACTTCAGCATCAACGCCAGCCCGGGCACGCAGGTGCAACTGTTCAGCATCGGGCTGACCGAGCCGCGGCTGTTCGAGTCGGACTACTCGTTCTCCGCCCGCGCCTTCTACCGCGACCGCGATTTCGACGAGTTCGACGAGATCCGGTTCGGTGGATCGCTCGGCGTGGGCCGACGCTTCGGCGACCGGTGGACCGGCAATCTCTCGTTCCGGTTCGAGTCGATCGACCTGCAAGACATCGAGCCGGATCGGCCGACCGACGTCTTTCTGTTCGAAGACCAGAACACACTCACCGGCGCCGGCTTCGCGCTCACCCGCAGCACGCTCGACAGCCGCCTCATTCCGACCCGCGGAGCCCGGATCGCGCTCTCGGCCGAGCAGGTCGGCGCCTTCGGCGGCGACTTCGACTTCACCAAGCTCAGCGCCTCGCACGACCTCTACGTGCCCATCTACGAGGACTACCTCGGGCGCAAGTTCGTCCTGTCGTTCTCCACCCGCGCCAGTTACATCCCGCAAGACCGTGACGAAGTGCCGGTCTACGAGCGGTACTACCTCGGCGGCCGCAACTTCCGCGGCTTCGACTTCCGCACCATCAGCCCCAAGGGCATCCGCAACGACACCGGCGAGCCGTCCGACGACCCGGTCGGCGGCACCTGGCTGTTCTTCCACGGCATCCAGCTCTCCGTCCCGCTGATCCAAGAAGCGATCCGCTTCGTTGGTTTCGTCGATACGGGCACCGTGACGTTCGACCCGGGGTTCGAGGATTACCGCGTCTCGGCGGGCGTGGGCATCCGCGTGCTGGTGCCTCAGCTCAGCCCGGCGCCGTTGGCGTTCGACTTCGGCTTCCCGGTTGTGAGTCAGGACGGCGACGAGAGCCGGCTCTTCAGCTTCTCGATCGATCTGCCGTTCTGACCGATCGCCTGTTCGGGTCCCTTTCATCGGTCCCCTTGCCGCGTCCCTTTCGGACGCGCCCGGTATCATCGCCTACGAACCCGCGCGCCCCAACGATGCGCCGTTACAGAGACGCCCCACGGAGACCCCCATGCGACTCAGCCGCTCTTCACGTCCGCGCCGCGCCGGCCGCGCGCTTACCTCGGTCCTGACACTGCTCATGATTCTGGGTGTGCTCGCCGCGTGGGGCGCCGCCGCTCGCGCCAGCGCCGCCGCCCAAGCCCGCGCCAACCCGACCGCCGTCGCTGTGGTCAACCTCGAACAACTCATCAACGACCTCGAGCAGTTCCGCAGCATGGAAAGCCGCATCCAGCCCTACGTGGACGGGTTGCAAGCCGAACTCGACACGCTGATCCAGCAACTCCAAGACAAACAAGCGGAAATCGAGCTGGCGCCACCCGATCAGACCGACCTCGGCACTCAGCTCCGCCGCGATTTCCGCAAGCTCGAAGCCGTGGTCGGCCAGCGCCAGCAGATCAACCAGCAGCTCATCAACCTGCGCATCGGCGACGAGCTCAGCGCGATCTACGAAAAGATCCGTGTCACGGTGAACGACGTCGCCGAACGCGAGGGCTACGGCCTGGTCATGGTCGACGACCGCGGCGTCACCATCCCGCCGAACATCGACGCCGAGCGCGTCCAAGCCTTCATCAGCCGCAAACGCATCCTGCACGCCTCGAACGAAGTCGACATCACCCAGCGCCTCATCGCGCGGATGAATGCGGACTTCCAGGCCGGCAACTGAGCCGCGCTTTGTTGACCTGTCTCTTTGTCCCTTGCGCCCGGGAGAGGCCGTGACCTCGACACCCACACCATCACCTACAACATCCACAGCGGCTGCGGCGCCATCTCAAGCGGGTGCGCCGGCGGTCACGACGGGCCAACTCGCCCAACTCCTCGGCGCCACGCTCGAAGGTCGGGCCGACCTGCTCATCTCGAGCGTCGGCTCGCTGGAAGAGGGCGCGCCCGGTCGGCTCGCCTTTGTGCGCAGCCAACGGCACGCGGCGCGCTGGGCCCACTCCGACGCCGCGGCGGCCCTCGTAACGCAGGGCGTCGAGGTCAACGACCACGACCCCGAAACCCGCGCACTCCTGTTCGTGCCCTCGGCCGACATGGCGATCGTCGAACTGCTCGGACGCTTCGGCCCGCCCGCGCCGATCTATGCGCCGGGCGTGCATCCGAGCGCGGTCGTTCACCCCGCCGCGCGTGTCGCGCCCACCGCGCACATCGGGCCCAACTGCACCGTCAGCGCCGGCGCCGAGATCGCCGACGGCGCCGTGCTCATCGCGCAGGTCCACCTCGGCGCCCAAGCCACGCTCGGCGAACGCAGCACGTGCCACCCAGGCGTGGTCATCGGCGATCGCTGCGTCATCGGGCACGACACCACGCTGCACCACAACGTCTCCGTCGGCGCCGACGGCTTCGGCTACCTGCCGCACCCCGAGACCAAGCTGCCCGTCAAGGTCCCGCACATCGGCGCGGTGCGCATCGGCAACCACGTCGAGATCGGCGCGGGCTCGGCCATCGACCGCGGCAAGTTCGCCGACACGGTCCTCGAAGACCATGTCAAGCTCGACAACCTCGTGCAGGTAGCGCACAACTGCTTCGTCGGCGCGGGCTCGATCCTCTGCGCGCTCACCGGCGTCGGCGGCTCGGTCCGCATCGGTCGCGGCGTGACCATCGGCGCCCAATCGGGCATCTCCGACAACATGTCCATCGGCGACGGCACGATGCTGGCCGCCAAGACTGGCGTGATGCACCACCTGCCCGCCAACGAGATCTGGGGCGGCGTGCCCGCCGAGCCCGGCGCGCACTGGCTCAAGGCCCACGCCGCGGTCAAGAAACTCCTGCCCCACGTCGGCACGCTCCGCAAGCTGGCCGAGCAGGACCGATCTGCGGACAAAGAACCCGCCAACAAGGACCAAGACGACACCAAGAGCAACGACACATGAACGTCCCGCGACGCACGCTGAGACGTGAAGCCGCGGTCACCGGGCCCGGCCTGTTCGTGCCGGCGCCCACCACGCTGCGCTTCGTGCCGGGCGAGCACGGCCTCCGCGTCGTCGCCCCCGGCGCCGACCCGCAAGCGCTCAGCGCGGCGCTGCTCGCCCAGACGCCTATCCACCCCGCGTTCGCCAACACACCCGCGCGCTCCACCAACCTCGAACTTCCCGGAGAGCAAGACGCCCGCCTGATCGCAACGGTCGAGCACGCGTTCAGCGCACTCGTCGGCCTCGGCGTGACCGACGCGGACCTGCACTTCGAGGGCGCGGACGACTCGACAGCCATCATCGAAACCCCGATCGAAGACGGCTCGGCGCAGCCGTTCACCGACGCGATCCTCGACGGGGGCCTGCTCGACCGCGCCGACCTCGAAGCGCTCGAGCCGATCACACTGACCGAGTCCATCCGAGTCGAAGCGCCCGGCGGCGCCGCCATCACCGCCTCGCCGCGCAGCGAACCGGGCTGTTTGTACCGATACGAGCTCGACTACGGCAACGCCGACGCCGGCAAGGCGCCGATCGACCCGCACTTCGCCGAGATCACGCTCGACCCCGCCTCGGGTCACGACTCGGCCGTCGCGTACGCCGAGCGCGTGGCGCCCGCCCGCACGTTCAGCCTGCTCGCCGAAGCCCAGCTCATGCAGAAGCTCGGCCTGTTCGCGCACCTCTCCCCGGCCGACATGCTCGTCATCGGGCCCGAAGGACCGATCGACAACCGCTACCGCTTCGAAGACGAGCCCGCGCGGCACAAGCTCCTCGACCTGATCGGCGACCTCGCGCTCGCGGGGCGCCCCTTGCAGATGAACATCGTCGCCGTCCGCAGCGGGCACGCACTCAACCACCAGATGGCCGCGCTGCTCGCCAACGCCGCCATCGACCTCGACGAGAAACGGTCGCGCTGACATGGCCGCCCACGAGATCAACTTCGACGGCCTCGTCGGCCCGACGCACAACTACGCCGGGTTGTCGGCGGGCAATCTGCATTCCATGGCCTCGGCGCGCAGCGTCTCCGCACCCCGGCGCGCGGCGCACGAGGGCCTGGCCAAGATGCGCCGCCTGCACGACATGGGCCTGCCCCAGGCCGTGCTGCCCCCGCACCCGAGGCCCGACCTGCACGCGCTCCGCGCCGTCGGATTCGAAGGCTCAGATACACAGGTGCTGACCGCCGCCGCCGAGCACGCGCCCGAGCTGCTCGCCTCGGTCTTCTCGGCCAGCGGCATGTGGGCCGCCAACGCCGCGACCGTCTCGCCCTCGGCCGACAGCTCCGATGGGCGACTGCACCTCACGCCCGCGAACCTGACTTCCTTCTTTCACCGCAGCATCGAGCCCGCATTCGTCACGCGGCTGTTCCGGCGGCTCTTCCCGATGGCCGCGGTGCACGAGCCGCTGCCCGCGTGCGACACCTTCTCCGACGAGGGCGCGGCCAACCACACGCGCTTCGGCCCGAGCGACGCAACCCCCGGCGTGCAGTTCTTCGTCTACGGCCGAGAAGCCAACGAAACCGAGAGCGCCGCGCGCCCCGCGCGGTTCCGCGCTCGGCACACGCTCGAAGCCAGCCGAGCCGTGGCGCGCCTGCACCGGCTCGATCCCGCGCGCGTCGTCTACGCGCGCCAGTCCCCCGCCGCCATCGACGCGGGCGTCTTCCACAACGACGTCATCGCCGTCGGCAGACTCAGCACGCTGCTCTACCACGAAGACGCGTTCCAGAACACCGCCGAGGTGCTCGCCCAGCTCAAAGCCGCGATGGCCTCCCTGCCCGAGCCGGCCGAGTTCCACGCGGTCCGCATCACGCGCGCCGAGCTGCCGCTCGACGAGATCAACGCGAGCTACCTCTTCAACTCGCAGCTGGTGCACGTGCCCAGCGACCCGGCCGGCGCGCTCACGCTGATCGCGCCGACCGATACCGAGAGCCAGCCCAACGCCCGGGCCGCGGTCGATCGCGTCGTCGCCGAGGACAACCCGATCGTGCGCGCGGTCTACGTCGATGTCCGCCAATCGATGCGCAACGGCGGCGGGCCCGCCTGCCTGCGCCTCCGCGTGGCGATGAACCAGGCCGAACGCGCCGAGCTCCACCCGGGCGTCCTGTTCACCGAGACCCTGCACGCCGAGCTCGACGCCTGGGTCGATCGGCACTACCGCGTCGAACTGAGCCCGGCCGACCTGGCCGACCCGGCACTCGGCGAGGAAAGCCGGCGGGCCCTAACCGAGTTGGAGTCGATACTGGGCCTCGAAGGCCTGTACGAGTGACCGCCCGGGCCTCACGGCATCGCCACAGACCGCCTCACTGCATCGCCGGGGTCATCCGTCGGTACACCCCGAGCGAACCGCAACCCGGAAAGGCGGTTTCCGTGCGCTCAGCGTCTCCAGAACAACCCAAGGCCCGCCCGGCCTTCACGCTCATCGAGCTGCTGGTCGTCATCGCGATCATCGCCTTGCTGATCGGCATCACGGTGCCCTCGCTCGCCTCGGCCCGCGAATCCGCGCGCCGCGTCAAGTGCCTGGCCAATCTCAAAGGCATCGCCACCGGGCTCCAGATCTATCAGGACCAAGACTCCGACGGCGTCATGCCGTTCGTGCTGCCGCTGGTCGATCCCGATTCGGTCACCGGCAACGACATGTCCCTGCTCGACGTGCTCTCACGGTTCATCGACGCCCCGCTGCCGCGCAAGCCCGAAGGCGAGGATCGGTTCATCGTCGAAGACCCGTACCGCTGCCCGTCCGACAAACCCATCGAGGACGACGAACTCGGCGTCGCGGCCGTGCACGAGCGCTGGGGCGTGAGCTATCAGTACGTCCCGGGCCTGTTCATGCAGTTCACTGAATTTTTGGTAGGGCCGCGTCCCGCCTTCGGCGTCACGCGCGGGTACGAAGCCGCTGAACGACGCGGCGAACGCTGGCCCATCCTCGCCGATGCGTCCTACGGAAGCCAAGACATCGAAGAGTGGCACCGCCGACCCGGCCCCGAAGAGGGCGCCAACGCCTCCTACTCCGACGGCTCGGCCGACTGGGTCAACACCTTCACCGACAGCCAGTTCGAACGCCTCTTCACCGAGTCCCTCCGCTTCGCGGGCACCAACATCCGCGGGCCGGGGGACTGACCTGGAGACCGATCCCGTACGCTCTCTCCCGGCCGCGCCATGAACCGCACCACGACCATCCTCTCCGCCTCCATCGCCGGCGCTCTCGTCCTCGCGCTCGTCCTGTGGCTCGCGCTGCGCGGGCCTTCCAAGCCCAACTTCGAGATCGCCGATCTCGACGACGTGCTCGGCTTCGCGCTGCTCGAAGATTCGTTCAACGACCTGCCCGTCGAAGAACGCATCGAGCTGGTCGGCACGATGGTCGGGCGCTTTCAATCGATGGACGCCGGCGATTCGGTGCTGCTGGCCGCGTTCGCCGCGGGCGTTACGGGCGAGGCCCGCGAGCAGCTCTAACGCAACGCCGCCCGCCTCGCGATCGATCTCTTCGACAGGCACGCCGTCGGCTACGGCGACGTGCCGGCGGAAGAACGCGGCGCCTACCTCGACCAGACGCTCGTCGAGTTCGTGCGCACCACCAGCCTGCTCGGCGGCGAGGTCGACGACCGCCCCGACAGCGAGATCATCGCCGACGCCCGCGACCAGGCCCAGCGCGATAAAGAACGCTTCCAGGAACGCGGCGTCTCCGCCGATCAAGCCGGCGGCATCTTCATGTTCCTCAACGGCCGCATCGGCGCCAAGTCCAACCCGCACGAACGCGCCCGCCTCGGCCTCTACGTCCGCGACCTCACACGCCACCTCCGCGGCGAACCCCTGGAAACCGGCGCCCGCAGGTAACGACCTCTCACCGCATCACCGGCTCACCGATTAGGGACTCGAACGACCAAGGCCGACCGCCCACGCTTTCACCGCGCGCCCAGGCTTCGCTCGGCGTCAGCCCTTCGCGCGTCACCAGGTACGCCATCCACAGGTACCGCGCCCGGCCGCCCGAAGCGCAGTGCACCAGCACATCGCCTTCGCTCGACGCCATCACCTCGGCGATCGCCTCGGCGAACCGCGCGACCTGCTCGCTCTCATACCCGTGCTCGCCGCCCATCGGCACGTGGACGTACTCGATGCCCTGGGCGTCAAGAAACGCCGCCTGATCGAAGTCGAGCCGGTCCATCTCGCGCTCCGATCGGCACGAGATCACCATCGTCACGCCTTCGTCGATCGCGCGGTCGAACGTGCGCTTGTCCGGCTGCGCCGAGATTCTGAAGCGCCCATCGCGGTACAGCCGCGTCAGAGGCGCGACACGCTCGCCCACCTCCACGCGCGCCGACTCGATCGACGAGTACTCCGTCCACGAACCTTCATACAGCCGCACGTTGTCCCAGCCCAGTTCGCCCGTGAGCGCGAGCATCAGCATCGTCGCCTCGCGCCCCGTGCCGCAGTACACCACCACCTCGTCCGCGGCCGACACGCCCGCGTCGGTCATGATCTCACGAAGCGAGGCCGCGTCTTGCAGCCGAGCCGGGTTGCCAGGCGCCGTCAGCGACTTCCACGGCACGCTCACCGCGCCCGGAATATGCCCGTTGCGTACCCACGTCGCGCGCTCGCCCAGATACTGCTCGCGCGGCCGGGCATCAACAAACACCACGCCGTCGTACCCGATGTCGCCTTCAAAGTCCGCGTATTCGGCCTCGTCGAGCACCGCCTCGCGCACTTCCAATGATGCTGGCGCCACCACGGGGAGCGTCCGCGTCTCGGCGTGATTCGCCGCCCATGACTCGTACCCACCCGCGATGACACGCACGTCGTCGTGCCCCACGCGCGCCAGGCCGTACGCGATCAGCGTGGCGCCCAGTGGGTCGTCGCGCTCCCCGAACACAAACACCGGCGCCCCGTGCCGCACGCCCGCCGCGCCGAACGTCTCCGCCAACCGCTCACGCTCGATCAGCCGCACGGGCGAGCCGCCGCGGGCCCCGCGAAGCGCCGCGTCGCTCAAGTGCACCGCTCCGGGCGCGTGCCCGGCCAGATACGCACCGAGCGACCGAGCATCCAATGCCGACCACCGGCCGTCACCGAGCGTCTCCATCGCTTCGGCCGCGTCGGCCGGGCTGACGAAATGGGGCGGGCCACCAAGTTCGGCAATGTCCGCCTCGTCTTGAGCCATTGCGCTACAGGCGCCCAACGACACCAGCAGCGCAGCGATCGCGCTCGCGGTTGCGTTCATCTTCGGTTCCTTCCGTGTTGTCGGCGCCCAGAGACAGCAAGCGCAACGCTCAAGAGTTGAACGTCGCCCGGCGCCATCCGCACGCTACCAACAGACATCGGCCTCATGGCCGCCCGCGCCCGCGCGATTGACAGCCGCGTGACATGCACACACGTTGCGTTTGAACTACCGCCGCTCCGTCCGGCACGTCACCAGCACGCGTCCGCCCTCGCTCGACACACCCAGCACGCGCACGCGCCGCCCGCCATCAAGCCGAAAGACCGGATCGTACAGCACCGGGCGCACGCCTGCGAAGATGTCGAACAGCGCGCGCGTCTCCGGGCGGTCCGCCCATTCTTCGGGCACAAACTCGTGCCGCTCCGCTTCCGCCCTGTTCAAAAGCCACGACGCCGGGATCGGCACACGCCCGACGTGCAGCGTCTCCGCCGGCAGCCACAGCCCGCCGTCGACACCCACGTACGGCCGAACTGTGGCGCTGAACACACGCTCGCCGTGCTCGGTCGCGAACTCGACACCCAGCCGCAGCACGCCCTCTTCGAACGCGATCCGGGGCGGCGACGCGTCGTCGGGCCACGGCATCGGGTCCGAGCCCGAGGCCATCCACTTCGGCAGCCGCGTCGCCAGCCACGCGTTCGCGTCCGCGGCCTCCAGCGTGACGCCCCACGGCACGCTGCGCCAGGTTCCGTCGGAACCGCCCCACGCCGGGTCGGTCGGACGGCTGGACGAATACAGCACGCGCGTGATCCCGTGCTCGATCGCCTCGCCCGTTCGCTCAGCATCGAGCTGCGTCACTGTGCTCGCCGGGCCCGACCCCCACCACGTCGGCGCCCGGCGGGCCTGCATGATCAGCCCGGCCGTCACGACGGACAGCACGACCAACGCGCCCAGCGCCACCGCCCCGCCCGCGATCGCCAGCCGCCGCCAGTTCCACGGCGCGCCGCCCTCGGCCGCGTCCGATGGTCCGGCGTCCTCGGCGCCGACCGACGCTGAATCCTCGACCGCCCGCGGAAGCCGATCGCGGAAGATGTCATCTCGATCCGACACAGCACTATCGTCGCGGCGTGCGCGCACACAAGCAAGCGGCCGCGGTCCACGCTCATCGACAACCGCCAAAACACGGGGGAGCGGCTACGCCGATCTCCAAAAAGCAAACGGTCCGGACCCGCCCTCCAAAGAGAGCGGCCGGACCGTGTCAAAGCTGAGACTGTCACGCCAACCCGAGATCGACGCCGGCGGCCTGAAAGGCCGCGACACCACCCGCCCTCGAGGTCGGCAAGCCGACCTCGACTCGGATCAACGCTTGGAGAACTGGAAGCGCTTGCGGGCGCCGGGCTGGCCGTACTTCTTCCGCTCCACCTTCCGGGAGTCGCGGGTGAGGTAGCCCTCTTCACGCAGCGGCGGCTCGAGCGTCGGGTCGTACCCGCGCAGCGCCCGGGCGATGCCGAGGCGGATCGCCTGCGACTGGCCCATGTACCCGCCGCCGCCCGTGCGGACGACGACTTCCAGGCTGCCCGCGAGGTTCGTCACGCGGAGCGGCGCGTGCGCGTCGTTGCGGTCACGCTCGCCCGGGAAGTACTCCTCGATCGTCTTGAACTTCTTGCGGCTCACCTGCACGCGGATGCCCGCGGCGTCGCCCGAAGCCGGACGCAAACGCACACGCGCCACCGCCGTCTTCCGGCGGCCGGTGCCCCACCACCAGCCGTGCTTGTCGGCGGGCTGCTGCGCGCGAAGCTCACGCGTCGGCTGGGCCTCGTGGTCGCCGCCCAGGTCGGACAGCGGCGTGCCCGAGTCCACCGAGCTCAGGCTCGGCAAACCGCCCGAGGTATCGAGCGCGGGCAGGCCGGCCGGAGCGGGGCTCTCGGCGGGGCTGGCTGGGGCCGGGTTCTGCGGGGTGTTGGGGTCGGAGGGTGTCTCAGACATGCTCTGCGTCTCGCGTGCCGTTGCCGGCGTGATGACCGGGCTGCGCCCGGCCGGGTGTCGAGCCGCCCACCAGCGGCTCGGTTCTTTCCTCTGCCCTCGCTCGCCTCGAAAGGCCGCTCGGGCTGATTTCCAACAAGTCAGACGATCAACCGAATGCCCTCAGGCGTCCAGGCTCAGGCGTCCAGCGGAATCGGGTTCTGGCCTTCGTGCGGGTGCTCGGCGCCCGGGTAGACCTTCATGTTCTTCAGCATCACCCGGCCCAGGCGGCTCTTGGGGAGCATGCGCCGGACCGCGAGCTGCAGAAGCCGCTCAGAGCGGTGCTCGCGGAGCCACCCGTATGAGCGCGTCTTCTGACCGCTCGGGTAGCCGGAGTACCGCTGCTCCATTTTCTGCTCCGCCTTGCGGCCGGTCATGCCGACCTTTGAGGCGTTGATCACGATGACCGGGTCGCCGCAATCCACGTGCGGCGTGTACTCGGGGCGGTGCTTGCCCATGAGCACAACGGCGATCTCCGAGGCCAGTCGGCCGAGGCTCTTGCCCTCGGCGTCCACGATCCGCCACTGCTTCTCGAGCGTGCCGGGCTTGGCGATGTAGGTCTGACGACGCATCGGGCGCCTCCAAAAACAAGCGTGCCACCCCGGCGGACACCGACCCCGAACGCATCCTCGTCGTCCTCAAAGAGGACCCGACGGACACACCGACATCGGCCCATTGGGGCCTTCGTTTCGCCGCCTACCGGGCGGGGCGGGCCGTCTCAAAGACCCCAAAGGGCCCCGATCGGGCAGGATTGCTGCGGATTCGAGCTCCCGCCGACGCGCCTCTCAGGCGTCCGCGAGTGCTCTGCCGAGCCCGGAAGGGTAGTCGCGCCCCGTGCCGGGTCAACCCGAGAAGCGGCCAACCCGAGCATCGGTCAACCCGGCCACGCCAGCCGAACGTCCATCTATCGGTCCCTCGGGCTGAGATCGGCCGCGCCGGAGTGGTCCGGCATGCCTCACACGCCGACGATGCCACAGATGGACTCCGACTCAGCCACGCCCTCTACACCTTCAGAACCCGCCTTCGGCTCGCGCGATCCGTTCGAGCGGCCCGCTCCTGAGCCCACGCCGGTCATGCTCGATCGGCGAGGCCGGCGCCGATCGCCCAAAGACCCCGGCTCCAAATCCGCCGCGGCACTCGCCTGGCTGATCGCGATCGTCGTCATCACCATCGTCGCCATCGTTCAACGCCTGCCCGCGCCCGCCGCCGAGGCCGACCCGGCCGCGCTCGCGCCGCCGGACCCGACGCTGCGCCTCATCGGTCGCGTGCTGGTGAAGGTGGATCACGCCGTCCCGCCGCCGAGCCCCGACGAAGCCCTCGGCCCGCAGTTCGCGCCGATGCTCGACGACTTCGTCTTCACGCCCGAAGACCGTCTGCGCGTCGCAATGCTCAAAGGCGAGTTAGTCGGCGCCGAAGCCGCGCTCCAAGACATCGACAACGCCGTCAGCATGGCTTCAGAGCCTTTCGTGACCACGTACACAATCTCCGAGTACCTGGCTATCGAAAGTCTTGAATCCGAAGATCTCGAATCCGAAGACCTGCCCTCGGACGACCCCGCCACCAAACACCCGACCTCGGAAGACGGCGCCCTGGCCGGCGCCATGACCCTTGAGGCCTACAAAG
>JBCBZM010000021.1:0-31866 GCA_039815345.1 Planctomycetota bacterium | reverse complement strand
GTGGGGTGGGTGTTGTGGTCCCTCCCTCTCTCTCTCTCTCTCTCTCTCTCTCTCTCTCTCTCTCTCTCTCTTAAAACCGGAGCGGGCGTTAGAGATTGCGTAGCAACGGAGAGGGGGAGACCCCTCACCCCAGCCCTCTCCCCCAATGGGAGAGGGAGCAGGATGGGGAGCGTGAGCCGGAAGCTTGACGATCAATCGGCTTCGGGTGGTGTGCGGGGCTTGCGCCAGTAGTGCCACAGCAGGGCGATGAGTTCCCACGAGCGCATGGGCCGTGCGCCCGCGGCGCGACGGGCGGCGCCGAGGGCGTACAGGCGTTTCCATTGGCCGAACAGCACGCGGTACGCCCAGGGCGTGGAGCGTTCGGGGTCGTAGATGTTGGTCGCTTCGCTGGTCGAGCCGTTGAGTTCGACGATGCCGAAGGCTTCGCCTCGGCGTAGGGACTCGTCGTTGTCGTAGCGCACATCGAATCGGCCGAAGTCGAGATGGGCGCCGGTGGGCCCGCGGTAGCCGCGGGCGATGGTGTCGATGACCGCTTCGAGCTCGGGTGTGACGAGGTCGGCGCCGTCGGTGAATCGGCAGCCCTGGTAGTGGTTGCCGGCTTGGACGAGTCGGCGTGTTTCGCCGTCAGGAACCACGTCGCGCCAGTGTTCCGCGTGGCGTGCTCGGAAGGCGCGTTCCTGAAGGCGGAGGCGCGGGCTGTCCATGACGAGTTGCTCCAGCGTGCGCACGCCGTCGCCTGTGATGGTCGGGAAGTGCTTGCGTGTGACGGCGTAGATGGATCCGGCCGGCGTGCGCGCGGGTTCGGCGATGGTGGCTGGGTCGCGGATCCAGAACAGCCCGGCTTCTTCCGGGCCGGGGTGATAGCGCTGCACGATGGAGGGGCGATCGACGGCGTCGAAGTATCGGCGGATGTCGTCCGCGTTTCGGCAGAGCCGTACCGAGGCGCCGCGCCAGCCGAGATCGGGCTTGCAGATGACCGGCCAGCCGCCGAGGTCGGGGTCCGTCTCGACGGCGCGCACGGCTCGGGCGGCGCGGGCTTCGGGCGGGCCGGCTTCGATAAAGACGTATTGCAGCACGGCCGTGCGCCCGGCGTCGGTCGTTGCCAAGCCGGCGAGGATTTCGTGCTTGCTCTCGCCGACCAGCCCGCCGCCCGCGGGGACGCCCGGGTTGGCGGCGGTAAAGACGAGCGGGTTGCGGTGACGGACAGAGAGCCAGAGCACGTACGGCGCCAGCGGGAGGTAGAGCAGCCACGCGGGCCAGAACTCGTGATGGACGCGCTTGCGGAAGGAGGCGTGCAGGCGTTGACGGCCGCGGCGCGTGAAGCCTCGCGGCACGAGGGCGAGGATTGCATAGGCGATGACGGGCGCGAGCAGCACGGCGATCGACGAGAGCGGCGGGTCGAGGGCGCGGACGACTGCAAACGCAGTGGGGCCGAGGATGAAGGCGACGACGATGAGGGCGCCGAGCGTGCGGAAGAAGGTCGCAAACGGTCGGCGCAGCCGCGAGCGCACGGCTCGGCCGATGAGCGCGCCGACAAGGACGACGCCGATGTCGAGATAGGCGCCCGGGATCAGCAGGCCGGCGAGGACAAGTGTGAGACGCGGCGCCAGCAGTGACGCGATGGCGATGAGCGCGATGGCAAGGCCGGGCGGCGCCAGGCGCACGCGGCGTTCGATGTTGGCGCCGAACGGGCCGAAGGGGTGGACGCTGGGTTCGACTTCGTACGCCGCGTCTGTGCGCACGGGCGCGTCCGGGTTGTCGTGGGATTCAAGAAACGGGCGCAGGGCGGCGGTGGTGCGTTCGGGGCGCCGGAAGGGCATGAAGTGGTCGTCATCGAGCATCAGCAGCCGGCTGTTCGGCGTGATCTCGTGGTGGAACTCGGCGACCCAGGGCGCTATGAGCGGGTCGTTTCGGCCGTGGAGGATGAGCATCGGGTGTTCGTTGGATTCGAGCAGTGCGCGCAGCGGGCGTTGGTCGGTGTCGAAGAAGTTGCGCAGGAACGCGTGGCGCGGTTGGCGCGGGCCGAGCAGGCCGAAGTGGGGGATGGCTTCGGGTGCGACGACGAGGGCGCCGTAGCCGATGGCGTATTTGAGTTGTTCGAACCAGTGTCGGCCGGAGCCTTCGGTTTCTTCGGCGCCGACGGCTGCGAGGAGTGTGAGGGAGGCGACGAGGTCGGGGCGTCGCTCGGCGACGTGGAGGATGACGCCGCCGCCGAGGCTGAAGCCGACGAGGTGCGCACGCTCGACGTCGACGGCGTCGAGCCACGCGATGACGCTGTCGGCGTGGAACGAGATGGAGTAGTCGGGGATGTAACCGGTGGAGACGCCGAAGCCGGGCAGATCGGCGGCGAGGGTTCGAAAGCCGGGGTGGGCGTCGAGTTGGTTGTCAGTGGGCCGGGCGAGCAGTTCGCCCATGTCGGAGAGGCTTCGTGCGTTGCCGGGTGAGCCGTGGAGTAGGACGACGGCGGGGCGTGATGGGTCGGAAGGCGTCGGCGCGTGTTCGATGTAGGCAAAGTCGATGGGCGCCGGGCCGGTCGAAGTGGGGACGTCGATCTTGACCACACTTCGGTCGAACGCGCTCGGATCGGGCGGATCCGCTTGACTGTCGAATGACCCCTGGACCCAATGCGACACGACAAGCAGCGCGAGATAGAACGCCCACCACCACTTCGAGAGCCATCGCCGCCGTCGTCGCATGATGCGGTGACGTTAGCGTGTGTTGGCGCTAGCGGGGATCGGGGTCGGCGGTTTCGCCGGCGAGCGTGACGCCGACGTACTTGCGTTTGCGGATGCTGGCGGCGCCGAGTTGGCCGCAGGCGGCCATGGTGTCCCGGCCTTTGGTGCGGCGGCGTTTGACGAACAGGCCCTGATCGGCGAGTTCGGCGATGAAGTCGGCGACGCGCTCTTCGGCGGGCGCGGGCCAAGGGGAGTCTCGGCGCGGGTTGTAGGGGATAACGTTGACCACGGCCGAGGGCGGGGCGCCTCGGGTTGGGTCGATGAGGGCGCCCAAAGGCCGGAGGTACTCAGCGAGTTCGGCGGCGTGGTCCGGCTGATCGTTGACGCCCGGGATCAGGACGTACTCGACGCAGAGCTTGCTCTGGGCGAGCCGCGGGAAGCGGGCGAGGGCCTCGCGCAGGTCGGCCATGGGCATGCCCTTGTTGATCGGCATGATGGACGAACGGACGGTGTCGTTGGGTGCGTTGAGGCTGACGGCCAGACCGAGTCGGCGCCAGTTGGAGGTGTTGGCGACGTCGGCGAGTTTCTCCAGGCCGTCGATCCGGCCGACGGTGGAGACAGTGATCTTGCTCGCGGCGAGCCCGGCGCCGTTGTGATCGGTGAGGACGGCGATGGCGCGGATGACCTCGGCCGCGTTGTCCATGGGCTCACCCATGCCCATGAAGACGATGTTGGTGATCCGTCGCGCTTCCCGATCGGAAGGGTCGGCGTTCACATCGGGGTGGCTGTTGAGCGCGTGCGTGGCGGCGTGCCACTGGCCGACGATCTCGGCCGCGGTGAGCGAACGGACGAGGCCCATCTGCGCGGTCTCGCAGAAGTCGCATCCCATCGCGCAGCCGACCTGGCTGGAGACGCAGAGGGTGTGGGTGCGGTAGCCGCGTCGGCCGACCATGGGGATGACGACGGATTCGATGTCGAGGTGTTCCACGCGTTCATCGCGCGCCAGCGGGCCGCGGCTCGGCGGGTCGAGGCGTTGGACGAACTTGTAGACCTCGCCCTCGGGGCTTTCGGAGCGGAGCACGCGGACGATGGGCGCCGTGCGGGTCGTGGCGAGCGAGTGGTCGGTGACGCCTTCGCGGAAGAGTCGGCGGTAGGCGGTGAGGGCCTGGCCGGGCCCCGCGCCCTCTCGGACCCGGCGCGCGACAAGCTCGCCCGCGGTGAGACCGAGGGGATCATCGCCGGCGGGCGAGGCGTGGGGGGGCAGGTGGATGTCGGCCGAGACACGCATGGGTGAGGGTAGGTCGGCGGGTTGGCAGACTCAGTTCTCGCGGTTGGTGACTTGCGGCGAGGCGTTGCTGGTGGGGAGCGGCGCCCGGTTCATCATGGTGTCGAGCATGGTGCCGATGAGGGCGGTGGTCTCGGCGTCGCCGTTGCCCGCGTTGTCGCCCGTGACCATCACGCGGGGCGTGATCTGGATGCCGTTGTCGCCGACGACCCTGAGGACCTCGACGAGCGCGGCGTTACCCGGGCCGATCTGCTCGGCGATGACGCGGTAGGCCTCGGCCTGGGCTTCGGCCTGGATTCGGATGGCCTCGGCTTCGGCGCTGGCGGCGATGAGGCGCTGCTCTTTTTCCTGTTCGGAGATCTGCACCTGGTACTTGGCCGTGGCGAGGCGCTTCTCTTCCACGGCTTCCTGCTGGGTGCGGGTGAGTTCTTTTTCCTGCTCGGCGGCGCGCTGCTGCTCTCGGAAGGTTTCCTGCTGCTGGAGCGCGATTTCGCGGTCGCGCTGCGTGGCGAGCAGGTTGCCCAGGGTTTCTTCGTCGCCCACGTCGCCGATGCGCACCGCGAGGACGGTGACGCCGACTTCAGACATCTCATCTTTGAGCATGACGAGGGACTGGCGTTCCTGCTGCGAGCGCTGGTTGACGTAGTCGAGCGCCTTCACGCTTTCGGCGTTGTTGCGGAAGATGGCTCGGACGGTGGAGTTCATTTTGTTGAGCAGTGGTGTGCCGTCGGAGCCGAGCTTGGCGACGACGACGGGCGCGTTCTTGGGTTCGATGCGGTACTCGACACGGACATCAACGGGGAAGGTGAAGCCGTCGCTGGTTCGGACGGTGATCTCGCTTTCTTCGCTGATGGGCGCGTCGGGGTTGGCGCGTGCGGCGCCGCTCTGTTGGATATAGCCGCGCTGCCCGCTTGTGAAGCGGAGGATGGTTTCTTTAGTGGAGACGATGTAGACCTCGAAGGCGCGGGTGTTCACGGGGAACTTGCCCGGGTCGAGGTATTCCTCGCGGACGCCCTTCTGGCCTTCGCCGGCGAGCACGACGGGCTCGTCGCCTTCCATCGCGTTGCTGACGACGGAGGGGTCGTCGCCGAAGTTGGCCTTGAGCACCGCAACGGTGGCGCTGGGTACGTCGGTCTGATCGACCATGGTGATGCGGAAGAGCGAGGAGTTGATGCGGTACTTGCCGGGCGTAAGGACGTTGGACTGGGGCCCCTTTCGCCCGCCGTTGGCGAAGAAGTACGAAGCGTCTTCGACCATTTTTTTGAACTCGGCTTCGGGGACTTCCGGCGCAAAGAGCTGGCCTGCGTCCAGGGCCTCCCCGTCGAGCGCTTCGACGAGGCCGACCTGATCGCCTGTGATGTCGATCAGGCTCTCGGTCGAGACGTCGTAGATAACCGGCCAGAGGCCGAAGTGCCAGCCGGGGCTGAGGACGTCGGCCTGGATGCCCATCTCGCCCTCGGTCGCGATGATGCGGCCGCCGGTCAGGCTCGGGCCGAGCGCGTTCTTCTTGACGATGCCGACCTCGTCGGCGCCGACGTAGCGGACGGAACTGAACGCGGCGCCGAGCAGGAAGATCACCACACCCGCAATGATCGCGGCGAGCTTGGCGGCCTGGTTGGGCGCGCGCACCGCGGCGCTGGCGACGGCGATGCCGAGGAACAGACCGAGCGACAGGATCACGAGCCCGTACATGGTGGCGTCCTTTCTTTAAGCCGCGGCGCGGCGTGTGGAGACCTATGCGTTGCGGCCTGCCGGGATGGGGCGACCGCGCACGCTTCGCTTCTAGCCTAGTCCTGTATTGGGAACGGACGACCCCGAGTTTCAGGATGGACGCGGATCGTTCGGCTGTGGCGACCGCAACGAGAGCTCGGGCGCGAGCAGGTCGGCGAGCGTTTGTCGGCGGCGGATGAGTTCGGCTTCGTCGCCTTGGACCAGTGCTTCTGCGGGTTTGGGGCGGTCGTTGTAGGTCGTCGCCATCGACATGCCGTAGGCGCCGGCGGTGAAGACAGCCAGCACCTCGCCCGGTTGCACGGGCGGCAGCCGGCGGTCGCGGGCGAGGAAGTCGCTGGATTCGCAGAGCGGCCCGACCACGTCGGCGGGTTCGATCTCGGCGATGTCTTCGTTGGCGAGCTTGGGCGAGACCGCGCGCTCGAGGGGTGTGAGCGCATCGCCCGGGCGTGTGGGCCAGACGAAGTGCTCGGCGCCGTAGAGCGAAGGGCGGACGAGCGCGTTCATCCCGGCGTCGCAGACGATGAAGCGTTTGCTGATGGTGCGTTTCACATCGACCACGCGCACGAGCAGAACACCGGCGGAGGCCATGATCGTACGGCCGGGCTCGAGCAGGATTTCCAGCCCTTCGCGGACGCGGGGTTCGAGCATGGGCACGATGGTGTCGGCGTACTGGCGGGCCCAGGGGGCCTGGCCTGTGTGGTAGTCGGCGGCGAACCCGCCGCCGATGTTGAGCGAGCGGATCGCGTGGCCACGGCGGGCCAACTCATCGATCAGGTCGAGAGCTTTGGTGATTGCGAGCTTGAAGGGTTCTGTGGAAAGGATGGGCGAGCCGAGGTGCAGGTGCAGGCCGTCGAGCGTG
Organism: Planctomycetota bacterium; assembly: GCA_039815345.1. Classification (GTDB taxonomy): domain Bacteria; phylum Planctomycetota; class Phycisphaerae; order Phycisphaerales; family UBA1924; genus JBCBZM01. Next base: position 25,316 of record JBCBZM010000021.1, on the reverse strand, counting down.
ACGGCGTCGAGCGCACGGGCGTGGTCGAAGGCGTCGGCCGCGTGCTCGATGGGGACGCCGAACTTGTTGGCGTGGGTGCCGGTGGTGGTGTAGGCGTGGGCGTGGGCGTCTACGTCGGGGTTGACGCGGAGTGAGCAGTGCGCGGCGTGTTGTGGCGTCGATCCGAGTGAGCGCGCGACGCGGTCGATGCGGAGGAGTTCGCCTTCGGACTCGACATTGAATCGGCCGATCGGTCCTCGGTGTTCGGGGCCGGCGCCGGCGGGGCCGCGGAGGTCGGAGCCCGCAAGCGGGCTGTGGGCGCCTGAAAGGGCTGAGGCGATCTCGTCGTCGGTTTTGGCGACGCCGGCCATGACGATCTGATCCATGGGGACGCCCGCGAGCCAGGCGCGTTCGACCTCGCCCTGACTCACGGCGTCGGCGCCCATGCCGAGCTCGGCCATGAGACGGATGAGTTGGAGGTTGCCGCTGGCCTTGACGGCGTAGCGCAGGCCGGGGTTCAACGGCGCGAAGGCCTGGCGGAACCGGCTGATGTGCTCGGCGATGGTGGCGGCGGTGTAGACGTAGAGCGGCGTGCCGAAGCGGTCGGCGAGTTCGGCGGCTCGGAGGCCGTCGGCCCAGAGTTCGCCGTCGCGGTATGCGAAATGATCCACGCAAGGCTCCTGAAAGAACGGGCGTGATGGTACCGGGGCGGTCTGGCTCGGGGCGGGGCGACCTAGCATCGCGGCGGCTTGCGCCTCCGTCCGGAACGATCCCGGCGGGCGGCGCCGGAAAGGACCAAGGGCATGGCGTGGTTGAAGATTTCCGAGGCGGCGGCGGCATCGCCCGGCACGGCGGTGACGGTCAAGGGCTGGGTCCGCACCCGGCGCGACAGCAAGGCCGACGGCGGGCTTTCGTTCATCGCGTTGCACGACGGCACCTGCCACGACCCGATCCAGGTCGTGGCGCGGAACGGTCTGAACAACTACGCCGACGAGGTCGCCAAGCTCACCACGGGCTGCGCGATCGAGGTGGACGGCACGCTCGTGGAAAGCAAAGGCAAGGGGCAGTCGGTCGAGATCGCGGCCGACGCCGTGCGCGTCGTCGGCTGGGTCGAGGAGCCCGACACCTACCCGGTGAGCAACAAACGCCACAGCTTCGAGTACCTGCGCGAGGTGGCACACCTGCGGGCGCGGACGAACACGTTCGGCGCCGTTGCGCGCGTGCGGCACGCGCTGAGCCTGGCGATCCACAACTTCTTTGATCGGCGCGGGTTTTACTACATCCACACGCCGATCATCACGGCCAGCGACTGCGAGGGCGCGGGTGAGATGTTTCGCGTCTCGACGCTGGATGCGCTCAACCCGCCGCGAGCGGAAGGCGGCGGCGTGGACTTCGGCGAGGACTTCTTTGGTCGCGAGGCCCACCTGACCGTGTCGGGGCAGTTGAACGTGGAGACCTATTGCTGTGCGCTCAGCCGGGTGTACACGTTCGGGCCGACGTTTCGTGCCGAGAACTCGAACACGACCCGGCATCTCAGCGAGTTCTGGATGATCGAGCCGGAGGTCGCGTTTGCCGACCTGAACGACAACGCGGACCTTGCCGAGGCGATGCTGAAAGAGGTGCTCGACGAGGTGCTGACCAAGCGGGCCGACGATATGGCGTTCTTTGATCTTCGGATCGAGAAGGGCCTGATCGAACGGCTGCGGCACGTGGTCGACACGCCCTTCCGCCGGCTGTCGTACACTGAAGCGATCGACATTCTCAAGGGAGCCAAGAAGTCGTTCGAGTTCCCGGTGGAGTGGGGGACCGACCTGCAATCAGAGCACGAGCGGTACCTGACGGAGGAGCACTTCAAGCAGCCGCTGGTGCTGATGGACTATCCGAAGGACATCAAGGCGTTCTACATGCGCATGAACGACGACGGCAAGACCGTGGCGGCGATGGACGTGCTGGCGCCGGGCATCGGCGAGATCATCGGCGGCTCCCAGCGCGAGGAACGGCTCGACGTGCTCGACGCACGCCTCGACGAGATGAACCTGCCCAAGGCCGATTATGACTGGTACCGGGATCTGCGGAAGTACGGCACGGTGCCGCACGCGGGCTTCGGCTTGGGCTTTGAGCGGCTGGTGCAGTTCACGACGGGGATGGCGAACATCCGCGACGTGATCCCGTTCCCGCGGGCGCCCAAACAGGCGGCGTTCTAAGACCCGCCTTACTCCCCGAGCGAGACTCCGCTTGCGCTTGGCATCGGCGTCGTTCCGGGCGTTGGGCCCGGCCCGGCGTCGGGTGGGATCAGGGCGGCCGGCGGTGTGGCGGCCTGCGGGATCGCGGGCTCGCGGAAGAAGAGCACCACGACCCAGACGCACCCGCCCCAGAACAGTGAGCCGAGCGCGACCCAGCCGATCATGTCGCGCACGGCCTTGGGCTTGCGCTCCAGCGGCTTGCTGATGGCGCGGCTGGTGGTGAGCGCGGCCGGCGCGAGCTTGGGCGCGAGGCGCCGACCGGTCGCGATGAGCCACGCCGTGACCTTGGGTGTCCAGTCTTTGGCTTTGGCGATGATCCATGGGCCGAGTTGCTTGACGGATCGGCCGCCGGCCTTGGCGCTTGCGGGCGTCGCGGCGGCGGGTTGGAGGCCGGCGGCCTTGACCGGCTTTGCGGCTTTGGCCGGCTTGCTCGGCTTTGTGGGCTTGGAAGCCTTGGCGGGTTTCGGCGCCTTTGCAGGCTTCGGCGGTTTCGCGGCCGGCTTGGACTCGGGCTTGGGCTCGGACTTGGATTCGGATTTGGGCTTGGTGTCGGGCTCGGCGTTGGCCGCGGGCGTCGGTTCGGGCTCCGGCGCTGGCGGGGTCTCGGCTTCGGCCTGGGCCGCAGTCTCATCGTTGGGTTGAGGCTCGTCGTCGAGATCCGGCCACGCTTCTTCGACTTCGGGCGCCGGCGGGTCGCTGGCGGCGAAGGCGGCGGCCGACTCGTCGGGGGCCTCGCCTACGGGCTCGGGCTCGGCGTTGGGCTCGGCACTGGAATCCGGGGTGGTCTGATCGTCGTCGTTGGTGTCGTTTGCTGGCAGCTCGGACGCATCGCCGAGCAGTTCGGCGGCGGGCTCGGGTTCCGTTTCGACGGGCTGATCAACATCGAGCGCCGCGTTGTCGGCCCGTTCGGCGAGCTCTTCGTCGAGCTTGGCCACGACCTCGGAGGTTTGCTCGTCCACCCCTTCCGCAGATCGGGTGACGGCGTCATCAATCAGAGCGCCGAGATCGAACTCGTCGCCTTCATCGCCGCCGGGCGCCTCGGGCTCGGTCGCCGCTTGTGGAGTTGGGTCGGGCTCCGGGTCGGGGCCTGGCTCGGGGTCTGGCTCAGGATCAGAGATGGCTTCTGGCTCAGCATCGGCGACCGATGCGGGTTCTGGCTCCGACTCTGGCTCCGACTCTGATTCTGCTTCTGATTCTGGTTCTGGTTCTGGTTCTGGCTCGGTCTCGATCTCAGCTACGGGGTCTCGTTCGACCTCGGCCTCGGCCTCGGCTTCGACCTCTGCTTGCCCAGCCGCCTCGGGTTCCGGTGCTGGGTCAGACTCGGATGCGGCTTCCGGCTCTGTCTTTTGCTCCGGCTCGGGCTCTATTGCCGCGTCCGTGGTGTTGGTGGGCGCCGCGACCTGCCCGACGTCGTCCACGGCCACCCCGAGCGCCAAGGCCGCTTCGAGATCGAGCGTGGCCGGGTCCTCGTCGTGTTCGCGCAGGCGCTCTTCGACCTCGGCGCAGGCTTCATCGATCCGACCCAGCAGGTCGGAGAGTTGGTCGTCGAGGTCCAGGGGCTCGGTCGTGCTGTTTGGGGTTGAATCGGTGGTCATCGCGGCGCTGTCGGTACTATCGGCCGTTCGTGCGCGGCACTCTAGACCGATATCGGGGTCGGGCGCCGCTTCCTGCGCGGCATGCACCGAGGCCGCTCGGCCGCCGCGGCATGACGCAAGAAGCGCGCCGCTCGCTTGCGGCGTCTGGAGCACACCTTGGCGCCGCACCGCATCCATCTGGAACCCGAGGGCTTACGCGATCGCTCCGTGAGCGGGCGACCGGCCGACGACCATGACCTGTCGCCGCTGACTCCCGGCGGGGAAGTTTTGATCGAAGGCGACGAAGCCAAGCACGCGGTGCGTGTCAAGCGCTTGAGCGAGGGCGCGCCGGTCGAGGTGCTCGACGGCTTGGGATCGATCGCGTCGGCGTCCGTCGCCCGGACCGAAAAGCAGGGCAAGGCGGGCTGGGTCCTCACGCTGCGGGTGGACTCGGTGCGCATGGTGGAGCCGACGCGGCCGGAGTTGGACGTCTGGTCGGCGCCGCCGAAGGGGGAACGGCTGGAGCGGATGATCGATCAGCTCGCGCAGGCGGGTGTTGCGTCGTGGACGCCGTTGGACGCCGACCGCACGGTGGTGCACCCGCGTGACGGCAAGCTCGGTCGGCTCGAGCGCGTCGCGGGTGAGGCGTCCAAGCAGTGCGGGCGGGCGTGGCGGCTAGCGATCCGGCCGAGCTGCGGGATGGCCGAGGCCTTGCGCGGCGGCTCGGAGGATGGTCCGACTCTGGTCGTCGCCGACGCGTCCGGCACGCCCTACGAGCCCTCCGGCGCGGGGCGTATCCGTCTGCTGGTCGGCCCGGAGGGCGGCTGGACGCCGGCCGAGTTGGACCGGGCGCGTCACGCCGGCGCCACGGTGGTGTCGTTCGGAGTCCACGTCATGCGGATCGAAACGGCCTGCGTGGTCGCCGCGGGGGTCATCATGTCGGGCGAGTCGGCCGGGTCATCGGCCTCAGCGGCCGGGCCCGCGTCCGAGGCCGGCTCCGAGCGGTAGCATTCGATGCGGAGCGGTCGTACCTCGTGGTACGGGCGGGTGTTTGTTGGATGAGAAGGGTGGCGCGATGCGAAGGCTCGGCGATTGGATCTCGGCGGCGTGCGCGGCTTGGTTCGTTTTCGGTGCCGTCGCGGCGGCGCAGGGCCCACGGCTCGAAGGTCTCAGCCCCGATCAACGCGACCGCGCCGAGCAGATGATGGACCGCGCGGTCGAGTATCTGAGCGTTCAGCAAGACCCTGACACGGGCGAGTGGGAGCGCAGCGAGCGCGGGCCCACGCTGCCGGCGATCACGGGGCTGGTCGTCACGGGGATGTTGCTCGATCCGGACATCGACGCGAGCGACCCCCGCGTGCGCCGGGCGATCACGGCGATCCTGAGTTACGTCCAAGAGGACGGCGGCATCTACGACCAGATCCTGCCGAGCTACAACACGGCGATCTGTCTGTCGGCGCTCGCGCTGGCGCAGGGCCCGGACGGCCGACGCGCGCCGGCTGTGGAGGCGGTCATCCCTGGCGCCCAGCGGTTCCTGATCGGGCTGCAGTACAGCGAGGACGCGTTTGCGGGCGACGAGCTCACGCCCGCGTCGGAAACCACGCAGCGCGTCTCACGCGAGCATCCGTTCTACGGCGGCATCGGGTACGGCCGCAACGGCCGGCCGGACAACAGCAATCTCAACCTCATGCTTCAGGCGTTGCACGATTCCGGCGTGCCCGCGCAGCACGAGGCCTACCAGCGGGCGCTCGTGTTTCTACAGCGCACGCAGATGCTCGATGCCGTGAACGACATGCCGTACGCCGACGGCTCGGCCCAGGGCGGGTTTATCTACGCGACCGGGCCCGACGGCGAACGCATCGGCGAAGGCGAGAGCAAAGCGGGCGTGATCGAAGAAACGCTCAGCGACGGCGGCCGCGGCAGCCGGCTGCGGGCCTACGGCTCGATGACGTACGCCGGGTTCAAGAGCTTCGCGTACGCCGAACTGGACGCCGACGACCCGCGCGTCGCGGCGGCGCGCTCGTGGATCGAGTCGAACTACACGCTGCAAGAAAACCCCGGCATCGGGCTGGATGGCTTGTACTACTACTTCATGACGTTCGGCCGGGCGATGTACGCGTGGGGCGAACCGTTCGTGCAGGTCGGCGCCGATGGCGCGATGGACGGCGGGCCCGAAGGCCAGCGGCCTTGGCGTGGCGACCTGGTCGACCGGCTCGCGCTGCTGCAGAACGATGACGGCTCGTTTACCTCGGTGGACGACCGGTGGATGGAAAACAACACCACGCTCATCACGGCGTATGCGCTGATCGCGCTGCGCCACGCGGTGCGTGAAGACTGATTCAGGCACTTCAAACCCCGGCTTTGCAACACCACGGGCCGCGAGAGGCAACCCGGAGAGGATCGAACATGACCAGCATGACCACCGCGCCGCACGGCGACGCGACGACCGCGGACTACGAAGCACTCTGCGCCCTCGCGCGCGAGACCGGGACACTCGCGAGCGTGTCGCGTTTGCTGGGGTGGGATCAGGAGACGTACATGCCGCTGGGCGCCGCGGCGGCGCGGGCGGAGCAGTCGGCCGCGATGGCGTCCATCGTGCACGAACGCAGCACGAGCGCGGCGTTCGGCGACCTGCTCGCGGCGTGCGAGGCGGACGACGCCCTGACAAGCGACAGCGAGGGCCGGACCGCGCGCAACCTGCGCGAGATGCGCCGCGACTACGACCGGGCCGTGCGCCTGCCGGGCGAGTTGGTCCGTGAGCTGGCCCGTGTCGGCAGCCTGGCGCAGGACGCGTGGAAGCACGCGCGGGAGTCGTCGGACTTTGCATCTTTCCTGCCGCACCTGGAGACCATGCTCGATCTCACGCGGCGCAAGGCCGAGTGCTGGGGCGCGCCCGAGGGCGGTGAGTTGTACGACGCGTTGCTCGATGACTACGAGCCCGGCGCCCGCGCGGCCGAGGTCGAAGCGGTCTTTACGCCGCTGGCCAGCCGGCTGAGCGCGCTGATCGCCGAGCTGCGCGATAAGGGCACGCCGCCGGACACGGCCGTGCTCTCGACGCGCATCCCGGCCGAGGCCCAGCACGCGTTCGGCTTGGAAGTCATCGCGGCGCTCGGGTTCGATCTGAACACGGGCCGACTCGACACCACCACGCACCCGTTCTGCGAGGGCCTGGCGCCGGGCGATACGCGCCTGACCACGCGCTACCGCGACGAACGTTTCACCGATGCGCTCTACGGCACCATGCACGAAGCCGGGCACGGGCTCTACGAACAGGGCCTCGACAAAGCCACGCTCTTCGGCACGCCGCTGTCCGAGGCGATCAGCCTGGGCATCCACGAGAGCCAGTCGCGGATGCTCGAAAACCTCGTCGGCCGGAGCGAGGCGTTCTGGACGTGGGCGCTGCCGATCGCCAACAAGCACTTCGCGGACGCCCTGCAAGGCCAGACGCCCGAGAGCATGTACCGCGCGGTCAACACGGCCATCCCCAGCTATATCCGCGTCGAGGCGGACGAGGCGACGTACAACCTGCACGTGCTGCTGCGGTTCGAGATCGAGCGTGCGCTGGTTCGCGGCGACCTTGCGCCCAAGGACCTGCCGGGCGTGTGGAACAGCCGCTTCAAAGAGCTGTTCGGCCTCGACGTGCCCGACGACCGCCGCGGCTGCCTGCAAGACGTTCACTGGTCGTTCGGCCTCATCGGCTACTTCCCGACCTATACACTCGGCAACCTGTACTCGGCCCAGTTCTGGCAGACGATCAACGAGCAGATCCCCGACCTCGACACCCGCATGGCGAGCGGCGACTTCGGCACGCTGCGCACGTGGCTCAAAGAACACGTCCATGCGCCGGGCAAGCGCTACCGAGCGGGCGAACTCTGCGAACGCATCACCGGCAAGCCCCTGAGCCACGAGCCGCTGTTGGTGTATCTGGAAGGGAAGCTGAAGCCGATTTATGGTGTGTGAGTGCTAGCCGATTGAGTCGCTGAGCAGCGTCGCCAACCGCTCGTACTGCCCGATGCCGTTGTACGCCTGCGCACTGATGCGCAGGCAGCGCAGGTCCACGCCCGGTTGCACCCAGACCGGGGCCTGGATGCCGTGCTCGTTGCGGAGTCGGCGCCACAGGGGGTCGCTGTTGATGGTCGCCGGCGGGTTCTTCAGCGGCGGGAGCGGGATGACGGCCATATGGGCGAGCAGGGCGTCCGGCACCGGCGGCTCGGCGTTGACCGCTTCGCAGAGCAGATCACGGGCGCGGCGGCAGAGGTCGTTGTTGTGCGCGCGCAGAGCCGCCCATCCTTGCAGGCCTGATGCACCCGCAAGCTCGTCGCCGATCGCGCACATCGTGTCGAGGGCTTCGGGCACGACGGCCCAGGCGCTAAAGTCGGCCGTGGCGGGGTAGTCGAACAGGTGATGCAGGCGGCTGACGTTGCTCGGCGTGTAGCCGGCGCGGCTGGAGAGCGTCAGCGGCTCGAACGCGCCGGAGGGCGTCGCCGAGCCGGTTTCGTGCAAGCCGCGGCGGATCCAGATGAAGGCCGAGCTCTTGGGGGCGCACACCCATTTGTGCAGGTTGCCGGTCAGGTAGTCCACGCCCGCGGCTTCGAGTGCGCGGAGGTCGATCGGGATCTGTCCTGGCGCGTGGGCCGCGTCGATCAGCACGCGGCAGTGGGGCGCCTTGGCCTTGATCGCCCGCGTGATCGACTCGGCCGGAAAGACCACGGCCGACGAGCTCGTGATCCAACTGAGCAGCACCAGCTTCGTGCGCTCGTTGACGGCATTGAGCAGGCCGTCGGTGATCGCTCGTGCCGCGTCGTTCGCGTTGGCGGGCAGTGGGAACGGGAGATCGGCGGAGGACACGGTGAAGCCGCGGACGTAAGCGTCGCGGTGGAGTTGGTGCAGGCAGCTCGCGTACTCGTGATGGCTGACGAGCACCTCGTCGCCGGTCGTGAGCGGTACGTTGGAAAAGATCGTGGCCACGCCCTGGCTCGCGTTGGTGACAAACGCGAGGTCGTCCGCGTCGCACGCCATGAAGGGCGCCAGTGCCGCGCGGCTGCGCTCGAGCGCGGGCGTGAGGCGTTCCATGTAGTACAGCGTGAGATCGGCTTCCATCTCGTCGCGGACGCGGGACTGCGCGTCGAGGACGGCGGTGGGCACGCCGCCGTAGGAGCCGTGGTTGAGTTGGATGACCTCGAGGTCGAGGCGCCAGTGGCGAGCGAGCGATTCGGGCATGCCGGAGCGTACCGGCCGGGCGGCAGTTGCTGGCGATCAGCCCTCGATATCGAGCGATCGTCCCGCATGCACGCCCGTGGCGGCGGCGTTGACATCGCCCGGCCGGGTGTAGAATGGCAGCGCATCGGGCTTGGCCGCCGCTGATACGTCTGAAAGGCCCTCGTCGAAGCGAACGGCGCCCGGCACCTTGCCGGCGGTCAGGCCGTTCTTGATCGGCGTCGAGGGCGGTGTTTCGATCGACGCCGCGGGCTTCGGGCGCACGTTGTACGCCTGTGCGAGGCGCAGGCCCATTGGGTTGGGGAGTGATCCTGAGGCGTTGATGCCGTCCGTGGTCATCGGGGTCTCCGGATGGTGTGCAAAGAGAAGCTGTGCAAAGAGGAGCGCGGTTGGGCGGGCGCCCGTTCAGGCGTCGGCGTCGGCGAGGATCTCGCCGACGGATTCGCCCAGATCGTCGTCGCGTTGCAGGGCCCAATCGAGCGCCGAGCGCCCGGCGGCGTCACGCGAAGCGGCGTCGGCGCCCGCGTTGAGCAAGACGAGGACCTTGTCGGCGTCGCCGCGGTCGGCGGCGCGCATCAGCGGGGTCACGCCGTCGTGGTCGGCGATGTTGACCACGTTGGCCGAGCCGGCCCCGGAGATGACCAGGCGCAGCAGATCCGGGTCGGCGTCGCTGGCGGCGAGGACGGAGAGCGGCGTGAGCCCGTCGTTGTCGCGCACGCTCGGGTCGGCGCCGCCGGCGAGGAGGCGCTCGATCTTGGCGCGGTCGCGGCTGACGGCGGCGAGGTGCAACGCCGTCTGACCCCACTTGTTGCGGAACGAGGTATCGGCGCCCTTGGCAAGAAGGAGATCGACCGAGGAGGCGTCGCCGCGCGAGCCGGCGGCGAACATGAGCGCGGTCCAGCCCTCGCGCGAGCGGGCGTTGATCGTCACGCCGCGATCGAGCAGCGACTCGACCATCGGGGCGTCCGCCCAGCCGGCGGCGTAGATGATCGGCGTGCGCCCGTCGGACGCGGCGAGGTCGGGGTTGGCGCCGTTCTCAAGCAGCAGCGCGGCGGCGTCGGGTTGGTTGAAGAACACTGAAGACATGAGCGGCGTCATGCCGCGCATCCAGTTTTCCGCACCCTCCATCTTTGCGTCCACGCTGACGCCCGCTTCGAGCTCGCGGCGGATCGCGGCGACGTCGCCCGTGCGGGCGGCCTCGTGCAACGCGGCGGCCTCGCCCGACCCCTCGGCGCCGGAGCGTTCGATCTCGGCCGACAGCTCTCGGACCGCCGCGAACAGCAGCCCGCCCGCGACGAGCAAACTCAGGACGATGACGACGAGTGAGATGTTCTTCTGATTCGAGGCCGACACGGGGCGCCCCCATTCGGGTTGGATTGCGTCGAACCGGAGCGTGCCGGTGACGCCAGAGACCTATTCAACCATAGCACGGGGCACGAGGCAACAGCCCCGCCGGATGACGGGGCGTGTCGGCCCGCGAGAGCGGCCGAACGCGATCAGTCGTCCTCGGCGTGGCCCTCGAAGGCCGCGATGACTTCCTGCTGGATATGCGGCGGTGTGGGCTCGTCGTGGGAGTAATCCATGGTGTACGACCCGGCGCCGTGGGTAATGCTCTTCAGTTCGGTGGAGTAGTTTTGGACCTCGCCCAGCGGCACCTGCGCGACGATCGTGCACAGATCGCCCGCGAGGATCCGGGTGTCCTGCACGCGGCCGCGACGGGTCGACAGGTCGCCGGTCATATCGCCCATGTACTGCTGCGGCGCCGTGACTTCGAGCGTGACAAACGGTTCGAGCAACGCCGGGCGGGCTTTGCTGACCGCGTCGATGAAGGCCCGCTTGCCGGCGGTGATGAAGGCGACTTCCTTGGAATCCACCGGGTGGTACTTGCCGTCGTAGACCTCGACCTTGACCCCGCCGAGCGGGTAGCCGGCGACCGCGCCGTGCTCGAGGACCTGCCGGACGCCTTTTTCGATCGCGGGCATGAACTGCCGCGGGATGGCGCCGCCGACGGTCGCGTTGACGAACTCGAGGCCTTCGGGGTCGTCGGCGTCGGCGCCCAGCGGCTCGACGCGGAGGTAGACCTCGCCGAACTGCCCGGCGCCGCCGGTCTGCTTCTTGTGCCGATGGTGGCCCTCGGCCTTGGCGGCGATGGTTTCCTTGTACGCCACCTTGGGCGGGCTGGTCAGCACCTCAATGCCGTACATCTCTTTGAGCTTCTCGAGCGCGACGCGCAGGTGCAGGTCGCCCAGGCCGCGCAGCACGGTCTGCTTGGTCGCGGCGATGCGCTCGAGCTTCAGGCACGGGTCCTCTTCGGTCAGCTTGTGGATCGCGGTCGAGAACTTGGTCTCGTCGGCGTGGTTCTTCAGTTCGATCGCCAGTCCGAACAGCGGCCGCGGCAGGGGCAGCGGCTTGAGGTGCACCGAGTCCATGTCGTGGTCCTGGTGCAGCACCGCGTCGAAGTGGACCTCGTCGATCTTGGCCAGGGCGCCGATGTCGCCCGGGCCGAGCGCGTCCACCTCGACCTGGTCCTTGCCCATCCGCTTGAGGACGTGCCCGATGCGGATCGGCTTGCGGTTGTCGTCGAGGATCAGCTCGCCCTTGGACTTGATCGTGCCCTGATGCACGCGGAAGACGCCCAGCTTGCCCACGTGGCGATCGCCCGTGACCTTGAAAATGTGCGCGAGCGCCGGCTTGTCCGGGTCGGGCTCGGCGTGGATCTCGGTCTCCTCGCCCGTCTCGGTGTCGGTCCGCATGAACGGCCGCGGGTTGCCCTCCAGCGGATTGGGCAGCAGGCTGGCGAAGACGTGCAGCAGGTGTTCGATGCCCGCGCCGGTTTCGGCCGAGCAGTAGCAGATCGGCACCAGGTGCCCGTCGCGCAGCGCCGCCTCGAACGCGTCGTGCACCTTGCTCGGGTCGAGCTTGGCGTCGCTGCCTTCCTCGAGGTACTGCGTCATCAGGTCGTCCTGCATCTCCACGATCTGCTCGATGATGCGCTGGTGGCTGTCGTCGGCGCTGCTGAACAGAGGGTCGCCGTCGCTCTCGCCCTCGAAGACCTTGACCACGCCCGACCGATCGGCGCTGGGCAGGTTGACACCCAGGCACTCGGCGCCGAACTCGTCTTGCAGTTCGGCGGTCAGCGCTTCCAGGTCGGCCGCCGCTTCGTCGATCTTGTTGACGATCAGCATCCGCGGCAGGTTGCGTTGCTTGGCGACCTGCATCATGCGCCGGGCGACCGGCTCGATGCCCTTGGTTGCGTCGATGACCACGCAGACCGTCTCGACGGCCGGGAAGGCGGCGATCGCGTGCCCGATGAAGTCGGTCAGTCCGGGCGCGTCGATGACGTTGACCAGGTGCTGCTCGTGCTCGAAGTGGACGACCGTCGTGTGCAGCGAGTGTTTGTGGTGCTTCTCTTCGTCCCGCCAATCGCTGACCGTGTTGCCCTCTTCGATCGATCCCATCCGCGTGATGGCGCCCGCGGCGAACAGCAGCCGCTCGGTCAGAATCGTCTTGCCCGAGCCGGACTGCCCGGTGAGAAGGATGTTGCGGATGTCGGCGGGGTCGCGAACGGTCATGATTGGGGTCTCCACACGGTCTCAGACGCCACGCCGAGAACCGGGCGGGCGGGACCGGAGAGTGTAGAGGATTGGGCGCCAGGCCCCAAAGTAGGGATACGCGTTATCGGGAATCCTGCTCGGGAGGTGGCGCCCGCGTGTGGAAATGAATCCCATGGATGAGTCGGCCCCGCGTATTGGGTGTCGCGTATCGGTCACGATTTGAGGATTCATTGCTGTTACGCTATTGACTGGCTCGATGAACCTAAGCAAACTCACGCTAGGGCATGGTTTGTTACAACATTGGAGCAGCACGATGAGCAGCACGATGAGCAAGTCGCGCGGCGTCGCTTGGGCGGCCTGCACGATTGCTCTCGCAGCGGGTTCGGCGTTCGGTCAGATGGATCGACCTGAGGCGGCCGCTGGGGATCGGGCACCATTGGTCGCGGCTCAGCAGGGTGCGGCGGTACTCGCTGAACTCCCTGATGGTGGCACTGTGCTGCTCCAAGTTGGCGGCGTGGTGACCCGCGTCGGTGACGACCGCGGCGCGCGGCTTACGCTCATCGGGACCTATCAAACGGCGGACGACAGTGAATTCCCGATCACGGTCACGCTCAATGCCGCTTCCATCAGAGCGGCGGCTTTCGGTCCTTGCGTGCAGTCGGCGCCGGTCGGGCAAGACGGCTGGGCTATCACGCGCGGCAAACTCGATCGCGTGTCACTCACCACCGCTGTGCAGGCCGATGGCGAACAGGGTGCGCTCCTCGTTGAACACCGAGATCTCAGTACCGGTGTCACGTCGAGTGCCCAAGTCTTTGGCGTCCATGCGCCGCTTGCGAGAGTGCTCGATGTAGACGAACGCACACTCGCGCTCGGGCTCTCGCTCGCGGTTCTGTCTTCGTTGGGCGAGCCCTGCACTCCTTTGGACCCGGCTCCGATCTCTCAAGGAGAAAATGATCCGCCAACGTTCAATGAGTGCTTAACTGCGGCGATAGCTGCGTGCAACCCATATGGGGTCAAGTCGTTTGCCTACGACTGGGACGATTTTTCTTGCCAGTTCACGTGCCAGGATCCGCCTAACAACGGTCAGCCCTGACGAGGGCCATTTTCCACCGATCCTCGTGATCAGTTGATCGTCAACCGACCGAGCAGCCCCTCGACACGGTTGCTCAGGTCTTCTGCGCCAGCGTCCCCGATCGGCGTGTTCATGCGGATGAACCCCGTGGACGCGGTGTAGAGCCACCCGGCCGAGCCGCCGGCGGTCAGGGTGATCGCGTTCGAGCCCTTGTTCGGCCCGGTCTTGACCGGCGGGATCTCGTTGAGGTAGGGCCCGAAGATGTGCGTGGTTGTTCTCGTCGCCGAGACATCGTGCGCGTCGTCGGTGAACTGGGTCAGCGCTGTCGCGACGACGGCGCCGGGCGGGGGCGCGCCGCCGTGTTCGACGCGGTACATCTCGATCGCGCGGCGCATTCTCGAAAGATCCGTCGCGGTTGCGCTCTCCGCAGCGCCCTCGCTCCCTCGGCTGGTCCGCGGGATCGCGATCGCCGCGATCGTGCCGAGGATCACAACCACGACGACCAACTCAAGCAGACTGAACGCGCGGCGTCCGCGGTGAACGGGAACGCGGTGCGAACCGGAGTGCATGCGGGGCGCAAACGTCATCGCTGTTCCTATCGGCGCCCGATCACGTCGAGGTGATCCGATTGAACCGCCAGGCCCCCGAAGCGCGGGTCTGTCCGGGCCGGGGTAGCCGCGGGGGCACCTCGGCGTCCGAGAAGTCGGCGCCCTTGGGCGTGCCGGCGCATGCCGATCGTCACGATCGCGGGGCCCGGGTCCGGACATGCGTAGGCTTCGCGTATGACCGACCCGTCCCCCGTGATCACACGATTCGCACCCTCTCCCACGGGCCACCTCCATATCGGCGGCGCCCGCACCGCGCTCTTCTGCTGGGTGTTCGCTCAGCGGGCCCAGCGTGAAGGCGGCGGCGGCCGGTTTGTCCTGCGTGTCGAAGACACAGACCGAGCCCGCTCCAGCGAGGACGCCGCCAAGGGCATCCTCGAAGACCTCGCCTGGCTCGGCATCGATTGGGACGACGGGCCCGAGTTCTTGCTCCGCGACACGCAACGCGGTGACAAGCAACTCGGCGGCGATGCCCGGGGCGTCGGGCCGTTCTATCAGGCCCAGAGACTCGACACCTACATCCGCTTCTTCGACCAGCTCGTCGAACGCGGGCTGGCCTACCCGGCGTTCGACACGCCCGAAGAGCTCAACGCGATGCGCCAAGCCGCGCAGGCCGAGAAGCGGACATTTCGGTACGCGCAGGCGCCCGACTACGACCGCGACGCCGCGCTCGCGCGCATGCAGGCCGAGCCCCACGTGCTGCGGCTCAAGATGCCGGCCGATCCGATCACGGTCCACGACGAGATTCTCGGTGAGGTCACGTTTACCGACGAGCACACCGACGACTTCGTCATCCGCAAGATCGACGGCTTCCCCACGTACCACTTCGCGGTCGTCGTCGATGATGAACTGATGGGCGTCACGCATGTCGTCCGCGGGCAAGAGCACCTCAACAACACGCCCAAGCACGTGGCGCTGCAATCTCTGCTGCAGCACGACGACGGCTCGGCCTTTTGCGTGCCCAGCTACGCGCACGTGCCGCTCATCTTCAACCCCGACGGCTCCAAGATGAGCAAGCGCGACAAAGACAAGGCCGCACGCGAGGCCGCCAAAGCGGCGGGCCTCTCGGCGTCCCCCGTCGAGGGTCTCACGGATGCCGCGCTCGCCAAGTGGATCAAGGACAAGAAGGCCCAACTCGACACCGCGCCGCTCGCCGCGTTGGCCGAGCATCTGCAAGTCGATCTGCCCGCGATCGAAGTCGCCGACTTCAAGGCCGCGGGATACCTGCCAGAGGTCGTTTGCAACTTCATCGAGTTGCTCGGCTGGAACCCGGGCGAGAAAGCCGACGACGGCAAAGACCTCGAGCGCTTCGACGCGGACTATCTGTGCTCGAAGTTCTCGTTCGACCGCGTCGGCTCGTCGGCCAGCAAGTTCGACCGTGAGAAGCTCTCCTCGTTCAACGCGCACACGATCCAGCACGAGCTGAGCGACGCGGAGTTCGCAACACTCTGGCGGGTGTGGCTCGCCGAGTTCGAGCCCGGGCTGATCGACCAACTCGGCGACCGCTTCGCACTGGCCGCCAAGGCCACCCGCCCGCGCACGCGCACGCTCTGCGACGCGATCGAGCCGCTGCGGTTTGTGCTGACGCCCGATGACGCGATTGTGTACGACGAGAAGGCCGTCGCTAAGGGTTTGATAAAAGGCGACCCGAGCGGCCACGCTCTGTTGGAGGCCTTCGCCCCCACGCTCGCGCACATCGACCCATACACGCCCGAGGCGATCGAGGATGCCGTGAAGGCCTTCGCTGAGTCCAGGGGCGTCGGCATGGGCAAGCTCGCCGCGCCCCTGCGCGTCGCTATCACCGGAACCAACGTCAGCCCGCCGCTGGGCGAGACGCTGGCGCTCGTCGGTCGCGACGGCGTTTCCGCCCGCGTCGCCCGCGCACTCGCCGAGTGCGCGCCCGCCGCGTCGTAGCCGCTCGATCATCACACCGAATCGATCACACGCTTAGGAACCCGCATGTCCAACGCCACCTCCGATGTCTTGTTCGAGCCGCTGCAGGTAGGCGACGTCGAAGTCCCCAACCGCGTCCTCATGGCGCCCCTCACGCGCAGCCGCAGCACCCAGCCGGGCGACATCCCCAATGCGATGAACGCCGAGTACTACGCTCAGCGCGCCTCCAGCGGCCTCATCATCGCCGAAGCCACGCAGGTCTCGCCGCAGGGCAAGGGCTACGCCTTCACGCCAGGTATCCACTCGCAAGAACAGATCGACGGCTGGAAGCTCGTGACCGACGCGGTGCACGCGCGGGGCGGCCGCATCTATCTCCAGCTCTGGCACGTCGGCCGCATCAGCCACGTCGATCTGCAGCCCAACGGCGCCAAGCCCGTCGCGCCGTCAGCGATCCGGGCCGAGGGCTCCAAGACCTACGTCAACGCCGACGGCGGCATGGTCGATCTGTCCGAGCCGCGGGCGCTTGAGACCGACGAGATCCCCGGCGTGGTGCAACAGTTCCGCGACGGCGCCGCCAACGCCAAGGCCGCGGGGTTCGACGGCGTCGAAATCCACGGCGCCAACAGCTACCTGCTCGATCAGTTCCTCCGCACCGGCACCAACAAGCGCACCGACCGCTACGGCGGATCGCTGGAGAATCGCGCACGATTCTGTCTGGAAGTCGCCGAAGCCGTGGCCGATGTCTGGGGCGCCGGCCGCGTCGGCTACCGCGTCACCCCCGTCGGCCGATTCGATGACACGCACGACGACGACCCGATCGAGACGTTCGGCTATCTCTGCGACAAGCTGGGGGCCATGGGCCTCGCGTACATCCACGTCGTCGAAGCCTTCGGCGCCAGCGAACGCAACGCAACCCTCGAGCCGATCTGCGATGAGATCCAGCGGCGTTTCAAGGCGGCCGCGCCCAACGACGCCCACCCCGTCTACATCGGCAACGGCGAGTACACCGCCGACTCCGCCCGCGAGCGCATCCAGACGGGCAAGGCCGACGCTATCGCCTTCGGCAAGCTGTTCATCTCAAACCCCGACCTGCCCCAACGCATGCAACAAGGCGGCCCGTACACCGAGTGGGATCAGTCCACGTTCTACGGCGGCGATGCGAAGGGCTACACGGACTATCCGGCGTTGGATTGATCGCCGCCCGAGGCAAAGAGGCTCGGCTGTCCTTCGAAGCCCGCGCCTTCGTGCTGCAACAGCCACCGCTTGCGTTCAAGCCCGCCGCCGTAGCCGCAGAGCGCTCCGTCGCTGCGGATGACGCGGTGGCAGGGGATCACGACGGCGATGCGGTTGGCGCCGTTGGCCCGCCCGATAGCCCGGCTCGCGCCCGGTTTGCCGAGCGTGCGCGCGATATCGGCGTAGCTGGCCGTGGCGCCGTGCGGGATGGTCAGCAGGCGATCCCACACCGACCGCTCGAACGGCGTGCCGCGCGGGTCGAGCGGGATCGTGAAGCGGGTGCGCCGGCCTTCGAAGTACTCGCCCAGCTCGTGCTCGGTCTGCTCGATGACCGCGTGCGGTCGGCGTGCGATGGCGCCTCCGGCCTGCACGTCTTGAAGTTCCCGCGGCAGGGCTCGACGGTCCGCGAACTCGAGCAGCGTTAACCCCGCGTCGCCCGCGATGGCCAGCATCGGCCCGAGCGGCGTAGCGAACGTTCCGGCGCTCCAATGTGCTGCATCATCGGAAGAAAGAGCCTGCGAGAGAGCCTCGGCGTCATGTTCGTGGTC
Source organism: Planctomycetota bacterium (assembly GCA_039815345.1). Taxonomy (GTDB): domain Bacteria; phylum Planctomycetota; class Phycisphaerae; order Phycisphaerales; family UBA1924; genus JBCBZM01. The sequence goes on along the minus strand of JBCBZM010000021.1, from coordinate 7,398 downwards.
GCGTCGGGTCGCGATCGCCATATCGGGCTCCTGGGCGTGTGAGGTCGGATGCGACCGGCGCCCGAGCGTATCCGCAGCCGCCCTTAGAGCGTCACCGCGTGACAGAGCGGAGACGCCGAAGTTTGAGATTGGCGGAATCGTTGGCCGGCACGCCGCGTTCGCTCTCCTGTCGCGGCGTGTGCCCCGGCGAGTTACGAACGAACGGCGTCCTGGTCACGCCGCTATCAGAAAGGCTTCGAACAATGAACGCGAACCAGACGAACACGAACGCATCGAACACCACACCCGCCTTCGCCCGCTTGGCTCAGGCAGCCGCGGCCGCCGCCGTGCTCGGCTTTGGCGTCACCGCCGCCTCGGCCGCGGGCATCGCCCAGCCGGTTGCCACGACAACGGCCACGACGACGGCCGCGACCGCGCCCGCCGAAGCTGCCTTCGCCGACTCGGTCATCGCCAGCGGCGACAAGTGGGTCAAGAAAACCAGCAAGACCAAAGGCTACTGGGAAATCGTCCGCCGGGACGACGGCTCCCGCGTCCTCCGCCTGGGCGACAACTTCAAGACCAAGAAAGCCCCCGACCTCAAGCTCGTCCTGAGCCCCCACACCACCAAGCAGGCCAAGAGCAAGAACGCCCTCGAAGGCGGCACGGTCCTGGGGCTGCTCGCCAGCCATAAGGGCGCTCAGGAGTTCGTCATCCCCGACAGCGTCGATCTCGGCTCGTTCAGCACCGTGCTGATCCACTGCGAGCAGTACACCAAGCTCTGGTCGGCCAGTGAACTCGTCGTCACCAGCGGCTGAACGCACCGGAACACACGAACGCGGGGGTGGCACGGCTTGACCCAACGGGCGAGCCGTGTCTTTCGTTGCACGAGGCGGGCTAAGGGCACGTCACGATCAAGTCGCGGTCCTGTCGGGCATATGCTCAGGCCCATGAGCCCAGACCGTCCAGATCGCCCCGACAGCCGTGCCAACCCTTCCGAATCGCAGCCCACCAAGCACTTCATCCAGCAGGCGATCGACGCCGACGTGGCCGCCGGCAAGTGGGGCCCCGCCGGCGATCGCTCGGTCGTCACCACGCGCTTCCCGCCCGAGCCCAACGGGTACATGCACATCGGCCACGCCAAGGCCGTGGTGCTCAGCTTCGGCCTCGCCCACGAGCACGGCGGTCGCTGCTACCTCCGCTTCGACGACACCAACCCCGAAAAAGAAGAAGCCGAATACGTCCGCTCGATCATCCGCGACATCCGCTGGCTCGGCGGCGACTGGACCGGCTGCGACCCGGACAACCACGAAAGCGAAGCGGGTGTCACCTTCGCCAGCGACTACTTCGAACGCATGTACGCCTGGGCGTGCGAGCTGATCACCAAGGGCCTGGCGTACGTCGACGAACAGACCGCCGAACAGATCAAGGCCAGCCGCGGCGGGCCGGGCAAGGCCGACACGCCCTCGCCCTGGCGCGACCGCCCGGCCGAGGAGAGCCTCGACCTCTTTGCACGCATGAAAGCCGGCGAGTTCACCGACGGCTCCCGCGTGCTCCGCGCCAAGATCGATCTCGCCGCCAGTAACTTCAACTTGCGCGATCCGGTCATGTACCGCGTCGTCAACCGTCCGCACCACCGCACAGGCTCGGCGTGGCACATCTACCCGATGTACGACTGGGCCCACGGCCTCGAGGACTCCATCGAGAACGTCACGCACTCCATCTGCACGCTCGAGTTTGAGGACCACCGCCCGCTCTACGACTGGTTCATCAACGCGATCAATCGGGGCCGTCAGCCCGAGCGAACCGGCAGCGGCCCGGGCGCCGGCGGCGAACGCGACGCCGCCAACACCGCCGACCGTCTCCACCACGCCCAGCAGATCGAGTTCAGCCGGCTCGAACCGACCTACATCGTCACCAGCAAGCGCAAGCTCAAGCAGCTCGTCGACGACGGCCGCGTCACCGGGTGGGACGACCCGCGCATGCCGACTGTTTCCGGTCTCCGCCGTCGCGGCTGCACGCCCGAGGCATTGCGCGCGTTCAGCCTGGACACGGGCGTGACCAAGTTCAAGGCCGTGCACGACTTGGGCCTGTTCGAAGGCGCCCAGCGTGCCCATCTCAACAAGGTCGCCCCGCGCCGTCTGGCCGTGCTGCGCCCGCTCAAGGTGACCATCACCAACTGGGACGAAACGCTCGAAGGCCCCAACCTCGAAGGACATCGCCGCGACGCCGACGGCACGGAATGGATGGACGCCGTCAACAACCCCGAGGACGAAGCCGCCGGCACAAGGTTGGTTACGTTCACCCGCGAGCTCTACATCGAGCGCGAAGACTTCATGGAAGACGCGCCCAAGAAGTTCTTCCGCCTGAAACCCGGCGGCGAGGTCCGCCTCCGCTACGCCTACTGGATCACGTGCAACGAAGTCATCAAAGACGACGCGGGCGAAGTCATCGAACTGCGCTGCACCTACGACCCCCACACCCGCGGCGGCGACAACCCGCCGCCCGACGCCGAGGGCAAGGTCCGCAAGGTCAAGGGCACGCTGCACTGGGTCAGCGCTCAGCACGCCATCAACGCCGAGGTCCGCCTGTTCGACCGCCTCTTCACCGAGCCCCAGCCCGGCAAGAAAACGGGCGACCCGCTCGACGACCTCAACCCTGACTCACTCGAAGTGATCGAAGCCGCCAAACTCGAACCGGCCCTCGCCAGTCGGACGGATGACGAGCCTAACTGGCCTGACGGCATCCGCCGCTACCAGTTCGAGCGGCACGGGTACTTCTGCGTCGACGAGGACGCCGCGCCCGACCGCCCCATCTTCAACCGCACGGTGACGCTCAAGGACTCATGGGCCAAGGCGGCAGCGAAGTAGCTGAGTTGCGATGGGTGCTTCGCTAGTATTATGCGTGCGGACCGAACGCTAAAGCAGGCGATGAGAGCGGAGGCTGAGCATGCGAGCTTGGTACTGTGAACCGAGGCTTCTGCACGTGGGCGTGATTGCCGTCGATTCTGAGAGCGTGCAATGGGCCGAATCCCTGACCGCCGAGCAGATTAACGCGGCTCGCGAAGCCTTGGAGTCGGGTGGCACGCTTGCTGAGTCCCTCGGGGACTCTGTAAGAACGGCGCCGCTTGCTCAAGTAAAGCGCGTCAGATCGAATCTTCGTGATACCTCGCTCCGCCTAATGGTTGCCGGAAAGAATGGGTCTGAAGAGAAGAACCTTGATTTGTTCGAGTCAGGCCCGCGAGACGAAGTGTTCGAAGAACTCCAGCGTGTGACCGGCTGGAGTCGTCAAGTCACCCAACTGAATCCACTGACAGCCTCGCTGTTCCCGCTTCTGTCGCTTGTGATCGTGTTGGGTGCGGGCGGCCTCGTCGCGTTCCTTGCCAGTGAAGCGGCGGCCAACGTCGATGCCGCCGGCAGGCATGCTGCCTTCAAGCGGATGCTTCTATGGACTGCACAAACGCTCGGTGTGACCGGCGTGCTCGTCGCGACAGGCGTCATCGCGATCGTGCCTTTGCTCTGGACGGTCGGTCGGATTCGCAAGCCGCCCATCTGGCATGACCTCAGCCCAGCTCGCTCGTAAGCGTCGCGATAGCAAGGGCGTCTCAGGCAAAGATATGGCGGTGCGGTGATTTGTCACCCACCCATGTCCATGTCGTAGTAAAACCGCCCCTCCACAATCTTCCCGTCCTTCACTTTGTACTTCCCCGCCTCGCGCATGGTGAACCGCTGGCCCGCCATCGGCCCCTCGCTCGGTGTCGAGTCCGACCACATCGGCACGATGAACTCATCGTCGCACGGGTACGGCCCGTCCACGCCGCCGTCGTGCACCTCCATCGTGCGCATCCAAAGCCGCGTCCCCTCCAGGATCGCCGCCTTCCCCTTCGTCTCACGCCCGGCGCCGGGCTCGCACTCCATCGCTTCGATGTGCACCGCGTCGTCGGCGTACAGCTCTTCCACTGCACGCTCGTACTCGCCCGCCTTGCACAACTCCACCAGCCGCTTGCCCACGTCCATTGCACTCATCGCTCTGTGCCTCCCTTGTTCTGGTCTCAGCAGTTGTTCTGGACTCAGCAGTTCGTGTCGTAGTAAAACCGAACCTCGGAAATCTTGCCGTCCTTGACCTTGTACCGGGCCGCCTCGTGCATCTTCATGCGGGCCCCGTCCTTCGGCGTCAGATCGATCCACATCGGCACGATGAACTCGTCGTCGAACGGGTACGGCCCCTCGACGCCGCCGTCGTGGACTTCCATGTTCTCGAAGAACCAATCGCTCGCGGCGAGGATGGCGTCCTTCCCCTTGGTCTCGCGCCCCTGGCCCGGGTTCATTTCCATCGCCTCGATGCTCACCGCGTCGTCGGCGTACAACTCCTCGATCGCCTTGCGTTCCTCGTTCGCCTCGAGGTACGCCACCAGCTTCTTCCCGACTTCCATCGCGCTCATCGCCGTCTTCTCCGATCCTCCCGGCCCCACCAGCCGGGGTCATGTCTCCCACACGCTACCGTGTTTGTTCGTACTTTGGTACAGGGTCTTCCGCTGGTTTTACACAACGTCACAAACCCCGGGTCTAGACTCGCCGCATGAGCCTGATTGTCACCGGATCCATCGGCATCGACACCGTCGAACTCCCCACCGGCGAACGCCGGGAGGACGTCCTCGGCGGGTCGTGCGTCTATTTCTCCGCCGCCGCCTCGTTCTTCAGCCCCGTCCGGCTTGTCGGCGCGGCCGGGGACGACTTCCCCGCAGAACTCCGCAAAACCTTCGACGCTTTCCCCAACGTCGATCACGAAGGCCTTGAGATCCGCAAGGGCTCCAAGACCTTCCGCTGGGGCGGCAAGTACCACGACGACATGGACCGCCGCGACACGCTCTTCACCGAGCTCGGCGTGCTGGGCGAGGCGCCCCCGCCCGTGCCCGAGAGCTACCACGATTCCAAGTACATCTTCCTCGCCAACAGCCACCCAGCGGTGCAGATGGGCCTGCTCGAGCAGTTCCCCAACCGCGCGCTGGCCGTGGCCGACACGATGGACCTCTGGATCAACATCGCACGCGAAGAGCTCGAACAACTGCTCACCACGGTCGACGGCCTCGTGCTCAACTTCGACGAAGCCGAACTCTTCACCGGCCTGCGCAACCCCGTCGCCGCGGGACGCAAGCTCCTCGAGCACGGCCCCCGCTTCGTCGTCGTTAAGAAAGGCGAGCACGGCTGCATCCTCATCCACAAGGACGGCATCGCCGCACTGCCCGCTTACCCAACTGAGCACGTCGTCGATCCCACCGGCGCGGGCGACTCCTTCGCCGGCGGCATGATGGGGCACATCGCCTTCGAAGGCGGCGGCGGCAAGCAGAGCGATCCCGGCGCGTTTGAAACGGTCCACCGCTCGCTCGCCTTCGGCACCGTCATCGCCAGCTTCAACGTCGAAGCCTTCAGCCTCGAACGTTTCGAGAAGCTCTCGAAGGAAGAGCTCGAAGAACGCTTCGAGTCCTATGTCCGCATGGTCCGCATCGCCTGACGACGCACGCGCCGGAGCGCCGCCCATGGGATTCTTCGGCAAACGCAAAGACCCAGCCGGCGCCACTCCGCGGGCCGCGCACACGCCCGCCTATCTCGCGCCCTATCAGGAAGCCGTGGACGAAGCCGGCGCCACGTTCGAGTCCCTTCTCTGGCGCAACAAAGATTTCCAGCGCATCCGCTTCGACGCGCTGACCGACACGGGCTTCGTTCAAGACCGGGTCGTCGCCGATCTCGGTTGCGGCCGTGCCGATCTGCTCGCCCGATGGATCGAACGCCGGGTCCCCTACGCGGGCTACGTCGGCGTCGAGGGCGTGCCCGAACTCGCTTCGTTCTGCCGCGACCGCCTCGAGCGGGAGAAGCAGCCCAACGCCGCCATCGAAGAAGCCGATTTCGCCGCCGACCGTCGGCTGTTCGATCGTCTGATCCGTGAGCACGGCGTGTCGGTCCTGCTCTTCAGCGGCTCGCTCAACACGTTCACCCAGAAGGCCGCGACCGACCTGCTCGACCGAGCTTGGCAGAGCCTCACCCGGCACGCCGAGGCCAACCCGAACGCGCCCGCCAAGACGCTCGTCTTCAACTTCCTGTCCAGCTACGCCGCCAAGGAAGGTGAAGACCTCGGCCCGGCCCACCGCTTCGACACGCAGGCCATGCTCAGCTGGGCCCTCGGCCGCACGCCCCGGGTCCGCTTCCGCCACGACTACCTCGAAGGCCGCGACGCGACCATCGCGATGGACACCCCCGGCGAGCGCTGGGCCGAGTAACACGCGCGCCCGAGCGGCTACCATCCGCCCATGGCCCACATCATCGTCTTCGAGTTTGACCACTGGCGCACCTCCGGCCGCATCGGCGCCACGCTGCGCGATCACGGCTTCCGGCTCGATATCCGTCGCCTCGACCAACTCGGCGCCGAGGGCGTCCCGATCGATCTCGACAACGTCGGCGGCGTCGTCATCATGGGCGGCGGACAGAATGTCGACGAGTCGCACCCGTGGCTCCAGCCGCTGCGCGCGTTCACCAAAGCCGCCCACGAGCGCGACCTGCCTGTGATCGGTGTCTGCCTCGGCGCCCAGATCATCGCCGAGGCCCTCGGCGGGAAGGTGGCCCAGGCCGAAACGCCCGAAGCCGGCTTCGTTCCCGTTCAGCTCAACCACGCCGGCCAGACCGACATCCTGCTCGCGGGTGTGCCGTGGAACGTCCGCCAACTCTGCTTCCACAGCCGCGAGGTCACCGAACTACCCCCCGGCGCCGCCCTGCTCGGCTCCAGCGAGGCGTGCAAGAACCACGTCTTCCGCGTCGGCCTCCGCACGTTCGCGTTCCAGTCGCACATCGAGGTCGTTCAAGACGCGCTGCCGACCTGGATCGACCAGCACGCCGCGATGATCGAAGCCGCGGGCAACACGCCCGGACAGGTCACCGCCGAAGCCGAAGACGCCTACGAAATGTTCGCCCGCGCCGCCGACCGAGTCTGCGTCAACATGGCCACGTTCGCCTTCCCGTTCGACAGCCTGATGGCTGTCTAGTGGCCGCCTGATTCCATGGGTTCGCGTCTTACGATCCAGGTCCCGCGCGACTACCAGCTCGCGCGCGACGTCTGCTCCTACGGCTACTTCCTGCTCGCGCCCAACCACTGGGACGTGAAGGCCCAAGCCTTCCACCGCATCTTCGAACTCGCCGAGGGCCCAACCCGCTCGGTGATCTCTCAGCCGCCCGATGCCAACAAACGAGGCCGAGCCGCCCACAGAGGCCGAGCACTCCGCGTCACGTTCGACCGCGCGCTCACCCGAGCCGAGCAGGCCGAGGTCCGCCCGCTCATCGCCCGCATGCTCCGCCTCGACGAAGACGCCAAGACCATTGCCGCGTACCACAAGCTGGACCCGCGCTGGAAGAAATCGGGGCGAGGCCGACTCCT
>JBCBZM010000104.1:0-10786 GCA_039815345.1 Planctomycetota bacterium | reverse complement strand
TTCTGGGCCTTGCTCGCGATTCAGGTCATCGGGCCGGCCGGCATCGGGGCCTTCCACCCGCCTGCGGCCGCCGCGGTGGGGCACTTGGGCGCGCGCAAGCGGTCGAAGTGGATGGGCGCCTTCTTCGTCGCCGGCATGATCGGCGGCATTCTGGGTAATGTCTTCAGTCCCCAGTTCGTGGGGATCTGTGGCAACCCGGATTCCGACTTCTACCTCGGACTCGAGGGCCCGCGGGTGCTCGTATACCTGCTCATTCCCGGCACGATCGCCGTGCTGATCGTGGCCAAGGCCCTGCACGACGCGCCACACCGGGCGCACGACGCGCACGCCAGCCGGGCGGCCTGGAGCGCTCGCGAACGGCGGGACCGCTGGACGGCGGTCTGGCTGCTTTACTTCGGCAATGTTCTCCGCTTTACGGTGAACATGGCGTTGGTGTACCTCGTGGTGTCCTGGTCGAGGCGGTTTGTGGCCGCGCAGGCCGGCAAGACCTCCTTTGACGATCGACTCGATCCGACGCTGGGTCAGTTCGCCAGCGAGCTCAACGGCCCGATGCAGGCCGCGATGCAGCTCGGCATGGGCGGGATGGGCCTGGCCGCGGGCGTGCTGATCGGGCTTCGGCACGAGAAGATCGCGCTGATTGCACTCCCCTTGTTTGGGGCCGGCGCCATCGCATGTTTCCCGCTTTCGGATCGATTGGGCTCGGACGCGGCCTTGCTGGCCTTCCCGCTCACGGCGTTGGCGGGCGTGGGGTTTGGCGGGATGATCCCGGTGACGATGGCGATCGCGCAGCGGCTGCTGCCGCACCGCACGGGGCTGGCTTCTGGCCTCATGCTCGGCGGGGCGTGGTGTTTCGCGGGCGTGGGGCCGTTGATCGCCGAGCGGATCGAGCATGGGATGGGCTTTTCCGTCGCGATGTGGGTGACTGCGGGCGCGTTGGCGTGTTCGGCGGTGCTTTCCGCGTTGGTGTCTGGGTCGGTGCTTCGGGCGTCGGCGCGATAAGGTCCGATATTTGCTTTGAGACCGACCTGCCCGATCAAGTTGCACCGGATGGGCGGCTGTGACACATTTTTTTGATACCCTCAAAGCAGCGGCCCACCGGGCCCAACGTTCGCGTGTCGCCGATTCTGCTTGTCTCTCGGATGTGACTCCCCAAAACCGGGCGTGATCCGGACGGTAGAGCAAGGCGTACAGGCGGCCATGCGCGTCACAGACGTGTCGCACATTGGAGGAAAGAGGGGGCCGGTTTGCCGACGATATGGTCAGTTGGCATCGGTCCGCCCAGCGGGTTCCGCGTTCCGACCGGCGAAGGCCGGTGGCCTTGGATGGGTCGATGGAGCGTCGGGGCCTCGCCCGTCACGGCAGAAAGCGAGGGGTTATGCCTCTGGGATCTGTGCTGGTTGTAGAAGACGACGACGCGATCCGTCGCGGGATCGTGGACGCCGTGGAGGCGTCCGGGTACTCGGTGCTCCAGGCGCCGGACGGCCAGGCGGGGTTGAACACCGCGCTGGCGGCCGACCTCGACCTGGTGCTGCTCGATGTGATGATGCCGCGGCTCGATGGGCTCACGGTGCTCGCCGAGATCAGGAAAGTGAAGCCGGGGCTCCCGGTGATCATGCTAACCGCCAAGGGTGAGGAAGAGGACAAGGTCCGGGGTCTGCGCACCGGCGCGGACGATTACATGGTCAAGCCGTTCAGCGCGTCCGAGCTCTTGGCGCGCGTCGAGGCGGTGCTGCGTCGGTCGGCCGAGCGGCCGAAGACTGTGCGGCGTCTCGAACGCAACGGGCGGGTCGTGGACTTCGACCGCCGGGAGCTGACGCTCCAGGACGGGACCAAGACGACGCTGCCGCAGCTGGAGGCCGACCTGTTGGCCTATCTGGCGGCGAACCCGGCGCGGGCCGTGTCCCGTGATGAGTTGCTCCAGCGTGTGTGGGGCGTGGACCCGCGGGGGATGCAAACGCGCACGGTGGACATGGCCGTGGCGCGACTGCGCGAGGCGTTGCGGGACGACGCGGGCGATCCGCGTGTGATCTCGACGGTGCGTGCCAAGGGGTACATGCTGGCCGAGGAGCGCACGGATGAGGCCGAATCGGCCGCCGAACCCGAGCCGGCGCCCGTGGGCGGCGCGGGGTAACGCGCGTGTGATGACGAGGCTGCCCGTGAGCGCAGCCGGCAACGAGCTTCTTTAGTCTGATGCGGTGGGGGCCCGCGCGGCCGATGGGTCGTGCGGGACCGGGTGGGGGTTGGACAGGAGGTTCGTTCCGCGTGCGTCCGGCGTGGCGTTTGTGGTTGATCGTGTACACCGGTTGCGGGCTGGTCGCGTTGGCCGGTCTGGGTGTCGGTGTGTACTCGATCCTGGGCCTGGAGCGCGCACGCAACGAAGCGTTGGACGCCGACCGCCGGCGCGACCGGATCGATATCGCAACGCGCAGTATGGATGTGGTCGTGCGCTCGCTGTACGACCGCGAGGCGTACCGCGATCCCCGGCACTTCGAATCGTTCCACGGCGTGGACAACGCGGTGATGTCGATCATGCTGAGCCCGCGCGACGCGAGCCCGCATATCGCCTCGCCGTTGCTGCTCGCGGCGCTCGGTCGGCCCGCGCGCCCGGGCGACGCGGACGACTTCGTTCGGCTGCACTTCCAGACCGACGTGGTCGGCCGGGTGACCGCGCCCACCGCGCCCGAAGGCGTGGAGCTCGATCGTCTTCGGCGGCTGGCGACGCAGCTCGAAGGGGAGACGGGCCGGCCGGCCGATGCGCTGCTGGGTCAGCTCGAAGGCCAGTACACGCTGCTTGAAGCGGTCAGCGAGATCATCGGCGGCCGGGGCATCGCCTTCGCCGACGACGCGCTCGAGGTGCAGATCAACGAAGGCTTGGCGACGACGCCGGAGCTCTCCGACGCGCCCCCGGCCGACGGCGCCGGCGCCGCGCCACCCGACTGGGCCGAGCTCGACGCGATCGCGCAGCAAGACCCCGGCTTCGCGGCCGTGCTGGCGGAGATCCGACGTTTGGGCCCGGCGTTGCGGCTGGCGGGCGGGGACTCGAGCCGCGACACGGACCAAACGCTGCGTCGTGTCGCGATGATGCTGGCCGAGGCGAACCCGGCGCAGCGGGCCCGGGTGCTCGATGGGCTGCGCGACCAGACGGCGGTGCGCATGGCGGCCGAACGCATGCGCGCTCAGGGCCCCGACGGCGTGCTGCTGATCGATGAGGCGAACCCGTACGAGATCGTCGGCCGGCCGCGGTTCGTCTGGCGCATCGGCACGGCGAACGAGATGCATCTGTTCCTGGTGCGCGACGTGGAGACGCCCAACGGCCGGGTGCTGCAGGGTGTGTGGTTCGACTGGGAGCGGCTGGAGCGCGAGCTGACGGCGATTGCGCAGAACGAGCTGCCCGGCGCGCACCTCGAGCCGGTCCGCGGCTCGCTGGAGCGGGCGACGTCGTGGGCGGATCGGTTGATCTCGATGCCGCTGATCGTGCAGTCGCCGCCACTGGAGTTCGACAACGAGGGCCCGCTGAGTTCGCCGACGCGCTGGGCGTTGGTGACGATGGTCGCGACGGTGCTGGGTTCGTATCTGGCGGTCGGCTTGGCGCTGCACGCGTCGGCGCAGCTCGCGACCCGGCGCGGTCGGTTCGTGAGCGCGGTGACGCACGAGCTGCGCACGCCGTTGACCACGTTCAGGCTCTACACCGAGTTGCTCGCTGATGGGTTGGTGAAAGACGAGACCAAGCGTGCGGCGTACCTGACAACGTTGAAGGATGAGTCGGCGCGGCTGGGGACGATCGTGGAGAACGTGCTGTCGTACGCGCGGCTGCGGCCGGGCCGGCGGAAGGGCGATCGCGCGGCGGTGGAGGTGGCGCCGTTCGTCGAACGCGTGAGCGCGGCGCTCGGCCGACGCGCGGCTCACGGTTCGATGACGCTGGAGCTGGACGCCGAGGGCGTGGGCGAGGCGGTGTTCGAAGGCGAAGCTGACACGGTCGAGCGGGTGCTGGGCAACCTCGTGGACAACTCGGTGAAGTACGCGAGCGACGCGGCGGACGCACGGGTGCATCTGGCGGTGCGGGCCGGGGGCGGCCGGGTTCGGTTTTGGGTGGGCGACCACGGGCCGGGCATCCCGGCGAAGGACCGCAGCCGGATTTTCGACGCATTCCGGCGAGGCCGACGGCAGGCGGATACGGCTAAGAGCGGCCTGGGTCTGGGTTTAGCACTCGCGCGGGGGCTCTCTCGGGATATGGGCGGCGATCTGCGGCTGGCGGCGCCGGGCAAGGGGCCGCTGAGGTTCTGCCAAGGGGCGGTCTTCGTGCTGGAACTCCGCCAGCGCGATTGAGCGAGTGGGGTTGGAAAGCCAGGCTTCAGACCGCCCACATCGGGTGATATTCGTTATGGGCTTGTGCGGGTCGAGCTCGCTGCATGGCTCAGGATAAGACTGCGCCAAGAGGCATGAGACCTGTTGACGCGGTTATAGGAATGGGTACTCTGTCCTGGTTCTCGGTCCGTGGAGTGTCCGCTCTCGGCCGGGTGCTGTGTGTCCGTTTGCGGGTGTCCAACCGTTTCATGCGGGTCCCGCGTTCAACAACTGAATGGTGAGTCGGGCCGGTTGACGGGTGAGAGCGTCGTCGTGCCTCTGGGAGAGAGACCATGTTCATTCGTCTGTCCGCCGCGCTGGTCGCGGCCTGCGCTGCGTCCGCTTTCGCTCAGGTGCCCTGGGTGAATGATTCGGGCTCGAACACCAACTTTTCGTGGTCCAACGGCGGCAGCGACAACGGGCTGTTCGGCGACCCGCTCGTGACGCCCTCGGGCTTCCTGTTCACGCCGGCGAACTTCAACGCCGAGGCCAACGACATCGACGGCTCGAACGACGCCACGTCGGACAGTCTGTTCGTGGACATCACGCCGGACGCGGGCTTCGCGGTCACGGGCGTGCGCATCACCGAACTGGGCAACTACAACCTGACGGGCGAAGGCAGCTCGGTCGAGGCCTCGGCCGATCTGACCGTGTCGTCGCTTTCTGGCCCCGCGTTCAGCGTCTCCGACGCGATGGACACCAACCCGCTCTTCCCGCTCGTGCACTCGGGCAACGACCTCAACGGCAGCTGGAACGGCTTGGCCGAGGTGACGATCCCGCTCAGTTCGAGCAGCTTCCGCATTGAAGTGACCAACGGGCTGATTGCGTTCAGCTCTCCCGGTGGCACGGCGTTCATCAGCAAGATCGTGGTCGGCGGTTCGTTCGCCGTGCAGCTCATCCCGGCGCCGGGCGCTCTGGCTGGTCTGGGTCTCGGCCTAGTTGCCATGGGTCGCCGCCGTCGCTAAGTGCTCTGTTGAGATGCCCTGCTGAGGTTTGTGCGGCCACACCGCACGAAACCTGACGAATCAACCCCGGTTCGGAGTCATCCGAGCCGAGGGCTTTGGATGAGAGATTTGGCGGCGTTTGTGCGGTTCATTGCGATCGCGCTCGGCCGACCTTGGAAGAGACTTCCCGGCAACGGGAGACCGGTCTGCACGGGCCGGGAGGAGAGAGATGATGGCATGCATCAACGCGTCCATGACCCCTTCGGCGACCCCTTCAGGCGCCTCGCGTCGTAGCGGGCTCGCGTCGCTGGCCGCGGTGGCGGGCCTTTGCGTGTGCGGGACGGCGATGGCACAGATCCCGTGGACGCCGTACCCCGGTCCGGGCGTGGACTTCACGCACTCGGGCGGCGTGAGCGACAACGGCGCGGCGGGCTTCGGCTCGCCGACGGTCGCGGGCAACGCGTTTATCTTCGAGCCGACGAGCTTCGTCGCGACGAGCAACGCGGGCGTGACGGACTCGGCCGCCGACCGGATGCAGGTCGATCTGCTGCCCTCGGGCATCCCGGCGCTCGAAGAGATCGTGATCATCGAAGAGGGCATGATCACGGGCGACCTGTCGGCGCTCGGGTCGGACGTCATCATCGACGGCGACGTCACGATCGTGACCAACACCTCGGTCTTCCCGGGCGTGGTGCTCGGCTCGCTCGATGTGACGATTACGCAAATCGATGCGAGCACCGCGACTTGGACCGCATTCGCGCAGATCGACCTGTCGCCGCAGATCGGGACCGGGTTCTTGCCCGTGACCGAGGCGCGTCTGATTCTTGAGAACGTCATCACGGCCGAATCGGGCGCGGGCGCGTCGCTGTCGGTCAGCAAGGACCGGGTGCGGGTCTTCGTGCCGACGCCGGCCTCGGTGGCGCTTCTTGCGGGCGCCGGTGTGTTTGCTGCCCGTCGCCGCCGTAGCTGATCGAGCCGCCGCCGTCACGATCGGTGTTTCGCGGCCTGCCTCCATTTGATTGATTTTTTCGACACCCGCCGTCGAGGCGGGTGTCGTTGTTTTTCGGGGCGCCGTCTTGCGACCCGCCCGGCAGCGCACCATCCGTCTCTGCGCGTACCGTTCGCTGAGCGCGATGACGGACCACCGAGGCGCCGCTTGGCCGTCTTCGTCGGAGTTGGCATCGGCTGAGACTGGCTTCGCGCGATGGGTTTCGGGCGGCTTAGAGGCCGAACGACCAGGCGGAGAGGAAGACGGCTACGTCGCTGAGTGTCACCACGCCGTCCTCGTCCACGTCGGCGTCGGGATCGCCCAGCGACCAGGCGCCGATGAACAGCGAGAAGTCGACGAGGTCCACGACGCCGTCGCCGTTGAAGTCGGAGGTGGCGCGAACGAACTTGAAGTTGGCATTCGAGAGCACAGCCGCTGCGGCGGCGGGGCTGGCGACGGTCGCGCGGATGGAGGCTTCTTCGCCGTCGGCGGCGTAGTGCTCGATCACGACGGGGTGCAGGCCTTGGGCGAGGCCGATCATGCCGCTGTCGATGCCGGCTTCGGTGTCGGCCACCACGGCGCCGGCGACCCGCATCCTGGCGTCGGACTCGGCTTCGAGGGCGAAGGTATAGAGCCGATCGGCCGGCGCGTCGAAGAACCCGGCGAAGACGGCGCCGACGTTGGTCGCGGCGCCCGAGCCGCCGAACACGCCGCCGCTGCTGTCGAGGTCGAGTTCGGCGAGGACTTCGGTGTGATAGGCGGAGAGGCTCGCGAAGTTGGGGATCGCGTCGGTCGCGGGGTCGATGGTGTAGTACCCGGCGGCGATGCCGTCGGCGAGGCGGTTGACCGGTCCGACGGCCGGCTGGAAGTCGGCGGGCTGTCCGCTCGCGGCCAGCGCGGCGGCGGCGACTTCGTCGACGCGGAGGATCCCGGCGCCGAAGCTCTGGTCGTCGCCCGGCTCGCCCAGATCCTCGGCGGTGTCGAGGATGATCTGCTCGATCTCGGAGGCGGAGAGCGCGGGGTTGATGGCCCAGGCCATGCCCGCGGCGGCGGCGACGATGGGCGTGGCGTAGGAGTTGCCCGCGACGATGCGGTACCCGCCGTTGCTGTGCGGGAGGTTGAGGCTGGTCGCGGGCGCCGCCACATCGACGCCGGGGCCGAAGCTGGAGAACGAGGCGAGCTGGTCGTTGGGCGTGGTGCCGGAGACGACGAGCACGTTCGGGTGATCGAAGTTCCGCGGTTGGGCGGCGTCATCGATGCCCCAGACGACGAGCACGTTGTTGGAGCGTGCGAAGGCGCCGAAGCCCTCGACGAAGGCCTGCTCGACGCCGGCGTAGCTGACGGAAATGACATCGGCGCCGTTGCTGACAGCCCACGAGCCGCCGTTGAGGATGTCGGAGATGAAGGCGGCGCCGCCGGCAGTGTTGGTCGCTCGGATCGGCATGACGCCGAAGTTCCAGCCGACTCCCGAGCCCCCGTAGGCGTTGTTTCCGATGGCGGCCGCGGCTCCGGCGGTGGCCGTGCCGTGACCGGTGATGTCCGCGACGTTGCCGCCCGCAGCCTGCGCTTGCTGAGAAGCCGCGTTGTACCCGGGCACGAGCAGGGGCTCGAGTTCGATGTGATCAAGATCGACGCCGGTGTCGATGAACGCGATGGTGACATCGGGCGAGCCGACGCTGAAGGCCCACGAGGCGGGCGCTCCGATGCGGTCGAGGTGCCACTGCTCGTCCACGAGCGGGTCGTTGGCGTCGGAACGGATGGGGTGGACGAGGTAGTCCATGCCGACCGCCTCGGCGAGGCCCAGATCGAGGAGCTGGGCCGCGACGGTTTCGGCGTCGGCGTCAGGCGCGAGCCGGAGCGCGGTCAACCCGAGCGCGTCGATCGTGGTGAGGATGTTGACGTCGAGCGTCGCCAGATCGGCCGGGGTGGTCGTCGGCGCGAGTTGGGCGAGGAGGCGGTTGGTGGTCTCTCGGACACCCGGAATGGCGTTGAAGGTCGGCGCGGCGTTGTCTTGGGCCGGCGTGGCGGCGATCTGCCCGGCGTGGGCCGTGGGCGCCGAGGCCGAGCCAGCCCAGACCGCGAGCGCAGCGGCAACGCCGATAGAGCCAATACAGGCCCCGTTGACACGAAGCATGGTCAGATCTCCCTCATCCTCCACAGAATCGTGTCCGGCCCGCACGCCGGCACGCGATCCCGTGTCCGTTGGACATGATATCGGAACATCGCCGTGTATCGGACCTTTCCAAACAGAAAGACTTGGTTGTTGCAGGATTCAGCCTTCGTTGCCGGGCGTTCGGTCGGGTCCTGTTGTGCAAGCCCCGTGGAATCATGGGTCGGTTGGGGTCAGGGGTCGTCGCCCGGCGGAGTGAGGGCGTTCGTTGATGATGGGATGCTCGATGGGTCGGCGCCGGGTTGACTCCGGTCGGCGCGGGTCGGCGCGGTCGGCCGGCGTGACGCACGGGCCGATGCGGTCTACACTGACCGCCCGACCGGGCAAACCGGTCGCCGCGGGCCTGTAGCTCAGTTGGTTAGAGCGCACCCCTGATAAGGGTGAGGTCGGAGGTTCGAGTCCTCCCAGGCCCATTCGATGGAGCCGACGGCGTCGCCGCTCCTTCTCACGACGCATCCGATGGTGTGAGGGCTACTGCACGCGTTCGGCGTTCGGGGGCGCGATCTGATCGACGCGGGTTTCGACGGCGGCCAGTTCTTCACGCGTGGCTTGCGTGGTGTAGGGCGTGATCGATCGGGCGTTCATGCCGTCTAAGGCGGCGCCGGCGCGGGTGAGCCATTGGCGTGCGGCTTCGGCGCGTTCGAGGACGGCGCCGGGGGATCGTGCGGCTTCGGCGGCCGCGGTTTCCAGTTCGCCCAACCTCGACGACGTGAACAGCAGCACGCGCCACGGGAGCGCGGCCGCGGGGTCTGCGGCTGAGACACGCTCGGCGAGGTCGTAGGCCTCGGCGTAGTGCGCGTTGGCGGCGTCGGCGTCGGGCGCCCGCTCGGCGACGCGGCCGGCGCGTTCGACGGCAACCGCGAGAGCGACGGCCCAATGCGTGTTGGATGGATCCACCTCGATGAGCCGACGGCGCAGATCGACGCAGCGTTCGGCCGCGGCGGCGGCTTCGTTGATGCGGGCGAGCTCGAGCAGGGCGTCGCACACGTTTTCGAGCGAAACCGAGAGGTTGTAGAGCGCCGTCGTGTTGGACGCGTCGTCGCGCACGGCCGACTCGGCCAGCGCGAGGGCGCGGCGGTGCCAGCCGAGCGCCTGCGCGTAGTTCCCGCGGCCCTGCTCAAGATCGCCGAGGCGGGCGGCGAGTGAGATCATGTCGCGGCGGGCGCGGGCGCTGGTCGGGTTGGCTTCGAGCAGGCGCTCGCGGGTGGCGGCGGATTCGGTGTAGCGGGCGAGCGCCTCGTCGGTGCGGCCGAGCGCGACGAGTGCGCGGCCTTCGTCGCCTTGGGCGATCGCGAGGTCGCGGAGCAAGCGGCCGGCGCCGGGCGTACCCTTGGCCTGTTCGGCGAGGATCTCGGCTTGTGCGCGGGCTTCTGTGAACATTTCGTACGCGCGGTCCGCTTGGCCGAGCGTCATGAGCAGGTCGGCGGTCGCGCCGAGCGTGAGGCCGCGGTCGCGGCGGGCGCCGAAGCTCTCCGGCGTGCGCGCGATCTGGTCGTTGCCGAGTTCGAGCGCTTCTTCCAGCTTTGCGAGCGCTTCGTCGCTCCGGCCGGTCGCGGTCAGGGTTTCGGCGGTGAACTTGAGTGCCGCCGAGAGCCAGAGGCGGTCGCGCTCGCTGTCGGGGTTGCGTTCGAGCAGTGCGCGGCGGATGTCGGCGCTCTTGTTCAGACTCGCGAGCGCAGCGTCGGAGTCACCCAGGCTCGCGGTCCGCTGGCCGCCTTGCACGTCGGCGATGCGCATGTAGGAACGCGCGACTTCATCGAGCAACGCGGGGTCGTCGGCATCCTCGGCTAACAGATCGAGGTAGCGCACGCCGGTGGAGACCAGGGCTCGGCGGGCCTCGGTGGCGCCGGGCAGGTCGCGGAGCCGGGCCTCGATGTCGAAGACCAGGGCGCCCGCGAGCGTGCGCACGTCGTTGAAGCGGGCTTCGGCGAGTGTGCGTTGGGTCTCGGCTTGCTCGCGTTGCGCGCGTTCGGCTTCTTGCGCTGTCAGCGCCGCGCGAGTGGCGTCGATGGCGGCGTCTCGATCGCGTTCGGCTTCGGCGCGCGCGGTCTGGGCGTCTTGGGCGGCGCGCTCGGCTTCGGCGCGGGCCTCGGCGGCGCGGACGGCGAAGGCGGTGCTGGTCGCGGTCGCGGCGATGAGTGAGGCGACGCCGACGCAGGCCGCGGCAACGAGGGCGCGGTTCCGGCGTGTGAACCGGCCGAGTTGGTAGCGCAGCGTGGCGGGCC
Organism: Planctomycetota bacterium; assembly: GCA_039815345.1. Taxonomy (GTDB): domain Bacteria; phylum Planctomycetota; class Phycisphaerae; order Phycisphaerales; family UBA1924; genus JBCBZM01. The sequence goes on along the minus strand of JBCBZM010000104.1, from coordinate 115 downwards.
GGGCGACGATCGGTTCGTCGGCGAGCCATCGGCGCAGGTCGGCGGCGAGTTCGGCGGCGCTGGGGTAGCGCCGGTCGGGGTCGTGCTCGATGGCCTTGTGCACGATGGTGTCGAG
>JBCBZM010000074.1:0-15172 GCA_039815345.1 Planctomycetota bacterium | reverse complement strand
TCATCACCGGACCAGACAAAAAAGACGAATACACCGAAAAGAAGATCAATGGCAAAAACGCTGGCCCTCGGCGATCTTGTTCACCGCGAAGTCCACTTCTTCTTCGGTCGTCCATCGGCCGAAGCTCATGCGCAGGCTCGAGTGGGCGAGGTCGTCGCCGACGCCGAGGCCCTTGAGCACGTAGCTCGGCTCGAGGCTGGCGCTGGTGCAGGCGCTGCCGGAGCTGACCGCGATGTCCTTGATCGCCATCATCAGGCTCTCGCCCTCGACGAAGCCGAAGGAGATGTTGGTGATGTGCGGCATGCGCTTGTCGCGGTGGCCGTTGATCTGGATCGTGTCCACCCGTGATTCGAGGCCTTCTTCCAGCCGGTTACGCAGCTTCAGCAGGCGCTCGCGTTCGCTGTCCTGCTCTTGCATGCACAACTCCGCGGCCTTGCCCAAGCCGACAATGCCCGGCACGTTGAGCGTGCCGGAGCGGTAGCCGCGCTCCTGGCCGCCGCCTTCCTGGAGCGCTTGCACACGGATGCGCGGGCGACGGCGGCGGACGTACAACGCGCCCACGCCCGACGGGCCGTAGATCTTGTGCCCGCTCAGGCTGAGCAGGTCGATGTGATCGGCGTTGACGTCGGTGGGGGCCTTGCCGACCCATTGCGTCGCGTCGGTGTGGAACACGACCTTGTGGTCGTGGCAGAGTTTGCCGATCTGCGGGATCTCGTTGATCACGCCGATCTCGTTGTTCGCCCACATGATGCTGACGAGGATGGTGTCGTCACGCATGACAGCCTTGATCATGTCGGCCGTGATCACGCCGTCGGCCGGCGGATCGATCAGCGTGACGTCGAAGCCTTCCTTCTGCAGCCGCTTGATCGGGTCGAGCACGGCTTTGTGCTCGATGGAGCACGAGATGATGTGCCCGCGACCGGTTGAGCCGGCGGGGGCTTTCTGGAACATGTAGGCCGCGCCCTTGATCGCGAGGTTGTTCGATTCGGTGGCGCCGCTGGTGAAGATCACTTCCTTGCGGTCCGCGCCGAGCATGTCGGCGACCTGCCGGCGGGCGGTATCCACGGCGTCCTCGGCGGCCCAGCCGAAGCTGTGATTCCGCGAGCCGGGGTTGCCGTACACCTCGGTGAAGTAGGGCAGCATCGCCTCGACCACCCGCGGATCGGTGCGAGTGGTGGCGGCGTTGTCAAAGTAGATCGGCAACTGGACTGTCATTTCGATCGGCCTCCAAGAGAAAAACACGGGGCATCGGCCCATGACGCTTTCGTTCGCGGTGCTCGGACCGATGTCATGGTGACCGAACAACGTGAATTAGAACTGTTCTATTCTAGGGTCTGGTTTGTCACGCGGTCCAGATTCCGGCGACCGATCGTGCCTGATCGACGTTCGGCGGGCACTTTGATCGTATTTTGATCGGGTCGGGCCCAGCTGCGGATTCGGCGTGCTCAGTCAACAAAGACGTCGTCGTCGTCCTCGTCCGGGGCATCGTGCAGGACCATCTCGACCCGGTTGCCCGTCTCATTGTGGCGGACCTCGGTCATGTAGGCCCGCATGAGCATCAGGCCGCGGCCGCTGGGCAGTTCGAGGTTCTCATCGAGCGTCGGATCGGGGACCCGACCGGGGTCGAAGCCAGGGCCCTGGTCCTGCACGGCGATCTTGACCATGCCCTGATCGACTTCGTACTCGACGTGGACGGTTGCGGCGGGGTCCACATTGCGGTGGCCGTGCTTGAAGGCGTTGACGATCGCCTCTTCGAGCGCGAGCCGAACGGCGAAGCAGGCGGTTGTGCGGAAGCCCACACTCTCGGCGGCGTCCACGACCTGCTGCTGGATGGCCATGATCGCATCGCGGTCATTGGCGACATCGGCGTGGGCCGTGGCGGTTTCCGGCTTCGGGCCGGGCTCCGAACCGGGCTTCGAACCGTTGGAGTTGTGCTGGGTATCCGCCATGCGGTGTGCGGCGCTCCCGTGTGGGGTGCGTGATCAGAGCATCCGGGCCGGCGCGGCCCGACGTACGCGACGGACCTACGCGAAGCTCTTGGCCGCGTCCTGGGCCGATTCGTGGATCTCGAAGATCTTGTTGAGGCGGGTAATCACGAAGACCTCGTAGATCTGCGGATCGATGTTCGCCAGGCGGAGTTGGCCGCCGCGGTTGCGGATCTTGTTGTTGATCGTGATCAGGGTGCCGAGCGCCGCCGACGACAGGTGGTCGACGTTGTCGAAGCTGATCAGCAGCTTCGGTGTCGGCTCGGCGTCGATGATCTCGCTGATCTCCTCACCGATGGACTGGATGTTGCCCTCGTCGAGGATGTTGCGGTCGATGAACTCGACGTGGGTGATGCCGTCCTCGCGGCGGATGCGGAGTCGGGAGTCGGGAGCGGCCATGCGTGAGATCTCCGGGTCGTGGATGGCACCATGCTAGGGCCCCGACCGGCCGCGGGTAACAAGGCCGCTCGTTGTATGCCCTCAGATCTCTGCAGAAACCGGCGCCGCGTCCCGGTCGTTCAAAGGCGCCGCCCGGTCCGGGAGACGTCCTGCTCAGCCGCCGAAGCCGGAGTCGAGCGAGTCAAGCAGGCCGGGGAAGTTGCGTTCTTCGTTTTCGTTCTGGATCAGGATTGTGGGCTTGAGCAGGATCAGCAGGGTCTGCTCTTCCTTGGACTCGATCCGGTTCGAGAAGAATCGGTTCAGGATCGGCACCTTTGACAGGATCGGCACGCCGGTCTCCACTTCGCTCTCGTTCACCAGACGCTGCCCGCCGAGCAGGATCGTGCCCTGGTCGGGCACGGTCACGGTCGTCTGCACGCGGGTGACGGTTGCCTGCGGGAGCTGGATGAACGAGGACGTGTCGGCCGAGGTGACGAGCTGACCGCCGGCCACCGCGGTGACGGCCTGCGTCGCGAAGTCGATGACTTCGGCGACCGCGGCGTCCACGTTCAGCGTCACGTACCGGCGATCGCCCGAGATCGTGCCCTCGACCAGCAGCCGCACACCCTCGGAGATCACGTCCAGCGTCGGGTCGAAACCGACGGCCGAGTCCGACACGACCGGCTGGAGGTCGGAGACGAACGACGTCTGCGTCGCGACGTAGATGTTGGCCGTCTGACCATTCGTGAAGGTCAGGCGGGGCGCCGTGAGCGTCACGGAGCGGGTGTCGGCCTGCGTCGCCTGGATCAGGAAGTCGACCTGGATGTCATCGAGGAACTGGCCCGCGACACCGAGGGCGGGCGCGTTCTGGAGGATGGTCGCGGTGATGCCTTCCTGCGGCGCCAGCGCGGTTGCCAGGCCGAAGGAGTTCTGCCCGAGGCCGATCGGCGACCATGAGCGCGGGTTCACGACACCCTGGGTGATCTGCTGATCGATCGTGCCGTCGCCGTCGACGTCGAGCTGGGCGCCGGTAACGGAGCGTTGGATCCCGCCGCCGCTGAAGTTAAAGAAGTCCCCGCCCTGAATGGTCGGGTCGGGCGTGGGGCCCTCCTCGCGGGCGAAGCGGACCTGGTTGTTGTCGGTGTTGAAGTAGACGTCGAGGTCGAAGCCGATCTGCTCGAAGAAGCTCTGCGCGACGATCAGGAAGCGTGTCTCGACGTTGATCTGCATCGACCGCACCTGGCGCAGCTTGGCCAGCAGCGAGCGGATCTCGCGGTGGTTCTTGGGCGTGTTTCGGATGATGAGCGTGCCGCCGCGGGCGAGCGGGGTGATATCGCCCGTGTCGCCGCCGTTGAGCCGCCAGCCCTCGAAGTCGACGTTGTTCGTGATGAGATCGACGACCTCCTGCACGCGTTCTTCGATGGGCGTGAACTCGAAGGCGTCGTCGTTGCCCTGGTCCTGGAACGGCGACTGCCCGCCGCCCTGGCTCTGGAGGACCGAGTTGAGGTCGAAGTCGGGCGCTTCGTTGTAGTCCGGCACCTCGATGATGAGGTCGCGGACGTCGTACAGCTCCAGCGAGGTGTTTCGGCGGAGGTCGTCGTCGGAGCTGATCCAGACGATGCCGTCGCGCACGGCCCAGTCGGCGCGCTCGCCGAACGTCTGGGCGCTGGCGCGCTCCAGCACCGCGTCAAGCAGTGTTTGTGCCGTCACGTTGCGGAGGTTCAGCGAGATCGGTGTCTCGCGTTCGATGCCGATCTCTTCGAGCGATTCCCACTGCACCTGCACGTTGAGCTGGGTGATCTGCTCGACGAAGCCGACCACGTCGATGAGCGCGTTGTCGGCGAAGGTGACGGGGATGCGGCGCGTCGGGTCCTGAAGTTGAGCGAGCACCGCCCGGTCTTCCGGCGGCTCCGAGCCCGCGTCCACGCCCCGGCGGATGCTGATCGCGGGCCAGTCGCTCGGGTAGTTGACGATGTCGGTCGGCGCGATGGCCGCGGCTTCGTTCTCGATGCCTTGGGCCGTGTAGCTGCGCTTCTTGTCGGTCTGGATCTGCTGATACTCGCTGAAGATCTTGGTCGTGTAGAGCACTTCCTTGAGCACGAGCCCGGCCGGGTTGATCGGGTCGAGGAACAGGATCTGATCCACGACCTGCAAGGCCTCGTCGTACTTCATCTCGTGCTGCAACGCGCGCACACGCTCGAGCGCGGCCGAGATCTTCCGCTGCTGGTCCCGCTCGCGTTCCATCTGGGCACGCTGCGTGTTGTCGATGAGCTCTCGCTCACGGTCGGCCTGATCCTTCCGGCTGATAGCTTCCTCGGCGAGGTCAACCTCGGCGAGGAAGGCGTCGGTTTGGTCCAGCATGTTCTGGAGCTGCGACTCGGACAGGAAGGACCTTGCCGCGCGGGCCGTAAACCGGGCCGAAACGGCCATGTCGCGGGCCCGGCCGGTGTCGCCTTGTTCGAGCGCCTCGCGGCCTTGGCTGAGGTGATTGTTGAACTCGGCCTCTGCCTGCTGGCGGGCCAGATCGCGGGTTCGAGTGAAGTCGTCGAGGATGCCGGTCTCGGCGCCGAAGTCCGCACCCAGTTGCACCTTCGCCTCGGCGAGGTTGCGGTTGATCCGGGCGATGTCGTCCCCGCCGAGCACGTCGCGGTAGTTCGACGCGAGGCGCTCGTACAGGTCCGCGGCCTGGTTCAGCCGACGCGAGTCAAAGGCACGGTCCGCTTCGTCGAGCAACTGCTCGGCCTCGAAGAGCCGGGCCGATCCGATCGGGTCCATCGACGGCGCCCGGTCCTGGGCCGGCGGGGTGAAGATCGGGGTGTTGGTCGTGTTGGTCGTGTTGGTCGTGTTGGTCGTGTTGGTCGGCTGCGGCGGCACGAACTGCTGCGGCGCCGGCTGCGGCGCGGCGTTGAACTCTACGAACTCGTTCGGGGCCGGCTGCTGCGGCGCCGGGTCTGCCATCACCGGGTCCATCTGCGGGGTGGAAGGCTGAGCGGCTGGCTGAGGGACCGGCTGGGGCGCCGGGCGCGACAGCAGGTCGTCGAGATTCGGCGGCGGCGGGACGTTGTTCTGAGAACCGCTGGACCGGGGCGGCGGCGGAAGTTCGCTGAGATCGATCGGCGGCGGCGAAGCGGGCGCGGGATCGGCGGCCGGCGGCGTGTTCGGGGCCGGGCTCGGGTCGCTCTCCGGCTGCTGCTGGTTCCGGCGGACCACGCCGGGCTGCATCATGCCGAGCTGCGGCTCGGCGGCGCTGGCGCCCGCGGAGCTGAGTTCCAGGTTGAAGATCCGGCCAGTCAGTTCTTCGAGCTGCGCACGCTGGTCGACCGGGAGTTCGAGGCCCCAGCCGCTGACGGTGGAGGCGAGCTGTTTCGCCTCGCCGTACCGGCCCGCGTCGAAGGCCGACTGGGCTTGGCTGATCTGGCCCGCCGCGTACGGCGCGACCACGGCGCGACGGGACGCGATGTAGCGCAGGATCGTCTCGGCCCGATCGGAAGACGCGGCCGACGAACCCCCCGAGGTGGCGAGCCGTGTCGCTTCTCGGGCCGACGCTTCGGCGCCCGCCAGATCATCACGACGTGCCGCTGCTTCGGCCCGCTGGAGGCGAAGGTCGATTGGGTCGGCCGAGGCGATGCGTCGGCCGGCCTGAGCGAGCAACTCGAACGCCCGCGCCGATTCCGCCGCCGACAGCGAAGTGTCGCGTCCCGCGACCAGCTCGCCGAGCAGATCGCGTGCTTCGAGGGCTCGGCCTTCCACGATCAGCGTGGCGGCGCTATCGAGCGCACTCGACGCCGACTGGGTCGTCGCCGTTGGCTGGGCCGACTGCGCGACCGCGACCGGGCACGACGTGCCGACAACGGCAAGCAGCGAGAGAAGCAGGGAGCGGTGGGAGCGATACGACATGGGTCTCTCCGGATCGCCGGTCAACGTCCGAGCCCTACGAGAGGGACGCCGGGGCGTGTTGATCGCGGGATGGGCGCGCGGACGCAAGGTCGCGGACGTGCGGTTCGGTGTTCGGGTCGGTCTTGGAGGCTGTCTTCAGGGCCATCATCGCTAGGGCTGTCTCGCCAAGCCGTCTTGGTGAGGCTCTTGGGATCTCCGGGGATCGTGCTCCTGCGAGCGTACGGCCCTGTGCGCTGTGCTGCGCTCGGTCCATCGTGCGCTTTGCCTGTGCCCATGGCGGCCGCGTGGCGCCACGCCGAGGCCATGGTGGTTGTCGTGCAAGGTCGGGCTCGTGTCGCGCCAACACAGCCGGCTGGCTCCGCGCCGGTCGGGCCCGGCGGACCGTCCCTGCTCGCGGGAACATAGCGGCCGCCAACAGCACACGCAAACCCGGGCCCCGTTCACACGTTGGCCCAAGCCCGCCGCCCGTCCCCGTTCCGTCCCCCGAGCGGCGCCCCGTTCGGCCCCCCGCTCGGCCCCCCGGTGAGCGTTGATTCTCTCACGCCGCCTCAGCGGTTCCATCAACAGTTGCAATGGGGCGATCTTTGCCAACGCGACGGCTGCCGGGCCCGCGTCCTCGGGTGTGTGGGTCGCCGAGTCTGTCACAACCAGCGAACCCGGCAGACGAGCCCCGCTTCGGGTTCGGGCGGCGATTGGAGCGTGGGTCCTGCGGGCGCGGGCCGCGGGCCGCTGTGGGTCGGGCGCAACGCATCGCCGAACTGGTCCTGTGTCATGCGATCGGCCGAGACGATGACGAGCAGCGGTCCCTCGTCCTCAGCAAACTCGAAGGTCGGCGAGGCGTCTGCTGCGGGTTGCGACTCGGCATCGCCGACCGCGGGCCCTGCAGATCCGCTTGTTACGGGGGGGTCTTTCTCTGTGATCTCGGTTGTCGCGGGCGCCGCCGACTTGGAACCCTCGCCGTGCTCTTCCGCCGGTTGGCTCCTCGACGGCTGGATGCGATCCAGTTCGAGCGCGGCCGCCTCGTAGGCCGATTGCTCGGCTTCGGTCAGACAGGAGGCGTACAGCAGCACCTCGGCGTACCGGGCTCGATCTTCTTGAGGCCGAGTTCCGCCCGCCGCGTCTGCCGGCGCCGGGCTTCCGCCCTGACCCGTGACGCGGACGAGGCACCGCCAGGCGGTCACGCCCAGTTCGCGGCCGTCTTCGTCCACGTTGTTGTCGGGTTCGACGTTGAGGCTCAGCCGCCACTCGTCGCGAAGCGCTTCGACGACTTCCTCGGTGCTCAGCAGGTCTGGGTGGTCCTCGGGTGCGAGCAGCACGGAGCGGTGCTCGTGCGAGGCCGCGTCGGCACCGGCGGGCTCGTCCATCGGCTCAAGATCGAACGCCGCGAGCACCCGCTCAATCCGGGCTTGATACTCCGGCTCGGCCCGGATGGTGACAATCTTGTGCTCGTCAACAAAGACGTACAGGAAGGGGTCGTCGAGCATGGCGCCGAAGCCGGTCATGCCTTCCTCAAAGAAGAAATCGTGGTAGCGGATGAGCGCCTCGAAGAACCGATCGAGGCCTAGAAGGTCCCAGGAGATGTACGGGTCGATCTCGCGGTAGGCGTCGTGCCCGATGACGTCGAGAATCGGATAGATCCGCAGCGGGAGCAGCCCGAAAAGCGCCCGGCACAGGGCGGGCAGGCGCTCGGCGGTCACGACGACGTCAAAGACGTACCGATCGGGCCACGCTTCCCAGGTCCCGGCTTCCTCGTCGCCATCGGCGGCTTCAAAGAGGACGGAGTATCCCTGCTTCGGGTGCATGGGTTCGACCGGGTACACACCCAGCGGGAACTGCGTGTCGTCCATCTTGACACGCTGAATGGATGGATCCGCCTGGCATCGTGGCACGGGCACAGCGTATCCGGTCCGCGTGACTCGGGAGCGGCCCGGCGGGCAGGCATCGACACTCCCTAGGCTCTCGGTATGACGATCGAAGGGTTCACACTGATCACGGTCGCGGTCGGCAACTCGCGAACGCGGCTCGGGCGATTCGAGGGCCGGGCGCTGCACGACCCGGTCTCGCTGACCAACACCGACGGCGCCGAGGCCATCGCCGCCAAGGTCCGCTCGCTGGCCGACGAGAGCGCCGGCGGCTCGACGCCGCCTCAGGTGGTTCTGGCTTCGGTCAACGATCCGTTCGCAGGCAACCTCGAAACGCTGCTGCTGGAGACCTTCCGCGGCGGCGCGGCCGGGGGGCTCTGGCGTGCGGGCCGGGACGTACCGATCGAGATGCCGCACACGCTCGATGATGCCTCGACCGTGGGCGCCGACCGTTGGCTGAACGCGCTCGGCGCCTCACGCCGCGCGGGGCAGGCGTGCGTGGTGATCGACGCGGGGACGGCCGTGACGGTGGACTTCTTAGACGGCGAGGGCGTCTTTCACGGCGGCGTGATTGCGCCCGGCTTGCGCCTGATGCTGCGGTCGATGAGCGAAGGCGCGGCCGCGTTGCCGGAACTCGATTGGGACGGCCGGGCCGAGTTCACCAGCCCGTTCGGGCAGAGCACCGCCGAGGCAATGACGCTCGGCGCGATCTCGGCCGTCCGCGGGCTGATGCGCGAGCGGCTGGATGCCTACGCCGAGCACTACGGCGGGTACCCGCAGATCGTCGCGACCGGCGGGGACGCGGTGGCTCTGTTTGAAGACTCAGACCTGATCGAGCACATCGTGCCGGATTTGCAACTCATCGGGATCCAGGCGGCGTGCGAGCGGGCGCTGTCGGAGGATTCGGATCGCGAGGGCTTCGGCGCCGCGGCGATCGGGGTGGATTTCGATGAACGCATGGACCAGCGCATGGGCGCGGACGGCGATGGCTGACGCGGCCGGCCCGCTCGGCTGGTCGCTGGAGTCGCCCGCGGGGGTCTCGGGCGCTTTGGCGGTGATCCGTATCGGGGGTTCGGCCGAGGCGCTGGATGCTTGGCTCACGCGGAGCGGGATCGGGCCGGTGGCTGTCGGCGCGTCGAGGCTGTGTTCATTGCTCGGCGTTGACGAGGGCCTGGTCACGCGCTGGTCGGCGGACAGCGTGTACCTCACGCCGCACGGCGGTGCCGGCGTGCTGCGCGTGCTTGGGCGGGCACTGATCGAATCAGGTGTGCCGGCAGAGGTCTCGGGCGCGTGGGCCGGGGCGTTTCCGGAAGCCGAGAGCGAAGTCGAGGCGGCAATGCTGGAGACCCTCGGCCGGTCTGCGAGCCCGCGGGCGGTCGATCTGTTGTTGGCCCAGCCGAGCCGGTGGCAAGCGGGCGAGGCGCCGGACGATCCTGCACGCGAGCGGGCGTTGGCCCTGCTGGTGTCGCCGCCGTTGGTCGCAGCGGTGGGACCCGCCAACGTCGGCAAGAGCTCACTTTTGAACGCGTTGGCGGGCCGCTCGGTCGCGGTGGTCGCCGATCAGGCCGGGACGACGCGAGACCACGTCGGCGCGCTGGTGGATCTCGACGGTTTGGTCGTCCGGTGGGCCGATACGCCGGGCGCACTGGAAGCCCCCGGAGGTGACGGAGATGCGGAAGCGGCGGCGATCGCGCGGGCGCTGGTCGAGTCGGCGGATCTGGTCGTCCGCTGCGGGGACCACACGGCCGGGCCGGCGCCGATGGCGGGGGACGCGCGCAAATCGGTCTCGGTCGGGCTGCGATCCGACCTGTGGCCTGCGGCGGATCTCGATTGGCGCCCCGAGGTTGTGGTTTCGGTTGAGACCGGCGCGGGGCTGGCCCGGTTGGCCGGTCTGATCCGAGATCGGCTCGTGCCCGATCGGTGGCTGGCCGATGGATTGCCTTGGCGGTTCTGGGACCCGCCGACCCTGCCGACCACGCCGCCGGGCGGGATACCGTCCCCCGGACGCCGATCAGGGGCGTAGAGCGGCCTGTCGGAGGCCTAGAGTTGCAGCACGATTGATCTCAGCCCGCACGCCCGGCGTGGGCGGGGCTGGCCCCCGGAGTCGACATGGACGAACGTCAAACCAAGATCCGCGAAGGCGCCGGGCTCGATGAGTCCCGCCTGAATACCGAGTTCGTCGACTTCCTCAAGAAGTGGTCGACGCCGTTCCTGCTGGTGCTGGTGGTCATCGCTGGCTTGTACACCCTTTCACAGCGTCGCGAAATTGCGAGGGAAGCCCGGATCGATCAGGCGTTCGCCAGTCTGAACGCGGCGACGAGCCCTTCGGCGTTGCTTGACATCGCCAACGAATACGACAACGTGGGCGCCGTGGCCGAGACCGCTCGTCTGCGAGCGGCCGACACGCTGATGCTCGCCGTGTTCCGCGGGCTCAAACCGGGCGCCGCGATCACGCCGGCGGGTCAGATCGAGAACCCGGACGATGTCACGACGGAAGAGGACATCGAGAAGTTCCTCACGCAATCCGAAGGGCTCTACCAGCAGGTCTGGGACGAGACCCCGGTTGAGCCGATCAAGGTCTGGCACAAAATCGGCGCCGGGTTCGGGATGGCCTCGGTCGCCGAAACCCGCGGCGACGCCGAAGCGGCCCGCGCGTGGTACGAGAAGGTGCTGGCCGTGTGCGATGAAGGCGACGCGCCGGACCTGAAGACGATCACGGAAGAACGCCTCGCGACGCTCGATGAGCGGATCGTCGCGCCCGTGCTGCTGTCGGTTGATGACCTGCCGGCCGCGCCGACCAACTCGCTCCTGAGCCCCGGCGGCGCGATGGCGCCCACAGGGCCGATCGGGCCGAATCTCGACCCGCTGGGCCTGCAAGAAGCGGTGGAAGGCGCCCCGGTGGATGATGACGGCGTGCAGCGGCTGAACCTGCCGAACATCGAGCTCAACGTGCCGATTACGCCGAGCCCCAGCGATCCGATGAGCGAACCGATGTCAGAACCGGCTCCTGATCCTGTCGCGGATCCGGCTTCGGACCCGGCGCCGAGCGAGCCTGCGTCCAACGACCCCGGTCGGTGAGCGACGAAGCGGGCGATCCGGCTTCTCCCGATGGCGCGGCGGAAGACCGCGTCGTCATCGCGTCGTCGGCCGGTGCATCCGATCTGCTCACGCGTGGCGGCAAGGTGGACCCCGACGCGGTCCGCGCAGCCGTCGAGCGCGCGCAAGCGGCGATGACTGAAGAAGATCGGGACGACGGCGAGGCTTCCTCGGCGTGGCCAGTCGTCGAGTTCACGCTGCAGCGCGATCTGCGCGCTCGGCTGGACAGGTACCTCACCAGCCGCGTGACCTTCATGAGCCGCAACCGTCTGCAACGGCTGATCACCGAGGGCGGCGTGACGGTCAACGGCCGGGGGTCGAAGCCCTCGCAGTCGCTGCGGCTGGGGGACGTGGTGCGCGTGACGGTGCCGCCGCCGCCCACGGGTGAGATCAAGCCCGAGGCAATCCCGATCGAGGCGCTCTACGAAGACGAGCATCTGATCGTGGTCAACAAGCGGCCCGACATCATCGTGCACCCGGCGCGGAGCGAGAACTCGGGCACGCTGATCCATGCCCTCGCGTGGCACTTCAAACATGCCTCAAAGAGCGGCGGCGCGCTCTCGGACGTGGGCAAGGAGCACGCGCGGCCGGGCGTGGTGCACCGGCTCGATCGGCATACATCGGGCTGCATCGTCGTTGCCAAAACCGAAGAGGCCCACTGGCGCCTCGGGCGGCAGTTCGAGGAACGCACGGTCGACAAACGCTACCTGGCGGTGGTGCACGGCGCCTACGAGCCGGATGTGGACGTGATCGAGCTGCCGATCGGCCCGCACCGATCCCGCGAGAAGGGATACCGCGAGAAACAGGTCATCCGGCACGATGACCTCGGCAAACGCGCGATCACCATCGCGCGCGTGCGCGAGCGGTACCGGCTGCACGATCGGGCCGTGGGCGATCAGGCGTTCTCGCTGGTGGAACTCGAACTCAAGACCGGCCGGACGCACCAGATCCGCGTGCACCTTTCGCACCGCGGCTTCCCGATCGTGGGCGATGAGATGTACGGCGTGCGTGCGTTTCTTGATGGCGACGCAGCGGTAATCGATCGGCAGGCGCTGCACGCGGGGCTTCTGGCGTTCGAGCATCCGGTCACGGGCGCGTCAAGTGTGTTCACAGCGCCGATTCCTGCTGACATAAGAGCGTTGATTGCACGGTTGAGATCCGGGGCGGTCGATACACCGCCGGTCGAGGGTGTGGTTCCGCTGCATCGCTTTGGAATCGGCTGACGAACGATGGTTGATCTGTAGTCACGTTCTTTTGAAAGGATGCCGCTGTGCGCATCGGATTGGTTGCCCTGATTCTGACGCTGCTCGTGCCGTCGATGGTTCGTGCGCAATCGCCGGCGCCGGAGCTGGAGCCGAACGTCGGATGGCTCAATACCGACCGCCCGTTGCGGTTCGACGATGACCTCAAGGGTCACGTCGTGCTGCTGGATTTCTGGACGTACTGCTGCATCAACTGCCTGCACGTGCTGCCGGACTTGGAGTATCTGGAAGCGAAGTACGCGGACGAGCCGTTCATCGTGATCGGTGTGCACTCGGCCAAGTTCGAGAGCGAGGGCGAGCGCGACGCGGTGCGCAACGCCATGCGGCGGTACGACATCAAGCACCCGGTCGTGGTCGATCAGAACATGTCGATCTGGCGGCAGTACGGCGTGCGCGCGTGGCCGAGCTTTGCGTTGATCGGCGCCGACGGCATCGTCATCGGGACGGCAGCGGGCGAGGGCCTGCGTGAGCTGCTCGATGAAGCGATCGGCGAAGCGCTCCGGCAAGGCCGCGAGGCGGGCACGCTGGCCGACGAACGCATCTCGTATGAGTTGGACGCCGAGACGCCCGCGCCGACCGGGCTGCGCTACCCGGGCAAGGTGCACGCGGTCGCGCCCGATCCCTCACGCGAGGATCGGCCTGGGTACGTGTTCGTCGCCGATTCCTCGCACGACCGCGTGATCGTGGCGGCGTGGCCGGACTCTGAGGGTTCGAGCCGGGTCATCGATGTGTTCGGCGGCGGGGAGCGCGGGCTCGAGGACGGCGGGCCGGAGGTGTCGCGGTTCCATGACCCGCAGGGCATGGTGTACGACGCCTCTCGCCACACGCTGTTCGTGGCCGATACCAAGAACCACGCCGTGCGCGCGATTAATCTGACCACGTGCGAGGTGCGCACACTCGTGGGCAACGGATCGCAGTCGTACGACCGCGAGGGCGGCGCGGCGGGCGCCGCTCAGGGCCTCGCGTCGCCCTGGGCGCTCGAGCTATCGGCCGACGGGCGCACGCTGTACGTCGCGATGGCCGGCACGCACCAGCTCTGGTCGGTCGATATCGCTTCGGGCGAAGCCAAGGCGATCGCGGGCGGCCGGGGTGAGGACATTGTCGATGCGCCGGCGCTGGATGCCCTGCTCGCCCAGCCGTCGGGGCTCGCGTTGTCGGCCGACGGCAAGCGGCTGTTCTTTGCCGACTCGGAGGTCTCCGGCATCCGGTTCATGGAACTCGACGAGCGGCGGATCCAGACGATCATCGGCACGGGGCTGTTCGACTTCGGCGATGTCGACGGCGTGCATCCCGCGGCGCGTCTGCAGCACGCGCTTGGTGTGACGCGTTGGCCTTTGAGCGATGCCGCGGGCGAGGACGCCGAGAGCGAGCGCTACCTGATCGCGGACACGTACAACGACAAGATCAAGCTGCTCAAGCCGCACGCGTACCGTGTGCAGACGTGGCTGGGCGGCTCGGCGATGGAAGCCGCGGCGGGTGATCTGGAACTCGATGAGCCGGGCGGTTTGCATCTGGCCGTGGACGCCACGGGCAGCGCGACGCTGTTTGTCGCGGACACGAATCATCACCGCGTCGTCATGGTGGACCCGACGACCAAGGCGCGGAAGCCGCTGCGGATCTCGGGCCTGCGAGCGCCGGGCGTCGATGTAGAGGCGATCGAACGTATTGAGACGACGGTCGCTGCGACGGCCGGTGAAGCGCTGACTCTGACGCTCGCGCCGACTTTGCCCGACGGCGCCAGGCCCAACGCGGAGATGCCGGTGACGGCGGTTGTGCGCAAGAGCGACGGAACCAAGCTCGCGCAGCGCACGCTGCGGACGGACGCGCTGCCGTTCGAGATCGAGGTTCCCGCGGCAAGTGTGCGCACGGGCGGCGTGCTGTTCGTGGATCTCGGCTTCGCGTACTGCTTCGACGACGCGGGCGTGTGCGTGCCCGCTCAGGCGGCGTGGCGGGTGACGCTCGGCGACGCGGGCGAGCCACGGCTCACGACCGACATCGACTGATCGGATGAGCGCGTCAGCCGATGCGCTCGGCGCCGCCCATGTGGGGGCGGAGCGGTTCGGGGATGGCGACCGAGCCGTCGGCCTGCTGATGGATCTCAAGAATCGGGATCAGCAGGCGCGGGCTGGCGGCGACGGTGTTGTTGAGCGAGTGGCAGAAGGTGGTGGGCCCCTTGCCGCCTTCGCCGCCGGGGCGGTGGCGGAGGTTGAGGCGCCGGCACTGGAAGTCGTAGAGCCGGCTGGCCGAGTGCGTCTCGCCGAAGCCGCCGGTGGGGCGGTCGTTTGCGTCGATTTCACCTCGGCCGGGCATCCAGCACTCGATGTCGATCATGTCGGCGTTCTTGACGCCCAGATCGCCCGTGCAGCACTGGATGAGCCGGTGGGGCAGGCCGAGGCTCTGCAAGAGTTCCTCGACGGTCTCGATCATCTGGCGGTGGTGGGCCCGGCTCTCGGCTTCGTCGGCCTTGCAGATCACGACCTGCTCGACCTTGTCGAACTGGTGGACGCGGTAGAGCCCGGCGGTGTCCTTGCCGGCGGCGCCGGCCTCGCGGCGGAAGCACGGGCTGACGGGTTCGGATAGGGGATGGATCGGTATGCGCCGTCATAGCGCACCACGTGCTTCGTGCGCTCCAACGCCGCGGCGACCAGATCACCTTCTGAAGCGTCTGCTGCGGCGCGCGGTGGTAGCAGGG
>JBCBZM010000109.1:0-9717 GCA_039815345.1 Planctomycetota bacterium | reverse complement strand
CCGCGGGCGCCTGGGTGGCGCAGCGATCGGCTCATCTCATCACACCCAAGCGCTTCGCCGATTGCTCGGTCGAAGTCGCCCGGCTCGTCCGGGCCATTGCGCAGGAGGACGAGCACCCGCCGACCCGCCAACGCGCCGGCGCGGCCCACCGGCGCCTGCAAGCCGAGCGTGCCGGCGCCGCGGAGCACGCCGCGTGAATCCCACCCATCGCCCAATCCCGTTCGCCCTCACGCTCACGCTCGGCCTGTGCCTGCTGGCCACCACGCCGCGCGCCGTGTTCGCAGGGCCGTCCACGCTCGCGTTGCCCGAGGCGCCCGCGTTCGCCGAGCCCGCCGAACATCGGAACATGTGGCTCCTTGCCGCGGCCGCCGCGAGTCTCGGCACGGGTTGTGTCATCGCACTCGCGCTCGTGGTCGAACGCCGGCGCCGCACGCCCGAATCCGAGCGAGCATTCCGGGCCCTCGCGCCGAAGTTGGGCCTCTCACGCAAAGAACGCCGAGCGGTCCGCACGATCGCGGCAGGCCTCGGCGCCAAGCCGGTAGCACTGCTGCTCTGCCCAAACGCCGTCGGCCGCGCGACCGAACGCGACGGTCTCGAACTCGACGCGGCCATGATCGACACAGCCATGATCGACGCGCTGCAACGCAAGCTCGGTGGCTGAGGCGCGTGTTCTCAGTCCTTCGGCGGCGTGGTCCCGCGCTCGGCCAGCGGCGGCTCGCCGCGTAGGCGTCGCGCGAGATCGACCAAAATCCGCCGATCATCCGGCACGGCGAAGTGACTGAACGCCGAACGTCCGCCCGTCCAGATCGGTTCGTATCCGATCGGGGCCGTCCGCGTCGCGCCGACCCAGGAGTCGTTCAGCACGGCGTACGGCGTGATCTCGTAGTCGATCTCCGCCAGCGCCCGATCAAGCCTCGACAAAAACTCGGAGCCGGGTTTCATCGCCCGCGCGGCTTTGTCCGGCGCGATCTTCTCGGCCAACAACGCGCCGCGGTGCGGCGAGGCGAGCGTGTACAGCCGCCGCACACGCAGGCGTTTGCCGTCGTGGATTGCTTCGTGCGCGGGTAGCGCCGCCGCGCGACCGATCAGCCCGCCCATCGAGATGCCGACCACGTCGACCTCGATTGTCTCGTCTGGATTCTCTGAAGGCCAGCGTTTGTCGACCCGCGTCGTGGCGAGATCGACGATGTTCGACATGTTCGAGCCGAACGTGTACGAGACGGCGAAGAAGTCCTCGCGGGGCGCCCCGGTCAAAAGGGCAAGCCGATCGGCCAGTCGCACCGCCATCGTCGGCACCGCGCGGTACCCGCCCAGGATCACGACCGGCCGCTCAAGCGCGACCGGCTCCTCTTCGCGCAGCCTATCCCATTCGTCATCGATCAGCGCCCGGTCCACAGGAAACGCCGGGTTGTCGGCCCAGACCGTGGTGCACCCGATCGCCGCCGAGCCGATCACGCCGAGCACACCCACCCTCGCCGCCAGCCCGGCGTTCATCAGCCGCGATCGACGCTGCCGGGCGCTTCCGGTCGAATGGGGTTCCGATCGTCCGTTGTTCACACGGTGCTCCGTCCGGGCTTTCGGTCGGTCTGTCGTCTGGGATTCAGCCCGAGCCCCGGCCGACCTGAGCCGCATCTGCGCCCAATACTGACGGTATCACTTCCGCCGCCGGTTTCATTCGGCTCGGCCCTTGGGAGATTCCATTCATGCTGGCATGCCTGCTTGTCCGCTCCGCCGTGGCCCTTTCCGCCGTGTTCGTGTCTCCGATGGTCGCTCACGCCGCGGCGTCCGAACGAACCGGGCCCGCGCCCTACCTCCAAACGACCGAGAACGACGCCGGCGCCGTCACACTCCGTGTCGCCGCGCGCACGTTCGAGCGGGCGGACGCCCCGCTGATCCGCCTCGTCGGCGCCGTCCACATCGGCCGGCCCGAGTACTACGCCGAGTTGCAGGAACTCATCGAGGCGCACGATCTGGTGCTCTACGAAGCCGTGGGCGGCGGCCCGCAGATCGCCGAACCGCAGACCGACGAAGAACGCGTCGACGTCTCACGCAGCCGTGTCCGTCTGGTCGCGATGCTCGCCGCCCGGTACGCGCTCGAGCACGGCGACTGGCCCACGCTCGACACACTCGCCGCCGCCGGCCCGCTCGCGCAGCGGTCCGTGTTTGCCCGGGCCCGCACCGACGCCTTCGGCAACGAGCTTCGACTCCGGGTCGAACGAGCCTTTGAAGACGGGACCGCGAGTTCGTGGGCGACGGTTACCAGCCTCGGCGCCGACGGCGCCCCGGGCGGCGAGGGCTACGACGCGGACATCATCGTCCAGTCACGCGACTTTTCCGACGACGAGATCGAACCCGAGGAAGGCCTCCAGAAGCGCATGGCCACCGCGCTCGGCTTGAGCTTCCAGATGGAAGAAATGGCCTTTGATCGTCCGCACTTCCGCAACAGCGACATGTCGATCAGCCAGCTCACCGAAGCGCTCGAGCGCCGGGGTGAAGACGCCGAGGCCGCCGGCGAGCTGCTGCTGCAAACGCTGTCGGGCCAATCGGTCTCCGCACGGATCGCCGGCGTGATGCTCCGATTCATCGAGCGCAGCCCGGGCGCGGCGGTCGTGGCCCGCGCCGTGATGGCCGATCTGCTCAGCCAGGCCGACAAGCTCCTGACCACGCAGCCCGGCGCGATGGGCGAACTGATGGCCGTGATCCTCGATGAGCGCAACGCTGTTGTGGTGAACGACCTGACAGAGATCCTGGACAACGAAGTCGGCATCGAAACCATCGCCGTGATTTACGGCGCCGGCCACCTCGACGGCATCGAACACGCGCTCGTCCAAGACCTCGGCTACACCGCGATGGGCGACGAATGGTTCGACGCGATCGTCGCCGACCCCAAGGCCGAAGGCGTGGATGCGCGGTTTGTCAGCAGCCTGCGGTCGTTCATGAACATGTCGATCGAAACGCAGCTCCGCGCAGCCGAGATGCAGGCCGAGCGCGACGAGGACTGAACCGGGCCCACGTGTCCTTGGCTCACGTGCTCTTGATGGTCAGCGGTGTGGTGCCGGCCCCGCCGCCGGACGAGATCCGCTCGGCCGCCATTTTCTCCCACCCGCTGCCCAACTCGCCCTCGGGATCCGGCGGGACGATCGAGACCTTTTTCTCACCCAGCGTGACCTCGCCGCGGCGCACGCGGTCCTGAAACTCGAGACACGCCTCGCGCAGCTTCGGCAGGATCTCTTCTTCGGGCACGTTGGCGATCTTCTCGCCCTGCACATAGATAATCCCGCGGCGGTCGCCGGCGAAGACCGCGACGTCCGCGCCCTCCGCTTCGCCCGGCCCGTTCACGATGCACCCCATCACC
This sequence comes from Planctomycetota bacterium, assembly GCA_039815345.1. Taxonomy (GTDB): domain Bacteria; phylum Planctomycetota; class Phycisphaerae; order Phycisphaerales; family UBA1924; genus JBCBZM01. The sequence continues at coordinate 6,362 of JBCBZM010000109.1, read as the reverse complement.
GCGACCTTGATCGGCAACTCGACATGGTCGGCCAGTTCCTTGCGGACCTCCTCCACCAGCGTGAACAGGTCCACCTGAATGCGCCCGCACGTCGGACACGCGATCAGCTCGGCGCCCTTGCGCTCGCGCATGCCGAGCGACCAGAGCAGTTCGAGTCCGTCCTCGACTTCGTAGACCGGATCGTTCGCGTAGCTGATGCGGATCGTGTCGCCCACGCCGCGGGTGAGCAGGCTGCCGAGCGCCGCGACCGAGCGGATGCACCCCGTCTCTTTCGGCCCGGCGTGCGTCACGCCCAGATGCAGCGGGTGCGGGAACCGCTTGGCGATCTCGGTGTACGCATCGATCGTCAAGGCCGCGTCCATGGACTTGGCGCTGATCGCGATGTCGTAGAAGTCGTTCTCGTAGAAGATGTCGAGGTATTCCTCGAGCTTAGTGATCATGATCGCGAGCAGGTAGCCGTGCTTGTGCTCGCCGAAGACCGCGCCGAGTTCTTTCAGCCGCTTCTGCTTGTCACGCCGCTCGATGATCGAGCCCTCGTTCACGCCCACACGGATCGGGATCCCCGCGTCCTTGCACGCCGAGATGACGGCTTCGACCTGCGGCCGATCGCTGATGTTCCCCGGGTTCAGGCGGATCTTGTGCACGCCCGCCTCGACCGCTTCGAGCGCGCGCTTGAAGTGAAAGTGCACGTCCGCCACGATCGGGACGGAGGTCTGCTTCAGAATCTCGGCCAGCGCTTCGGTGTCCTTGCGCTCCGGCACGGCGACCCGAACCACATCGGCGCCCGCCGAGTGCAGCTTGTGGATCTCCGCGACGCACGCATCGATCGTGTGCGTGTACCCGGCGGTCATGGTCTGCACGGACACCGGCGCCGGCTCGGTCGAGCCGTCGGCCATCGGGTGGTCGCTCGGCAGCCCGCCCCCGACGCGCACACGCCCGGTCCGGTCATCACCCAGCACGATCTGTCGGGAAGGTCTTCTCGGGTCCATCGATCGATCCTACGCGTGCGACACCCACGCCGTTCGGCCTTCGTCAGCACGCCCCCGGCCGATTCGCGTAGCGGCACGCCCGCACGCCGAGGAACACCATTAGTTCAAAGCAGATCATTCCGACCCCGAACGCCAGCACCGGCAAGGCCATCGGCGCCCAGTCGATGTAACTCCGCCACGAGATCGGCGTCCGGGCGCCCGCGAGCGCCATCCCGACGAACACGCCGAGTGTCGCCAAACTCGTCGCGACGACCCAGCCGATCGAGGCGTGCGCACAGACCGACAACGCGACTTCGCGCGTCACCCGCCAGCCGTGCCGACGGCCGAAGAGCATGATCCCTCGGCGTTCGATCCACGTCAGCAGCCGCAGCATCGGCGCCAGCGCCAGCACGCACACCGGCAGCCCGACGATCACGCCGAGTTGGAACACCCGATCTCGCGCCAGTTCCCCGGCCGGATGAACCATGAGCTGCGCCACGAGCCAGCCGACCAACCCGAGCGCCGGCGCCGCGGCGGCAAGGCGAACGTTGAGCGTCAACAGCCGTCGTGCCGAGGATTCGTCGATGCGGATGCTCGTCCGGTCGGCGGCGCCCCCAAAGATCGCGCCTCGCGCGTAGCCAAGCCAGTTACGAAATGAAGGCTCGTCCAGCACCCGCGGCCCGGGCCGGCGGTCCGGCAACGAAGACTCGATGCTCCGCCCGCACTCGGGGCAGGCGCCCGCCACATCAAGCCCGCTGAGCACGTAGCCGCAGGACTCGCACAGCAGGGCGTCCGGATCGCGTCGGTGGTCTTGTTGGGTCGCCATCCCGGGCCTCTCTCCGCGGCGTCTATCCTCACGCCGAACGCAATCCTCGAAACGGTACGCCGCGAACGCTACGCGGCGGGCCGCGAAGGCCAAGGACCACGCGATGCGCGCCCAACGAATCACAACCGACCACGCCCTCTACCCGGGCGCCTGCGCCCTGCGCGATCGTGTCCTGCTCGAGCCCATCGGCTATTCGCTCGAACGGTTAGCCGTTGAGTACCCAGGGTTCGAAGAACGCTTCGAGCACTTCGTGGCAACCGACCCCGAAGATGACACCCGCGTCATCGGCGTGGTCTGTCTGTATCCGAAGCCCGATGCCCAGCCGCCCGAGGGCAAGCTGATGCAGATGGCCGTGGATGAGGCGTGGCAGGGCCAGGGCGTCGGGCGGGTGCTCGTCGCCGAGTTGATGGACCGCGCGACGTCCGCCCTCGGCCTCCGGCGTGTCTACTGCCACGCCCGCATCGACGCGTGCAAGTTCTACGAGCGTCTCGGCTGGCAGTACGAATCGGGGATCTTCATGGAAGCCGAGATCGAGCACCGGGTCATGGCGGTGGGGGCCGAGTAGCGTCCATCTGCGCCAATGTTAGCATTTTAGAAGGATGTCGGTTTGCCCTCAAATTTGGGCCTCACCCATACGCTTCCGACCCCGAATACGCAATACTTACCCATTCGCGGCCCGTCTGCCGATCCGGGATGGCAGGCAACCGCGAAACCGGGGTATCGCTTTGCAATCCATCCGAGACCTGTTCCACGATCACGGCCTCCGGCACACGCGACAACGCGAGGTCGTCTACCAGACGCTGCGTGCCACGGAATCGCATCCCACGGCCGACGACGTCTTCGAGGCCTCCCGAGCCATTGAGCCGGGGCTCTCGCTCGCCACCGTCTACAACACGCTCGACGCGTTTGTCCGCTGCGGGCTGATTCGGGCTTCCCATGGCGGATCCGGCCCGTGCCGATACGACGGCGACGCCACCGAACACCTGCACGTGGTGCACCCCGACGGCCGCGTCGCCGATGTGCCGGCCGACCTCAGCCGGGCCATCCTCGATGCTCTGCCGGCCGACGTGCTCGAGCGGGTCGCACGACAAGCCGGCCTGCCCGAGGGCTCGCTCCGCGTGCACCTCGTCGCCGAGCCGACCGCCCAGCCCGCCGCCCGGTCGTAGTGCCCCATCTCAGGTGGTTCGGAAGTTGATCCGAGGTGGACGCCGCGCAGTCTTCGCCGATGTCACTTGCGCCGGTCTCGTCCGGCGGGCTTTGTCTGGAGGCGCCCCGATGATGGGCCGATAGCGTCTCCGCCGAGCGCCGGATTCATCGGCCCTCGCCCCGACACGGAGGCGCCCCCGCCATGCAGACCCGACCGATGCAGATCAACCGCCGTGGCCATGAACGATTCATGCTCCGTCCCGCGTACTCCCTGGTGCGGGTCCGCCCGCTCGATCGCGACGAGTACGCCTTCGAGGGCCACGCCTACGACGTCAGCGAGACCGGCGCCCGCTTCGAGCTCGATCAGCCCATCGACCCCGGCACCCCCGTCGCGCTTGAACTGCACATGCCCGGTCTGGGCATCCCCGGCACACCCGACATCGGCCCCGGCCGAGCGATCTATGTGATCGGCAATGTCGTCTGGGCCGACGAGGACGACGTGGAATCCGGTCCGTGCCGCATGGCCGTCGCGTTCACGCGCTTCTGCCGGGCCGAAGACCGCGAGCGCCTGCTGACGCAGTTCGGCACCGGCCGATACGCCCGCGCCGCCTGATCCGACCCCTCGAGATTTCCTGACGAGGCCCGATCGCCCACGCGCTATGCTCTCCGCGTGTTCGTAGACCGCGCCATCATCCAGCTCACCGCCGGCAAGGGCGGCGACGGCTGCCTGTCGTTCTACCGAGGCAAGGGCATCCCCAAGGGCGGGCCCGACGGCGGCGACGGCGGCAAGGGCGGCGACATCGTCTTCGCCACCGACTCCGGCGTGAACACCCTCTACGACTTCCGAGGACGCCAGCACTGGCGCGCCAAGAACGGCGAGCAGGGGCGCGGCAAGTCCCAGTTCGGCGCCGCCGCCGATGACCTGGTCATCCGTGTGCCCGAGGGCACCCTCATCTTCGATAACGAGTCGGGCGAGCTCATCGCCGATCTCGGGCCGGGCGATCGGCAGATCATCTGCCGCGGCGGCATCGGCGGCCGGGGCAACGAACGCTTCAAGAGCTCGACCAACCAGGTCCCGCTCACCGCCGAGCGCGGCGAGCCGGGCGAAGCCTTCGAAGCCCGCCTCGATCTCAAACTCATCGCCGATGTCGGCTTCCTGGGCAAGCCCAACGCGGGCAAGTCCACGCTGCTCAAGGCGCTCACCCACGCCGACCCCAAGATCGCCGCGTATCCCTTCACCACGCTGAGCCCGCAGCTCGGCATCGCCGAACTCGATCCCTCTCGCCGATTGGTCCTCGCCGATATCCCCGGATTGATCGAGGGCGCCTCGTCCGGCGCGGGGCTCGGGCACGACTTCCTGCGTCACGTCGAACGCACGCGCGTGCTGCTGCACCTGCTCGACGTCGCGCCGCCCGACGGCTCATCCCCGGCCGACAACTACACCGCCATCCGCGAAGAACTCTTCCGCTACGCGCCGGCGCTTGCCGAGAAGCCCGAGCTCATCGCGCTGAACAAGAACGACCTGTTGCTCGACGACGAAGAACGCGCCGAGGCCGTGCGCACACTCCGCGATGAACTCCAACTCGATCCGGCAACCGAAGTCCTCTGCATCAGCGGCGGCGCCCGCGACGGTCTCGATCATCTGCTCCAGATGCTCTGGGACACCGTGCACGCCGACGACGAACAGGCCGCGACCCCCGGCTGGCGATCGGCCGACGACGCGGACTAGCCGTCTTCGCCCATCGATTCGGTGCGGGCCATCAGCGCCAGGTACTCGACGTTGCCCCCGCCTTTGACTTTGTCAGCGTTCTTCCGCTTGCCGCGCTTCCGGCTGCCCGCAGCGCCGCCCAAGACCGGCGAAGCCGTGATCGCGAGCACGCGAGCGCCCCACGCAGGCGCGTCCGCCGCGACGGCCTGCGCGATCGCTTCGGCGCGCTCGGGCGCCAGCACACCGCGTTCCGCTTCGGCCTCGAACTGCGCTTTGTCCAGCTCATAGTGCGGCTTGATCAGCGACACAATCCTCGCGTTGGGATCATCAACCAGCCACATCAACGCCGCGGGCACGGCCCGCGCCTGCCGCGTCCAACCCAGGTCCATCACGATGATCGAAGGCCGATCTTCATCCGGGGGCGTCGCATGCAGCGCGTTTGTGCGCTCCATGACCGTCACACGCTCATCGGTCCGCAGGCGGTAGTCGAGCTGCCCGTACGCGGTGTCGACGGAGTACACCCGAGCCGCGCCGCGACGCAGCAGCACATCGGTGAACCCGCCGGTCGAGCAACCGAAGTCGGCGCAAACGCAGCCCTGCACATCGAGATCGAACGTGTCGAGCGCGTGCAACAGCTTGAGCGATCCGCGGCTGGCGTACCGGGGCTCCGCTTCGTGTGGAACGGGCGTCATGTTGCGGTTAGACCGTGGCCATCGGCGGCGCGATGACCTGACCGGTCGTCGCCGGCACGATCCGCGGCTGCGCCTGCGGCACGCCGATCACCGTCACGCCCAGCCGATCGGCGAGATCCAGCGTCCGCTGCTTCTCCACGATGATCACGTCGCCCGCGGCCAGTGCCAGGCACCCGCCGCCGTGTTCGCGCATCCGTTCGATCGTCGTCGGCCCAACGGTCGGCACATCCGCCCTGCGGTCGTGCCCCACGCGTGCGCCCTTGCACAGCACCCAGCCGCGGGCCTTGCACAGCGTGCCGGTGCGCTCGACCATGCGGTCCGTGCCCTCGACCGCTTCCACCGCGATCACGTCCCGGCAGCGGGCCGAGATCGACTGGCCGATATCCAATCGCAGCAACTCGGTCAGCATCGGCCAGACGAAGCGCACGTCCTCGTGCTGCTCGGGCGTCGGCTGGCGTTGGGTCATCACGCCCGGCGTGGCGAGTTCGTTGGGAATCGGCGCGGTCGAATCCAGCAACGTGATGCCCTTCCGGTCCAGTTCTTGAGCGACCGCCGCCAGGATCGCGTGTGATCGGCGGTCGTGCCGAAGGCTGCGGTACCAAGCGATCATCGTGCGCACGTCGGGCACGTAATGCAGATACCGCTTCGGGTCGTGCATGACGGACGACTTGTCCACTCGCCCGACCATGATCGCGTGGTGCACGCCTTGCTTGGCCAGCTTGTTCGCCCAGCCCGCGACCCGGAGCAGCCCCACCGGCTGGAACGTGTCGCACAGATCGGGCAGGTCTTCGTCGTAGTGGCCCGCGAAGCCGAGCGCGTGCAGCGGGCGGCCTTCGGCTTTGAGATGCTGGCCAATCAGATATGGCAAGCGACCGCCGCCGCCGGCGATCAGGCCGATCGGTGTGGGCGGCGGCGGCGGATCGGAGTTTCCTTCGTAGAGCACCTGGACTTGAGCGACGGGAAGGGGAAGCGGGGGTGGGCGTTCGAGATGGTCCCACCGACTCTTCGTGAGGTCGCCATTG
>JBCBZM010000135.1:0-5599 GCA_039815345.1 Planctomycetota bacterium | reverse complement strand
TGCCGCGGGTCAATCGGCACGCCCACCCCCTGCCCCCCCGGCGCTCATCTCACGCACCAGCCACGCCGCGTAGTGCACGAGGTTGATACTCCCGTCCGGGTTCGTCGGCGCACCGGCGTTGATGTCCGCCTCGAGCATGGCCGCGGTGACGGGCTTGCCGCCCATCCGCGACAGCACCGTCGCCGCGTCCTCGACACGCAGCGCGGCGGGGTTCAGGCCAGCCTTACCGCCCGAACTAGGCGCGTGTTCGGGAGTCACGCCGCACCTCCCGATGAATCTCGAAAACATCTGGAAATGAAGGGCGAAACGACTTCCCTGTCGGCCGCTCTTGGGGCTTCATGTGTCACACGGCGGGGGGGCGGGTCGAATGCCCGCCGCCGCGCCAGACGGAAGCCAGAACGGAGACGACCATGCCGAACACACGCGACAACGCCATCAACCGCATCGCCCGCGAGGTGCTCGACCTCGAAACGCTCGAGGCCCGCCGGATGGACAGCCTCGACTTCCACGAGCACGCGGTCTGGTCGATCAAGGACGCCCTCGAACGGGCGTACGAAGCGGGCCGCAAGGCGGCACCGCCAACACGAACCACCTGCCCGGCGTGTGACCGGGACATCGAGATCCGCCCCCTCTGAAGCCCGCTCGTCGCGGGCTTCGCTGTTTTTGGAACCCGAAGGAGTACCGACATGGCGAAGAAGACCACCACCAAGAAGACGGCCACCACGAACACGACCAAGAAGACCACGACGCGCAAGCCGCAGCCCAAGACGGCCCCGGCCAAGAAGACGCCCCGCGTGTCCGCGAGCGCCGCCCGCGCCGAGGGCGCGGCCAAGACCAAGCGGGCCCTCGCTGACGCCAAGGCGAGCGTCGATGCCAACCTCAAGGCCATCGCCGCGGCCGACCAGGAGAACGCGACCAAGCGCGACCAGCGGGCCGCGAGCAAGGACGGCATGACGCCGAGCGAACGGGCAATGGCCAAGAGCGCCCCCGCGAAGGCTGCGGCGAAGCGTCGCAAGCAGGACGGCGGCAAGGACCCGGTCGCGAAGATCGCGGCGAAGGCGGACCGCAAGCCGAGCGGGCTCGACCTCGCCGCAAAGGTCCTCGCCGATGCTGGCGAGCCGCTCAAGGCCAAGCAGATCGCCGAGCGTGCGATCGCCGCCGGCTGGAAGACCAATGGCAAGACGCCCGAGGCCACGCTCTACGCCGCGATGACGCGCGAGATCGCCAAGAAGGGCGACGCAGCACGCTTCCGCAAGGCCGACCGCGGGCTCTTCGAGGCCGGGCCCCAGACGAAGAAGGGAGGGTGAACCGTGACCGATCAGCACGACAGCACCCCCGTCGAACCGGGCTTCGCATGCCCCTGGTGCGGCGAGCGGGAGATGGACCTCCTGATCTGGGTCGAGGACGACGTCGTCGAGTGCCAGACCTGCAACTGCCGGTACGACCCCGGCCACGAACTGATCTGGCGAGAAGGCGACGCGGCCCTCGAACGGAGGGACGAGCGATGAAGCAACGCCACCCGATCGAGCACTTCCGCGTCGATGATGAAGGGGCGCTCGTACGCACACGGTTTAGCGCCGACGGCCATCGGTACCAGCACCGCTGTTCGCTTGAGACGCTCCAAGCCATCGCCCATCACTTCGACGGCCGCGACAGCGACCAGCGCACGCTCAACCAGATCGCCGGAGCCGAGCAGGTCGCCTGGACGCAGGCCGCGGTCGCCCTCGCCTTCCTCAAGGAACGCGGCATCGTCGAGCGACGGGGCGACGCGAACCACGCCGCGAGCGGCGGCTGCTACCTCGACGCCATGACCGAGTACCACGCGCTTCGAGAAAAGGGCCCCGAGCCCGCGGACGCCGGCTGACCGGCCCCGGGCCACCCGACCCCGCTTCCCCGGCCGCCGGCCGGGGTTTCTCGTTCGCGACATTCGTTGCTGGCCGGATCGCGAGCCTCTACCGTCCCGCATGGATCCGTCCGAGAGACCATCGGAACTCCCCGGACGCTCCACTTCCCGCGACGGGACGAAGACCAATCCTGGCGCCGCGTCTCCGCGCGAATCCGCCATCGCGATTTCCGCCGCGTGGCACGAGCGCCTCCGCGGGCGCGAGCTGCCGGATTCCACCTCGCTCCTCCGCGAAGATTGGAGCCGATGAATTCGTGCCCGGTGTTCAGGCGCAGTGGTAAAGGCTGCTGAACCAGCGAATCTGGCTGGTAAAGACGTCTGAACGAGTCGCCCGGCGGCCCCTCCGGGCCCGGTAACGCCACCGAGGGGCGAACATGCCCTGGAATCCGCCCGGTCTGGCTGAACCCGGCTTGGATACACGCCGTAGATACAGTAGTATTCCGGCAGACGGAGGTCCCCATGGTCAAAAACCTCATCAAGCACGGTAACAGCTACGCCGTGATCATCGACAAGCCCATCCTCGAGCTGCTGCGCGCCGGCCCCGACACGCCGTTCGAGGTCATCTCCGATGGGCGCTCGCTGGTGCTCACGCCCGTCCGAGATCCGGAGACCGAGCAGCGGTTCGAGAAGGCGGTGGACCGCGTCCACCAGCGCTTCGGCCGGGCGATGAAGAAGCTCGCCGAGTGAGCCGTGGACCGACCACGCTTCCTCGATCTCGACCAAGTGATGCGGCTGCACCGCAGCCTGATCGACGCGTACGGCGGCGCCGACGGCACCCGTGACGCGGGCCTGCTCATCTCGGCGCTCGAGCAGCCGGCGGCGATGTTCGATGGGGCGTACCTGCACACCGATCTGTTCGAGATGGCCGCGGCGTACCTGTTCCACATCGTGAGCAACCACCCGTTCATCGACGGGAACAAGCGGACCGGATCCGCGTCGGCCATCGTCTTCCTCGAGCTCAACGGCATCGTGATCGAGGCCGACGAGGAGGGGCTGGTCGACATCACGCTCGCCGTCGCCTCGGGCAAGGCCAAGAAGCCAGAGGTCGCGGCGTTCTTCCGCGACCGCGTGGTGTAACGGGTGGCGACAGATCAAACCCCGCTCCCCAGCTCGGCCGTCGCCTCGGTCTCGATCCCCGCTTGCTCCAAACCGTCGGCATCGAACCGCGTCGCGGTCGCGCCCGTGAACCGCTGCCAGCGGCGCACCGCGACATCCACGAACGCCGGCGAGATCTCCATCGCGAAGACGCGTCGCCCTTCCTGCTCTCCCGCGACGAGCTGCGAGCCCGACCCGCTGAACGGCTCGTAGCAGACGTGGCCCGGTTTGGTGTGCTTGCGCATCGGGCGGGCGAACAGCTCGACCGGCTTCTGCGTCGGGTGCTCGTTGCCGGTGACGCGGCTCTTGTCGCCGCCCGCGCCGCCTTCCCAGCCGAGTTCCCAGACGGAGTTCATCTCCATCGAGTGGTCGCCGTCGTGCTCGGGCTTGCTGCCCTGCACCCAGCCCATCATGCAGGGCTCGTGCCTGAAGTGCCAGAACACGCGTCCGAACACCGGCGTCGGCTTCACCCACACCACCGACTGGTGGTCGAGGATGCCGAGGTCGGCCCAGACCTTCTGGATCACGCCGCAGCGCTTGTGGGCGTGCCAGCAGTAGATCGCCGCGTGCGGCGCGATCACGCGGACGACGTTCTCGAACACGCCGCGGAAGAATCCCTCCGCGTCGTCGATGTCGATCTCGCGGTAGTTCTCTGTCCAGTCCTTGCCGGTCCCGTTGGGCCGCTCGCCGGTGTAGTCGACCAGGTACGGCGGGTCCGTCGCGACCAGCGCCGCCCGCTCGCCGTCCATCAGTCGATCGACGTCGGCGGCGTTCGTCGAGTCGCCGCAGAGCAGCCGGTGCCGACCCAGCACCCAGAGATCTCCAGCCCGCGTGACGACCTCGTCGTCGCCCGGCGTCTCGGGTACGTCGTCCGCCGGCGCCTTCCCCTCGGTCCCCGCCGGCGCGAGCATCGCCTCGACCTGGCTCATGTCGAAACCCAGCACCGACAGGTCGAACTCGGCATCGCGGAGGTCGGCCAGTTCGAGCGGCAGCAGGTCCATGTCCCAGGTCGCCAACTCGCCGGTCTTGTTGTCCGCGATGCGAAGCGCCCGCACCTGATCCGGCGTCAGGTCCTTGGCGACATGGACCGGCACCTTCGCCAGCCCGAGGTGCAGGGCAGCCTTCAGCCGGGTGTGGCCGGCGATGACCACGCCCTCGGCGTCCACCACGATCGGCTGGCGGAAGCCGAACTCCCGGATGCTCACTGCCACCGCCTCGACCGCGTCGTCGTTCCGCCGCGGGTTCCGCTCGTAGGGCGTGACCCGCCCGATGTCCCACTGCTCGATCTTCATCGTGCGCTCCTTGCACGTTCGTGCGTCCATGTGTTCATCCGCGGCCCGACGCGGCCGCCTCGTCGCCCCGTGTGGCGTCGTGGTTCGAGGTGGCACCGGTCCCCGCCGAGCCGCCGTCCTCGGCGACGTGGGCCAACGTCGGCCGCGTGCCGGCAAGCCGGACCGGACAGGGCAACAAACTGAGTCGGGTATTGCGGCTGTTCCCGCGGGCGTAGCCGGGCCCATCGGTCCGGGAGGACCCGTATCCGAACTCGGCGCAGCGAACTCCGAGCGCGCACGCGCTTCCAGTTCCCGCGGGCGAAGCGTGAGCGCACGCCCGCGGGGGGGTATGGGGGGGTGTGCGCGCTTCGAGTTCAACTTGAAGCGCGCGCACATTTTGGCATGAACTCTGAGCGCTCAGAGTTCGCGGCGCTCCGAGTTCAGCGGTGGTGGTGATGCTCATGGCGACCTCTCCTCGTCGGGTAGCGCGAATCCCCAGCGTCCGCCCCGGCCCGGCAGCCGGACGCGCTGGATCTGTTCCTCGCCCTCCGCGATGTCCAGCAGGTCGGCAACCCGACGCCAGGAGAGCCCGGGTACGCCTTTGGCCTGTTCCCGGAGTTTCGCTTTGGTGACGGGCTCGGAGGAGATGAACTCCGCCACGAACCGCTCCACGTCCCACACCGGCTCATCCGTCTTGGGTGACGCATCCACCTTGGACGCCGCGTTCTTCTTCTTGCTCGGCCGGTCGTGCGTTCAGTGCCTCCTCCATCCGCAGGCTCTTCGCGTGGTTCTCCCATCTGAGGTACTTTGTATTTCCATCAGAAGTGCGACGAGGAGAGCAGAAGGAACCTCTCAAAGTAGTGGAGATACTTCTCGAGCGCGGCCCTTGCCTTGACGTGCACCGTCTCGTTCACGATCGAAGGGTTCTCCTTGTACCTGAAGTGTACCGAAGGGTTACATAGCTGGTTCTCTGAGTGATCATGGATCGGACCTTGAGCACTCGTAGTACTCGGAGCCGTGGGTCTTCCAGTCCTGGAGGCACATCCAGCAGAAGTGATGCTTGCACTTGGTGCACTGCATGTGATTGCAGCCCCCGTTCTTCTCGATGCAGCTGTGGCAGTTGGGGCAGTCCTTCAATCCTGGTCTCATGCTCAGATGCTCAGAAGGAGAGGAGATGAAGGAGGAGCTGGGGAGAAACAGGACCTTGGTGTTGGCTGTGATGTAGTTGGCGGTTTCGGAGTCGTCGGCGCACTTCATCAGCCACTTCCGGATCCACTCGCAGCTTGTGGGAGCATGGTAATCCAAGCCGCATTTGAAACTGAAATTTGTT
>JBCBZM010000025.1:0-28952 GCA_039815345.1 Planctomycetota bacterium | reverse complement strand
CGAGAACACGATGAGCCACGTCCCCGGCAGCCCGACAAGGGTGACGAACAGACCCAGGAATGAGACGAGCGCCAGCCCGCCGGCGATCGCGTAACTCACACCCGCACTCCGAACCCGCCGACCCAGCCGCCGACCCAGCCACGGCCAACGCCTTCGCCGCGTCGGCTCATGCCTCGGCCGTTTCTTGGGATTCTTCGTCGGCCTCTTGCCCGGCGCTCTCGGCGGCCTCTTCGGGGAACGCGACCCGCTCCATCTCCAGGATCCAGCTCTCCAGCGGGTCGTGGCGGTACAGATCGAGCCGCAGTTCTTTGCCGCCCAGACGGTTGTGCTCGGACTTGACCTTCAAGAAGACCAGGAACTTGTCCCACTTGCGCTTGTCGATCTCTTCGAGGTCGTCGGGCGTGAGCGTGGCGCCGCCGGGCAGGTGCAGGCACAACTCGGACGCGTCCCACCGGTATTTGGTCGTCAGCACTTTCAGCAGGATCGACAGCAACCAGAACCCCAGGCCCCAGCACACCACCAGAATGATCCACTGAGAGGGAATGTCGTACGCGGCCAGCGGCTTCGGCGTGTTCGCGGTCTCCCACTTTGTTGCCAGTTCGGCCAGACGGGCCCTCGGGTCGTCGTTCGCGGACTTCACGCTGTCTTCGTTGAGCCGCCCGATGGTGCGCAGCGCATCGAGCCACGCGTACCGGGCCCGCTCCAGGTCGCTGAGCCCTTCGAGGCCGAGCAGCTTGCGTTCTTCGTTCAACGTCTCAAACGCCGCCGTCGGCTCGCGCACCGCCGCGGACCGCATCGCGTTCTGCTGGCTGGCGAGTTGCAGGTACTGGTACTCGGCGAACTCGGCGTACTTGGCGCCGCGAGCCGGGTAGAGCGAGACCGCGTCGTACAAGGCCCAGCAGCCGAAGCCGATCAGCGCGATCGTCATGATGACCGTTTTGATTAGCCACGTCCGCCCGGGCTTGGTGACGCGCAGGCCGCCGGGTCCGAGATCGCCCGCGGGGTCCCCCGCATCGTTCGCCGCTGCATCCATATCCGTCATGGTCATCGGTCCCTGCGAGCCCGATCCGCCTTGCGGTCGGCCCGGCTGTTGTCTAGTTCCGCGATCCGCCCGCCGCGCTCAAAGAAGAGCGCGGGCTCCAAGCCTATCCGCTGTCGGCCGGATCGCCGCCCGACTCCACCGGGCCATCCAACCCGTCCGAGAACTGCCTGTCTTCCACCCGCTCGAAGGCCGCGTCCCACCAGGCGTCGGCCCGCCGGCGCCCGGTCGAGCGGCGGAGCATCGGCCCGAACCCCCCGTCATCGACCCTGCGAACGGGGATCCGCGGCGTCGGCATCGTCCCCCGCATGGCGGCGGTCAGCCAGAGCGCATGCTCCCGGCGCATGCGGGCGCCCGCCTCCTCGCGCCGGCGTTTGCTGAACCAAGACCACCCGAGCACGTCTGGTCCCCCGAAAGTCGTTCTCCACAGCCGAACTGCGAAGCAGCCTGACTGCAAATCAGCCCGACTGCGAACCGAACCCCGATAGCCTAGGCCCCGGACGTCGATCGGCCCTGACTCCGCCCGCGCCACACTCGCCGGCCCGTCGCCTCCAGCGCCAGCGAGTGCCACTGGATCAGCGTCATCAAGACCAGACCCACCGGGTGCAGCCAGACCCCGATCTTCGGCGTCCGGAATCGCCCGGCCAGCTTCAGGGTCTGCGCCACTTGCAACAGCAACGCCCCCACCGCCAGCACCCACGCCGCGATAGGCAGGCCCCAACGACCGCCGGCGCTCTGACCATCGCCCAAAAGAGCCCACCCGGCCGCCAAGGGCACAACCACCCACGGCGCCAGCCGGAGCAAATGCATCACCGTGATAAAGACCAACAGCCCCACACTCCCCAAACCCTCGTACGCGTTCTTCGTAAACCCGCGCCACGTCTGACCGAACCCCTCGTACATGCGCACGCGGCACAGGTCCGTCCCATCGAACAGATCCGTCCGAAAGCCCGCCTTGCGCACCAGCCGGGGCAGTTTTACGCCCTCGTGCATCGAGTCGCGCACCGCCTGATGCCCGCCCGCGGCTTCGTACGCGTCGCGCCGCACGAACACGAACTGGCCGCACGCCGCCGACGCGCTCGGGTCCGTCGAGTTCCGCATCCGCGGCATCGGCAAGTAGCTGAAGAGCACAAAGAAAATCATCGGCACGATCAACGCCTCGCCCAGCGACCCGGTGAGCTGCCTCGGGAAGGTCGAGACGAGCCCCGCGTCCGACGACTCGGCGAACGCCAACGCCGCACGCACGGCGCCGGGCTCGAAGCGGACGTCCGCATCGGTGAACAACATCCACTGAGCGCGCGCGTGCCGCGACATCCGCCAGCAGGCGTGCTGCTTGCCGTTCCACCCGTCGGGCAGGGGCTCGACCCGCACGGCCAAGACGCGTTCGTCCTCGGCCGCCAGCTTCGCCAGGATCTCGGGCGTCCGGTCGTCCGAGCCGTCGTCGTAGACGAGCACTTCGATCTCGGTGAGGTCCTGGGCGAGCAGCGAACGGACGCAGGCTTCGAGGTTCGCTTCCTCGTTCCGCGCGGGCACGCCGATCGAGACGCGCGGCTCGTTGCCGTCCGTCTTGTTCACCTTCGGCGCCAGCGGCGGCGCCGCGTACACGCGCAGGTTCACGAGCGTCATGATGAACGCGCCCAGCGAGACGAACGCCGACGCCGACAGCAGCACGATGAGCCAAGCCGACCAGGACATCAGGTGCGCGCTCCAGTCGATCGGCCTGCGGACCGCGGCTCGATCGAGCCCGACTTGCCGCGGAGCTTGAGCACCAGATCCCAGACCGGGTTCGTCTTCACGGCGTCGCCCCCCAGCAGCACATCGAACGCCTCGGGGTCGCGCGCAATGACCCGCTCGGCGAGCGAGGACCGCGCGTCCTCAAACGACGCCACGATCGCACGCTGCCAACCGGCCGTCGATCGGCGTTCCTGCTCGGCGCGCCGGGCGCACAGAAAGATCTCCGGCTTCTGATCCACCCAGAACGCGTACTCGACCGCGAGCGTGACAACCGTGACGCCTTCGACCGCCGCCGCCACCGCGGCCATGCCGGGCCGAACCACCAGCGGCGCCCGCGGATCGGCGAACGCGCCCTGGGGCGTGAGCCACAGTGCCGCGCCGGGGTCACTTTCAAAGCGCTTCAGCACGTGCGCGCGCATCGCTTCGAGCGACGCCGGGTCGGCCGGGTCCACGCCGAACACGCCCACACGCCGGAACACACCGAACCGCTCGAGCTGGTCCGCGTCCATCGGCCCGGTCGGGCGCGACTGCGGCCGAGTGAGCTCGTGCATCGCCATCGAGAGCAACGGGTCCCACCAGGCGGCGTGCGTGAGCGCGACGATGAGCGGGCGATCGGTCGGCGCCGAGGCGAGGTCGTACGAGTCCTTGGTCGTGCGCACCGCGAAGAACGACTTGGTCAGCTTCCGCACCGAGTAGCGCCGGAACCAGCCGGCGAACCAGGGCAGGTAGCGATCCGGAATGAACCGCGGCGCGCCGGCGGACGTCGCCTCTTGATGGGCGTTGAGGTCGGTCTCGGCGCCGTGCGCGGTCATGGCTGCAAGCATATGAAGCCGATCGTCAGACGCCCGCCGGCGCCGACATCGCAGGCGCGGCCGCGCCCACGCGTCCGGGCGCTCTCGTGTTGAAATCCAGATGTGTGTCGTTCGTCTCGATGCCCTCGTCCTCCAGGACGCACCGGGCCCCGATGACGCCCGACATCGTCACCATCGGCACGCCCGGGCCCGGATTGGCCGAGCCGCCGACGAAGTAGAGCCCGCCAAACTCGCGCGAGCGGTTGGCCGGCTTGAACCCGCCGGCGAGCTTGCCGTGGCTGGCGAGCCCGTAGATCGCGCCGCCCTCGGCGTTGTACATCCGCTCGATGCCCTTGGGCGTCAGCCAGCGGTCGACCTTGATGTGCGCGTCCACGTCCTCCATGCCGAAGCGGCGGAGTTTGTCCATCACGACCTGCTTGTACGACTCGAAGAGCGGCCCGGCCTGACCGTCGGGCGTCTGCCACTCGTGGCGATCGCGCAGGTAGGCCGTGTGCACGAGGATGTAGAGCGCCTCGCCGCCCGCGGGCGCCTGAGCTTCGTCCGTCCTCGAGGGCACGGCCAGATACAAGGTCGGATCGCGCGCGGGCTCGCCACGCGTGTAGATGTCCTCAAACTCGGCGTGCGGGTCGCGGCTGAACAGGAAGTTGTGGTGCGCCAGGTGGTCGTACCGCTTGTCCAGACCGAGATAGAGCACGACGCCCGAGCAGGCGGGCTTGTAGCGGGACTCGATGTTCCGCCAGGCGCCGCGGGCTTCGCGCGTGCCGATCAGGTCGCGGTAGGTGCGCTGCACGTCGCAGTTGCTCACAACGGCGTCGGCCTCGATGACGCGGCCGTCGTCCAACTCGACCGCGCGGGCCGTGCCGTCGTCATCGACAACGATCGACTCGACGCCGTGACCATTAACGAACTCGACGCCTTGCTCCTCGGCGAGGCGCGCCAGCGAGCGGGCGACGTTGCGCGTGCCGCCCATTGGGTACCAGCACCCATGGTCGGCCTGCGCGCTGGCGATCAGCGAGAGCACGGCCGGCGCCAGGAACGGGCTCGAGCCGACGTATTGGAGGAAGTGCTCGCACATCTGCCGCACGTGCGGCTCCGCAACGTGCTTGGCGATCGTGTCGCCCACCGTCGAGTGCAGGCGCATGCCCAGGACGTCCTTGAGCAGCGCCGGATCCTTGGGCGGGCTCTTCATCAGGTCGGTCATCCCGCCGAGGTCTTTATAGAAGAAGACCTGCTCGCTCAGGCGGAACATGCGGCGGCTGAACTGCAAGAACTCCTTAAAGCCCTTGCCGGCGTGCTGACCGGGGAACTGCGCGTCGAGCCCGCGGGCGGTGTCCTCGGGATCTAGGCGCAGGTCGATGACCGTGCCGTCTTCGTAGTGGCAGCGCCACTGCGGGTCGAGGTCGACGAGGTCGATGTAATCGGTGGGGTCTTTGCCCGCGCGGCGCATGATGCCGCAGAGCACCTGGGGCATGGTGATGATCGTGGGGCCCATGTCGAAGGTGAAGCCGCCCTCTTCGAGGACGTTCATCTTGCCGCCGAGGTGCGTGTTCTTTTCGACAAGCGTGACACGGACGCCGTGGGTCGAAAGCTCGCACGCGGCGGCCAGCCCGGCGAGCCCGCCGCCGACGACGACGGTGTGCAGGTCCTGGGGCTTCTTGTGGGCGCCGTTCTTGCCGTTGGTCTTGGTTGAAGTCACGTGCTGCTCCCGGTTGGTCTGGTTGTAGAGCCTAGCGGCCGTAACGGCGCCGGAGGAAGGCGGCGAGCTGTTCGACGCGCTTGGGTTCGACCGGGCCGGCGGGCAGACGCACTTTGGAGCGGGTCGTTGAGACCACCACCGGGCGGGTCATCGCCAGCAAGCCCTCGGAGCCCTGCGTCAGCCCCCACCCCGAAGGCCCGATCCCACCGATCGGCACGCCGGGATGCGCGGTCGGCACGATGCAGTCGTTGAACGTGACGCTGGTGGAGCCGAGCCGCTGTGCGAGGGCCTTGTGCCGGCCGGGCGACCGCGTAAAGACCGAAGTCGCGAGGCGCTGGTCACAACGCCCGTGCAGTTCGATCGCGTCATCCTGAGAGTCCGCCGGCGTGATGGCCAGCGCGGGGCCGAAGTGCGAGCCCTGAAACAGCTCGGCATCGGGCGGGCAGTCGGCGACGGCCGCCGGACGGACCGACGCGCCCTCGCCCGCGTCCGGGGTTGAGGACGCGAGATCCCGCCCGCCTCGGGCGATCGCATCGGCGATGAGCGTGCGCACGCGCTCGGCGGCGTCGGCGTCAATCAACGGCGCCGGCTCGACGCCGCGGGCCCGCTCGGCGAGCGCCTCGATGAACGCCGGGTAGACCGCCCGATCCACGATCGCGCGGCGGGGCGCCATGCACGTCTGACCCCGGTTGAGCATGACGGCGGCCCAAACTGTCCGGGCGGCCAGCCGCACATCGGCGTCGGCGAGGACGATCGCCGAGTCTCGGCCGCTGAGTTCAAGCGACGAAGGAACCAGCCGCGGGCCGAGAGCGCCGGCGATGGTGCGGCCGACAGCGGTCGAGCCGGTGAACACGACATGATCCAGATCGCCCTCCTCGACCAACTTCCGGCCCGCGTCGCGGTCGTGATGCCAGACCGTCAGCACACCCTCCGGCAGGCCGGCCTCTTGGGCGAGTTCGAGCAGGCGGCGCTGGGACTTCGGGCAACGCTCCGACGGCTTGACGGCGACCGTGTTGCCCGCGTCGGGGCTCCCGGCGATCAGGGCCTCGCAGAGCTGCTGGCCCAGCAGGCTGTACGGGTAGTTCCACGTGGCGATGATGCCGACCCGGCCGATGGGCGCCCGCTCGATCCGCACGCGGACGCCGAGCAGCCACATCGGCTTGCCGCCGAGGCTTCGTGCCTTCAGAACCCGCCGGACGTGCTTCTCGATCCAGACACAGGCGGACACGAGCGGCAGGATGTCCGTTGTCAGGGTCTCGTCACGGGGCTTGCCGGTCTCCGCGCTCGCGAGGTCGCACAGCTCGCGCTCATGCGCCGCCACGCCCCGGCGGAAGGTCCGGAGCCATGACAGTCGTTCTGAGAGCGGCCATGCGGCGGGAGCTGCCTCGGGAGCGTCGTGCACGGCGCGAGTCTAGAACGGACCAGGAAGCGAAGGGGCGGCGGGAGACCCGTACACTCGAAGGTCCGCTACCAGGAGACACGATGCCCCGCAGCAAGCGAACCCATTCTTCCGCACGTCCCAGCGTCGGCATCATCGGCGCCGGTCCCGGGGGTCTTTCCACGGCCGTGCTGCTGGCGGCTCGGGGCGCGGACGTCACGGTCTATGAATCCCAAGACACGGTCGGCGGGCGGACGGCGCGGATCACGCTCGATCGGTCGCCCGACGGGGCGCCGGTCGGGCCGTATCACTTCGACCGCGGGCCGACGTTTTTCATGATGCCGTACGTGCTGGAAGAGGTCTTCACCGCGGCCGGCCGCAAGCTGAGCGACTACGCCGAGCTGCGCGAGCTGGACCCGATGTACCGCCTCATGATGGGGCGCGAGGGCCAGAGCCCGGTGGTGCTGGACACGACGCGCGATCTGGACCTGATGGCCGAGCGCTTGGGCGCGATCGACGCGTCGGACGGGCTGTCGTTCCGCAAGTTCATAGACGACAACCGGGCGAAGCTGGACGCGTTTGAGCCGGTGCTGCGCAGCCCGATGCGCACGCCGATGGACCTGGTGAATCTGGAAACCATGGGCTCGCTGCCGCACCTGAACCCGCACCTGACGGTGCACTCAATGCTCGGGCGGTACTTCAACCACCCGCTGGTGAAGCTGGCGGTCTGCTTCCAGAGCAAGTACCTCGGCATGAGCCCGTACGAGTGCCCGAGCCTGTTCACGATCCTGCCGTTCATCGAGTACGAGTACGGCATCTGGCACCCCGTCGGCGGGTGCAACGCGCTGATGCAGGCCATGGCCGAGCTGACCGAAGAGCTGGGCGGCGCGATCCGCACGTCTTCGCCCGTGGACGAGGTCGTGTTCGACGGCAAGCGAGCCGCGGGTGTGATGACGAAGGGCGAGGTGCGCGCGCACGACTACGTCGTCTGCAACGCCGACGCGACGTGGGCGATGAAAAATCTCATCCCCGAGCACCTGCGGACCAACGGGCACTCCGACGGCGCGCTCGACGACCGGCGGTACTCGTGCAGCACATACATGCTGTACCTGGGCGTGCGCGGCACGGTCGACCTGCCGCACCACACCATCTACACGAGCGAGCGGTACCGCGAGAACCTCGACGACATCGCGGTCAACGGCGCCCTGAGCGAGGACCCGAGCACGTACATCTGCAACCCCGTCGGCGTGGACCCGAGCCTGGCGCCGGAGGGCGACAGCGCGCTGTATGTGCTGGTGCCGACGCCGAACCTGAAGGCGGACGTGGATTGGTCGGTCGAGGCGCCGCGGATGCGCGAGCGGACGATGGAACAGATCCGCACGAAGTTCGGGATCGAGGACATCGAGGAGCGGATCCAAGCGGAGATGCAGATCACGCCGGCGGACTGGGCGGGGTCGAACATCAACTTCGGCGCGACGTTCAATCTGGCTCACAATCTCACGCAGATGCTGCACCTCCGGCCCCAGAACAAGCTCAAGGGGTTCGAGGGCCTGTTTTTGACCGGCGGCGGGACGCACCCGGGCAGCGGGCTGCCGACGATCTTTTTGAGCGCTCAGATCGCGGCGAGACTGATCGGCGAGGAAGCCGGGCTGCCAACTTTCGCGGCTGAACCCGAACTCGCGGGCGTCTGACGCGGCTCGAGACCAGCGCGGACCGACGGAAAGCAGCGCTTTGGTGGCCGAAGCTCCATCGGTGTGCGAGGTTATGGGTTCAAGAGCGACTCACAGGATGTGAGCGCCCGCGGGGCGTCACCCGCCCGCACAGGAGACCCGACCATGCGCCGATTCGTTCCGACGACCCTTGCCCTGCTTTGCGCGACCGCCGCGACCATTTCGGCTCAGACCGCCTCGGCCCAGACGGTCACGCTCGAGCCGATCGCCGACGGCACACTGTTTCAGCAGGACGACGGCTTGCTGGCCAACGGTGCCGGGATCTACCTCTTCGCCGGGCAGACCGTGCAGGGGGACGAGAGCCTGAGGCTGCGCCGGGCGTTGCTGCGGTTTGATATCGCGGGCGCCGTGCCGGCGGGTTCGACGGTGACCGGCGCCGAGCTGACGCTGCGGATGAACCGGACGATCTCGGGCGGGTCGATCCAGACGCTGCACCGTGTGACGACCGATTGGGCTGAGGGCGTCGACGACGCGCCGGGCCAGGAGGGCGGCGGCACGCTGGCGACCGCGGGCGCGGCGACCTGGATCCACACCAGCTTCGACACGGCCTTCTGGACAAACCCGGGCGGCGACTTCGTCGCGGCGCCCTCGGCGACCGAGGTCGTCTCGGGCATCGGCACGTACCAGTGGGACGGGGCCGGCATGGTCGCCGACGTGCAGGCGTGGGCCGACGGCGGGGACAACTTCGGCTGGATCCTGATCGGCGACGAGGACGACGCGCCGACCGCCAAGCGGTTCGACAGCCGCGAGAGCACGAACGCGAGCTTCCGGCCGGCGCTGGTGATCACGTTCGACCCGCCGGCGAACGACTGCCCGGCCGACATCACGACCGAGGGCACGGGCAACGGCATCCCCGACGGCGCGCTGACGCTCTCTGACTTCTCGTTCTATCTCAGCCTGTGGGCGAACAACAACCCGGATGCCGACGTGACCACCACGGGCGTGTGCAACTTCGGCATGGGCGGCGACGGGGTCGATCTGTCCGACTTCTCGTGCTATCTGGCCGAGTGGTCGATGGGCTGCCCCTGACAGAAGCCGCTGCCTGCGCTGCGGCACGGGGCGCCCTACGGGTCAACCCGTGGCGCCCGGCGGGGGGCTTAGACTCCGGGGACACGAGCCCCGGAGGAGCCCCCACATGACCGCCACGACCGCGCTGCCGTTCAACACCCGCACCGACGACATCCTGCGCACGCTCGACGAGGGCGGGCAGTACAAGCACCTGCGGATGCTGCACGGCCCGATGGACGCCGTGGTGCGCATGCGGCAGGACGATGGCTCCGAGAAGGACGTCCTCTGCTTCTGCTCGAACAACTACCTCGGCCTCGCGAACCACCCGGAGGTCGTCGAGGCGGGCATCGAGGGGCTGAAGAAGTACGGCGCCGGGACCGCGTCGGTCCGCTTCATCTGCGGCACGTTCGACTGCCACGAACGACTCGAGGAGACCATCGCCCGCTACATGGGCACGGAGTCGAGCTACACGTTCGTCTCGTGCTGGACGGCGAACGAGAGCCTGTACCCCACCTTCGCCGAGCCGGGCGACATCCTGATCAGCGATGAGCTGAACCACGCCTGCATCATCGATGGCATCCGCCTGGCCGCGACGATGAAGAAGGGCGTGCACAAGAAGGTCTACAAGCACAGCGACCTGAACCACCTGCGCGAGCGGCTGATCGAGGCGCGCGACAACCCCGACGTGACCGGGCAGATCTGGGTCATCACCGACGGCGTCTTCAGCATGGAGGGCGACCTGGGCGACCTGCCGGGGCTGCGGAAGCTGTGCGACGAGTTCGGCGCGCTGCTGGTCGTGGACGACTCGCACGGCCACGGCGTGATGGGTGAGACGGGCCGCGGCACGCACGAGCACTTCGGGATGCTCAAGGGCGCCGAGAACTACACAGGCAATGGCGAAGTGGACTTCTTTACCGGCACGCTCGGCAAGGCGTTGGGCGGCGGCGCGGGCGGGTTCATCGCCGGGCCGAAGCGCGGGACGGAGCTGACCATCCAGCGCGGCCGACCGACGCTGTTCAGCAACGCGCTGCCCGCGACGGTCGCCTGCTCGGCGAACAAGGCCATCGAGATCGTGATGCGCGAGCCGGAACGCGTGCAGCGGCTGCGCGACAACACCGCCTACGCCCGCGCCAAGATCCGCGAGGCCGGCTTCGAGGTGATCGAGTCGCCCACGGCGATCTGCCCGATCATCGTGCACGACACGGCCAAGGCGATCGCGATGAGCGCCCGCCTGCTGGAACTGGGCGTGTTCGTGATCGGGTTCGGCTACCCGGTGGTGCCGGAGGGCGAGGCCCGGCTGCGCGTGCAGATCTCGGCGGGGCATACGACGGAGCACATCGATGAGTTGGTGGAGGCGCTGAAGAAGCTGTAGGATGGTTTCCGATGCGCACCGCGTCAGCTAAACTCTCAGATATTCCCGCCAAACGTCATCGCAAGATGTTAGCTATCGCGCTACCACTGATGACGAGCGTCGAGTTCGTGAGGTCCCTCTCACGAGCCACACTGTCCACAGCAGAGCCCGATGAGCTACAGGCACAGGACAAGCTGATCTTGCAACTCCACGCCATCGCCGCGGGAGCCGAGCTCAGACAGCGGCTCAAGCATCTGGCGAACAAGTGCTCCGCTCGCGATTTACTCGGTGCACATGGGCATGCGCTTTACGAGAAGCTCCGAGAGTCACGTCTTAAAGACGACCCAGGCACTCGAGGGCACTTCGCAAAGAAAGTGCGAGACAAGCTGGTCGCACACCAAGATGATATGGCCGGCACGCTAACGATAGATCTACTTTGTGCCGCAAAGGAGCCGCCTGAGATTTTTGCAATCGTTGAGGATGACCACCAGTCACACAGCAGATGTACCTGGGTGGAAGATTCAATACTTATCTACTTGACGAGCATCTCCGATGGATCCGATGTAATAGATACGCTTAAAGAATTGCTTGCCGATAACTTTGAGTTGTGTAGGGATGCAAACCAACTCCTGTATGCCATGCTCGATGAAGCTGGGCTTGAAGTAGTTGGTGACGCACCAGAACGCATTAAGGGCGCATCTCCGAATCGCGAGTAGGCTCGAGACGTCCCACGTGAAGGAAGGTAGCCGCGATCGGGTGTACAGACGCGCGTAGCGTGACCTTCCTTGCTTCATTCGTTAGATCACAGCACTCGGACTGATAGCCTGAGAGCCCCATGACCCGCACCAACCTCTCCACCCACGGCCCCTTCGAGCGTTCGGTCGGCTTCTCCCGCGCGGTGGTTGTGGAGCACGCCGGGCTGCGGCGGGTGTTTGTGGCGGGGACGGCGGCGATCGGGGACGACGGCGAGACCGTGGCGCCGAACGACGCGTACGAGCAGGCGGCGTACATCTTCCGCAAGCTGGCGCCGGTGCTGGCCGAGGCCGGGCGCACGATGGCGGACGTGGTGCGGACGCGGATGTACCTGACGGACATCGCGGATCAGGACGCCGTGGGGCGTGCGCACGGGGAGGTGTTCCGTGACGTGTGCCCCGCGGCGACGATGATCGGCGGCGTGACGCTGGTGCGGCCGGAGTTGGTGGTGGAGATCGAGTTGGAGGCCGTGCGCGGCGAGTGATCGGGCGCCGAGGATGGGCTGGGCGGCGCGGCGTGTCGTCTTTGTGGCACTGACCCGGCTTTGAGTGTCAGTGCGTTCGGCGTGCGCTGCGGAGAAGCACTGACCCACAAAGCCGGGTCAGTGGCACGGGTGCACGAGGTTCGGTCACGCATCGAACGCGTCCAGCGGGAAGGCCGGATTCGATAGCGGCCGCAGGGCGAGGGCTAGGAGTGCACGCTCGTGGTCGTCGCCGGCGATGCGGTTGGGTTTGATGGCGCCGCAGCCGGTGCAGCGGTGGATGACGGCCCATTCACCGTCGCGTCGGACCTCGATCGCGATGGGTTCCATGGGGGCTTTGCAGTGGCTGGCTCGGTCGCCGGGCTGGTCGTCGACGTGGCGTGACCAGAGGCAGCGGGGGCAGTGGTTGCGGTGCTTGGCGCCCCAGGTGTTGGCGGGGACCTGGAAGCCGCAGCGGATGCAGGTGAAGCCGTCACGGGCGGCGTGATCTCGGCGGGAGTTCTTTCGTGGCATGTGGGATCCGCGGATCGGCGGCGTGCGGGCGCTGCGGTTGATGAACAAGCGCCGGGCCGCCGAAGGGGTTGGCCTGAGTCAGTCGACGTGGGTAGAGGGGGGCTCGGCGGGTCCACAACACAGCAGCCGGCTCGCTGGGAACCGGGTTCGGCTGGGTGGGATCAGCTTGGTGCTGAAGGGCCGAGTGGTCGGGTTGGACTCAGGCAATCGCGGTCATCAGCGAGCAGGGTAGCGGGCCGTTGCCGGTCGGCCAAGTGGTTTCTGGGTGCCGTGGTCTGAGCGAAGCGAAGGCCACGACCGACCGGGTACGCATCGCGTGGCCTTCCCCGCTTCGCTCGTCAGACCACGGCACCCGGCCGTAGCTCCCGACGGTTTCTGCCGAGCCGCCGGTACGCTAAAGCCGTGACTGGAACTTCTGAACATCAGCATCGACATCATCACGTCACCGCCGACCGCATCGGCATTGTGGGGCTGGGCGCCTTTGGGCGGTTGGCCGCGGCGACGCTGGCTCGGCATGCCGAGGTTGTGGGCATCGACCCCAACACCTCATCGCCCACGCCCGAGGGCGTGACGCGCGGCCGGTTGGACGACCTGCGCGATTGCGGCGTCGTGGTATTGGCCGTGCCGGTGGCGCAGTTGGCGGGCGTGCTGGATGAGGTGGCGCCCATCGTGCGCGCGGGGGCGCTCGTGGTGGACGTCGCATCGGTAAAGTCGAAGCCGATCGAGTTGATGCTGGCGAAGCTGCCGCCCCACTGCCGGGTCGTCGGCACGCACCCCTTGTTCGGCCCGCAGACAGCGGCGGAAGTTGGGCTGAGCGGTCAGACGGTGGCGCTGTGCCCCGCGCGGGCGCCGCGGAGCGTGGTGCGGCTGCTGCGTCGGTTCCTCGAACGCCGGCTCGGCCTGCACGCGATCGAGGTAGGCGCCGACGAACACGATCGGCAGATGGCGATGGTGCAGGTCGTCACGCACCTGATCGGTCGCACGGCGACGGCGATGCCGCTGCCCGACCTACCGCTGGCGACGCTGGCGTACACACGGCTGCTGCAGCTCAAGCGGAACACGGAGCAGGACTCGGCCGCGCTGTTCGACACGATCCAGCACTGGAACCCGCACGCGGCGGACGCACGGCGGCGGTTGCTGGAGGCGGTGGAGACAGTGGTGAAGGACGCAGATTGCGTAACTTAACACAGAACTCTATTTCCGGCTGTTGATATCCGGTTATAGTCTGTCAGTACGAGTGCGGGATGGGCATGCCCGGACACGTGTTCCGAGCATGACGCATTGGGCGGCGCCGGGCTGGCGCCAAAGACCTGCGCGACTGTCATCACAAGTGTCTTCACACTCTTACCCGTTCTGGAGATATCTCCACGGGGCCGATGTCACTCGCGCATTGCTTAGGAGATGCGATGCGAATCTCGAAAGAACGCACACGAAACGGGTGGCTGGCGCCTTGCCTCGCGGCTCTCGTTGCCACAGCTTCGCCGGCGTTGGCGATCAACGGACCACAACCCGCCGTCGGCGATTACCGATTTGATGCGGTTTGCGGGATTGGACCAAGTGGACCCGCCGGTTTGGCGATCGCGAACGCCAACTTTGCCAGTGGTGTGCTGATCGCACCGGACGTTGTCGCGACCACATTGCACTGGGCATCTGGGTGGAGCACCAACGGCATCCAAACTTCCTACTCGGCCAGCGATCTCTTTCCGAACGACAACAACCCGAACACCGTGAACTACACGCTCGCTGTTCGCTTTCGACGCCAAGTCGACGGCACCGGTATGGCAGCCGGCGTTGCGAAGTTTGACGCCGCCCTGACAAACCAACAGATGGCAGAGTCGTACTTTCATGTCGGTGTCGAACAGGTTATCTATCAGGATTCGGGACCGCCCTACCGGGACGTTGTAGTCTTGCTAAAGCTGGAGCGTCCGGTCACACACATCGATCCTATGCCGCTGTACCAGGGGCTTTGTGATGACGGCAGCATTGTGCGTTCGTTTTCAGCCGGCTTCGGACAGACTGGACCGGGGGCCGGCTATTCCTCCACTCGTGGGCATCTGCGTTACAACGAGTCTGATATCCGCGTGCTACGTGACGCCAACGGGGACTTTGAAGTTGGCTTAGGGCGTTCTACGGCAGTCACCGAGTCACTGAAGGTCGTGCCGGAGACTAATATTCGCAGCCCCGCCGATTCGGGCGGAGGAATCCTGATTGAGCGCTCAGACGGTTCCATGGAGCTGTTGCAGACAACCTCAGCATTAGAAGATGGCACGTTCGTAGCTCAACTTCTACACATCGCAAACTCGTCGCCACCCACACTTCCGGCCGCGGGCTACAGAAACGCGCTCAGCGCGATCGCTACCTTTACCGCGCATGAAGGCGACCTGACCAGTTCAATCGCGCCACTGGATAGTGACTATGGCGGCCCCGATGCCACGATCGATCTTCTCGACGTGATTTATCTGCAGCGCGAGCTTGCTTTAGGAAACATTGCCGAACTTGACAGAACAACAACAGGCAGCTTCTTCGGCGATCCAGGATACGGGGTGAGCGATGGGGTACTGGATAGCTTTGACGAAGCGTACATACTCAACATCATCGACAACTCTGAAGCGCTTGATCCACACCATCCACGCAAGACGCCGGATTGGCTGGACCTGGTTCCAGATGAGCGATTTAACGCAGCTGATGTCGCGAGAGCCCAAGATCTTGTAGATACCGGCCTCTACGCGTCTGATCCGGAGTTACTGCGATTTGATCTCGATGCCGATGGTTTCTTTGACCAAGACGATGTTGACCTGCTCGACGGCCTCCTGCCGAAGATAAACCAGGGGTTGGTGGGCGACCTAACCGGCGACGGAGTGGTGGATCAAGCAGATGGCGTGCTGCTGAACCAGGTGATCTCGTCCGTCCCAGATATCTTTGATGGTGGGTACGAATACCTCGACGCACTGTACATTCAGGGTCTCGACGCGGACCTCGACGGGCGGATTCGCACGTACTCAACCAGTGAGCACCCGTTCTTCCAAGAGACGGGGGACGAACGGCGACTAAGAGCACTACTCTTCGGAGACGTTGTTAACACTTCGGGCTTTCCGATCGAGGCAGCGACCGAGCTGCCCGACAACGTGGCCGACGATACTGATCGAGATACACTCATTGCGGTTTGGCATGCTTACAGAAGTCTGAACACGCTTGATGGAACGCAGATTATCGCGGTCGGGGGAGATGATCGTTTCGACGTAGCCGGGACAGAGACCACCGGCGGCTTTGAACAGTTGCCAGACGGGCAGTATGGCTTAGACGACTTGCTGTCGCTACTCCTGCGTATTGGCGGCGATGATTCCATCCGAGCGGGTGCATTAGATCTGAACGATGACGGACGCTACAACGCGCTCGATTGGATCGAAGCGCGAGACAGCTTCTACACTATCAATCAAGGTATTCTTACAGCACTTCCAACTCCTCCGATTGTGGGTATCGAACCAGAGTACTTTCGGACGGCGTTTATGGATGTGACAACCGATCCGGTTGACTTCGTACGATTTGATCATGGCTTTCTCGGTGACTTCGACCGGAATGCAGGCTTTCAGTGCGGTGAGCCGAGCAACATATTCGTAGATCCTCCGGTGATGCCGTGCCCTGATCCAACAGTTCCCACCCATACGGACAACTGCGCCGACAAAGCGGCCCTCGAAGCCGCGCTTCTGGCAGCGACCTTTGCCTTTGATGGTCGTAAGGTTCTCGAGCCTGGCTACATGTTCGAGATGGATGCCGATCTCGATGGCGACAACGACGGCGATGACTATCTCGCCGTACTGCAGCACTATCAGCCGGCGGATGTAACGACATTTGCAACCAGCAATGGGATTCCGGACGGGATTGTTGAGAACTCTGATTACACAACCTTCTTGAGCTGGTGGTCGACATCTGATCCGAGAGCGGATATCACCGCAACTGGCTTGTGCGTCGATCAACGCGAGCCCGATGGAGTCATTGACGCCAGCGACTTCAGTTGCTTCGTGGACTGGTATGCAACCCGTCTCTGCCCGTAACGCACAAGGTGCTTAGAGTGCCCCGCTGCCCGGAAACTGGCGGCGGGGGGTTTGATCTGGCGTCACCCCGAGACACGTGCGCTAACGCCGCGGGTTGCGCACGCCGCTGCGGCGTGTGTTCGCGCGCTTAGGCGGGAAGGGACCGGACCTCGGCGTCTCCGATTTCGTCGGCTCGGCCTTGGGCGGCTCGGGCACGCGGGTTTCTTGGTCGGGGTCGATCGTGAGTGCGGCCGTTTCGATTTCGTCTTCGTCGGGACTCGGCGACGCAGTGTGTTCCCGGCGCGGAGCATCGGGCGTGTGCGTTTCGTCGGGCGCTTTGATGCGCACGAAGACCATCCGCCCCGCGGCGGTTTGGAGGGTGTTGACCACGGTCGCGGTGACTTCTTCGCCGATGTAGGCGGCGCCGTCCTCGGCGACGACGAGGGCGCCGTCGTCCATGTGGCCCACGCCCTGGCCGGCCTGCTCGCCTTTGCGTTCGATGGTGATGGTCAAGGGGTCGCCCGGCAAGAGGGCGGGCTTGAGGGCGTTGGCGAGGTCGTTGAGGTTGAGCGTCCGCACGCCGCGGATGGCGGCGATCTTGGCGAGGGCGACATCGCCCGTCACCAGCGAGGCGGGCAACTGGCTGGCGAGTTTGACGAGTTTTTGGTCGACCGCGATGCCGGGCGCGGGGGTCTCGTCGATCGTGACGTCCAGCAGCGGCGAGCGCTGCATGCGGTTGATCAGATCCAGCCCGCGGCGGCCCTTAGCACGTTGCGTCTTATCACCCGAGTCGGCCAGCACCTGCAGCTCGTGCACCACAAACTGCGGCACGACCAGCGGCGACTGCACGAAGCCGGTCGCGGCGACATCGGCGATGCGGGCGTCGATGAGGGCGGAGGTATCGAGCACAAGCGGGCGGACGCCGCGGATTTCCTTGGCGAACTCGACGTACGGAATCACGAGGCGGAAGTCGTCCTGCGTCTGCAGCACGATCGCGATGCCGAGGTAGCCCAAACAGAGCCCCGTGATGAGCTTGATGACATTGAGCAGCGGCGAGTTGGGCGCGTCGAGCACCTCGTAGCTCGCGGCGAGCAAGTCGATGACGTACGAGACGGCAACCGTCGCGAGCATGGCGGCGAGCAGGCCAAAGAAAACGCTGAAGAGCGTGGAGATCTTCTTGTTCGGCGTGAGCAGGTCGATCGCGAGGACGACGATGCCGAGGGCGAGGGAGATGGCGGTGATGGTGGGCCAGTAGGCGACGAGCTTGGGCGCCTCGCCCGACTCGCCCGGCTCGCTGATCGCGACGAGTGTGACCGTAATGAGCGTGATGAAGAACCCGACGCGGACGACGCGGAGGATGAGGGCCCGCTGCCGCTCGGCGCGCTCAAGCGGGCCGAGTTGGCGGGCGGTCAGGCCCGAGAGGCCGGGTGTCTCGGTCGGGTTGCGGACGGGATCGGGCATGCCGCGAGTCTATCCGGGGGCGGGGCGGATTCGGATCCAACGGGCCGAAGCCCCCTAGACTCTCAGCCCGAGGAGGCCCAGCGTCCCTTCGGTTGACGGCCGGGCCCGGTGCGTGGGCGGCCCGTGAACCTGGTCAGGGCTTGACCGCAGCAGCCATAAGCGGCTGTCGTCCGGCGCCGCCGGTGTCCTGGCCGTCAACCGAGGGGATGCGGGCGCGGACGGCGCCCGGACGCACGCGCCGTGCCGTACAGTGCCGACATGGCCTACACCGTCCTCGCACGCCGATACCGCTCGCAGTCGTTTGATGAAGTCGTCGGGCAAGAGCCCGTCGCCCAGACGCTCAAGAACGCCGTGGAGGCCGGCCGCGTCGCGCACGCCTACCTCTTCTGTGGCACACGCGGCGTGGGCAAGACCTCCATGGCCCGCATCTTCGCCAAGGCGCTCAACGGCGGCTCCGATGACGTCGACCGCGCGATCATGGAGGGCCGCGATCAGGACGTCATCGAGATCGACGGCGCCAGCAACAACCGCGTCGAAGAGGCCCGCGACTTGATCGCCAACTGCGTCTACCGCCCCATGCGCGGCGAGCGCAAGGTCTACATCATCGACGAGGTCCACATGCTGACCACGGCGGCGTTCAACGCGCTGCTGAAGACGATGGAAGAGCCGCCCGAGCACGTCGTGTTCATTCTTTGCACGACCGAGCCGCACAAGGTGCCGGCGACGATCCAGAGCCGGTGCCAGCGGTTCGACTTCCGCAACATCGCGACGGGCCGTATCGGTGAACACCTCGCCGCGGTGGTGAAGCAAGAGAAGCTGAAAGCGGACGACGATCTGGTGCAGGCGGTCGCGCGGCACGCCAACGGCTCCATGCGCGACGGGCTCAGCCTGCTCGATCGGCTCATGGCCTCGGGCGAGAAGAAACTCACGCTCGAGCTGCTCGAACGCCTGCTGGGCCTGCCCGACCGCGAGCTGATCGGTTCCTTGATCGATGCTTCGGCCGACGGCGACGCGAAGGCGGCGCTCGAATCGGCCGACGCGCTGTTGGGCAAGGGCGTCTCGATCGACCAGTTGCTCGAAACGCTGATGGAGCGGCTGCGCGATCTGATGGTGCTCGCGGCGTGCGGGCCGGAGACGGAGTTGGTCGAGCTGTCCGGCTCGGCACGGCAAGCGGAAGCCGAGCGCGCCGCTCAGTTCGATGCCGCAGGGCTGACACACATGATCGCGCTGTGCGAGAGCGTGCAGCGGGCCGTGAAGAACAGCGTGACGCCGCGGGCGATTCTGGACGCGTTGGTCGTGCGGCTGGCGATGACCGAGAAACTGGCCGACGCGACGGCACTGGCTCGGGAGCTCGGCGGCGGACCGCGGGCGGCGGTCACGAGCCGATCGGGGTCCGCCTCAAAAAAAGCCTGACGGCGGCCCGGCATGAACCGGCGCGCGACGCGACACCCGCGACGCCGCCACGCCCGGCCGCCGACTCGGCGCCTTCCAAGCCAGAGCCTGTGAAGCGCGAACAACCGGCGCCGGAGCCGAAGCACGAACACGCCCCGCCGCCGCGCGACAGCGTGCGTCCGTTGCCGGCCGATCGCTCGCGCGATCTGGTCTCACTGTGGGAACGCGTTCGGACCCAGGCCGAGGGACGCACGCTGGGCGCGATCCTGAACAAGTCGGCGCTCATCAATCTCGACGGCGGGCGTGCTGTGGTCGAGACCGATCACAGCGTGCGCAGCGCCGCCGAGGACCGGATCGGCGCGCTCGAACAACTTGTAGCCCGGGCGGCGGGCGAGCCGGTGCAGATCGAGCTGCGGGCCGCGTCGCGCGCCGGGCACGACGCGGACGACGACGGGCCGCGCGAGGCGCCGATGCCGAGCGCCGACGAAATCACCGCCAGGCCTCTGGTGCGTGAAACGCTGGCCGCGTTCGACGGCAAGATCGCCCGCGTCACGCCGCGACGGCCCGCGGACACACAGCCCACCGAAGGAACCGACTGATGTTTGGGAATCTCAAAGCGATGGGCGCCCTCGCGGGGCTGATGCAGGACAAGCAGAAGCTGACCGACGCGGCCGAACGGCTGAAGAACGAAGCCGAAGCGATGCGGGCGCCGGGCGAATCGGGCGGCGGCGCCGTGCGCGTGATCGCCGATGGCAAGATGCGGATCTTGGAAGTCACCGTCTCACCCGCGGCCGCGGGCGCCGTCGCCGACGAAACCAGCCGCGCACAGGTCGAGCAGATGATCGCCGAAGCAACGAACGCCGCGTTGGCCGAAGCGCAGCGGCGGATGCGGCTGGTGGTGGAGCGCGAGGCCCGCGAACTCGGGCTTGAGGACATGCTCGACAAACTCCCGGCCGGTTTCGGTGGTCTGCCCGGGCTGCCGGGCGCGTGACCCGGCCGCCGTTCGAACCGGTCGAGGGTGTCGAGGGCGCCTTCGTCTGGACGCCCGGCGAACGGGCGCTGCGGGTAGAGGTCGACGCCGACGCCCCGCCGCCCGAGTCGACGCCCGAGATCGACGCCGCGTGGGACGCGATGCGTCGCTCCAACCCGCGTCTGCACGACGCTGTCTTTCTCAGCGCAATCGCCATCGACGCCGACGCCGGCGCCATCCGCTGCGTGCCCGATCGGTACCGACGGCTCGCGACTCTCGGCGCCGACGGCATCGACACGCCCGAGCCGACGCCCGTGCTGACCTCCGTCATCGGCCTGCTGGTTGCGACCGATGAGGCGGGCGAGCCGCACACGCTCATCGGGCGACGCGCTGCCGATACGCGGCTGTTCGGCGGGCAGTGGGAATCGGCGCCCGCGGGCGGACTCGATCCGGATCTTGCCTCTGAAGAACACACGCTCAGCGCGGCGCATCTGCTCGAACAGATCCGCCGCGAACTGACCGAAGAAACGGGCCTCACGCTGCACATGCCGGTGCTCGAATCGCGCACGGTGTGCGTGGTGTGGACACCCGAGGCCCGCAGCTATGACATCGCCGTACTTGTCGTGCCGAGCGAGCGCATCGAGGCCATACACCCGGCCGAGCACGCACGATCGTGGGAATACGACGACGTGCAATGGCTGCCGCTCGGCGGCATAAAAAGCTTCGACCGAGTGCACGGACCGGAGATGACGCCGCAACTGCGGGTCGTCTGGCGGGTGATGGGCTGGGTCTAGTTTCTATCACGCCCGAACGGACAGGCCAGACTTATCAAGTCGCCGGCGTGGGGGGCACCCATTCGAAGTCAGGATCTTTCGCGAGCATCACACCCGCGCGCACCACGCACTCCCGGCACGCAAGCACTTCGGTGTCCATCGGGCTGCGCCAGTGCCGCATGGTTTCCTTGTGCATCAGACAGAGCGCACAGGCGTCGTGCTCATTGGGCAGCTCGCCCGCGTCCTCGCCCGCGAACAACTCGGCGTGCGCCAGCGTCAAGCAGGGCGCGCAGATCAGCGAGCCCTTGTGCCCCTCGATCATCGGGCGATCTTCCGACCAGACCGATCGGCAAAAATCACACTTAAAGAAGTCATTACCCTCGGCATCGGCGTCGTGCATCGGTACAGATCCTCTAAGAAGTCGGCGTCGCGGAGGCGCCGGGCTTCGCGGCCGTCACCGGCGACAGCGAGCCCGAGCCCACGAGCTGTCGCTGCGCGATCAGACGGTACACCTCGCATCGCGTCATCAGCTCATCGTGCGTGCCTTGGTCGACCAGCTCGCCGCGGTCCATGACCAGAATGCGATCGGCGCCGACCACCGTGCTCAGGCGGTGCGCGACGATCAGCACGGTCCGCCCGTGCCCGAACTCGTTGACAGCTTCGGCGATCTTCGCCTCCGAATCCGCATCGATCATGCTCGTCGCTTCATCAAGAATCAGGATCGCCGGCTCACGCAGCACAGCCCGCGCGATCGCCAGCCGCTGGCGTTGCCCGCCCGAGAGCGTGGCGCCCTGCTCACCCACGGGTGTCTCGTAGCCCTGCGGAAACCGCTCGATGAACTCGTGCGCTCGCGCCGTGCGCGCGGCCTCGATCACACGCTCGCGTGTGACGCCCTCGGCGCCGTAAGCGATGTTGTCGGCGATCGTGCCGCGGAAGAGGACGGTTTCTTGTGTCACCACGCCGATCTGTCGGCGGAGCGAGCGGACGTTCACACCCGCGATATCGCTGCCGTCGACCAGCACCCGGCCCGCCTGCGGGTCAAACAGCCGCGGCACGAGCGCGAGCAGCGTCGTCTTGCCCGAGCCGTTGGGCCCGACGACGGCGACCGTCTCGCCGTGCGCGACCTCGATCGAAACATCGCGCAGCGCGGGCGTCTCGGCGCCCGGGTAGGTGAAGGTGACGCGGTCGAAGCCGATCGACGCCGTGTGCCGCCCGAGCTTGGGCAGGCCCAGATCCCGGCCGGGCTCGGCGCCTTGGGCGAGCAACTCGTCGATGCGCTCGGCCGCGCCGCCGGCCTGCTGGATGTCGGCGACGATGCCGGTCAAGGGCTTGAGCGAAGCGCCCGCCGCGCCGAGCGCGACCAGGGTGGCGATAAACGACTCGGCCCGCAGGTGCCCGTCCAGGATCGCTTTCGCCGCGATCAGGCTCAACCCGCCGAGCACGACGAGCGTGATCGCCTCGATCAGCGGGCCCGCGAGCGCCCGGGCCGTGCGCACACGCATCATCTCGCGCATGACCTGCTTGTTCATGCGATGGAATCGGCCCGCCTCGTAGCGCTCGGTCGTGTGGACCTTCACCACGCGCAGCCCCTGCAGCGCCTCCGTCGCGGCGCCGTAGAGCTCCTCGGTGTGCCTGAGCGCGCCGCGGCTGGCGCGGCGGATGGTTCGGCCCACGCGGTGCAAGACGACGTACAGCAGCGGCGCCACGGCCACGGCGATCAGCGTCATCCAGAAGTTGATCACCAATGCCGCGACGAACGCGATGACGCCCTTGGACACCTGCGCCACGGCCTTGGAGAGCAGCGCGTTGAAGCCCGTGCCCAGCGCTTGTGTGTCCATCACGATGCGCGCGATCGAGTTCGACGGGCCGTCCGTCACGACGCCCAGCAGCGGGAAGCGCAGCGCCTCGTGGAACGCGCGTCGGCGGAGGTTCGTCACGGTGCGGAAGACCGCGGTCAGCGCGAGGTATTGGTGCAGGAAGTTGGCGACCGCGCCGATGATCGTCAGCACGCCCAGCCCCAACACGATCGCGACCACGGCCGTGAACTCGCCCTCGGGCAACGCGGCGATCCACGACTCGGGGATCCGCCCGGCGACGACGTCCTGCTCGTTCAGCTCGCGCGCCATGTCGGCCAGCGTTCGGCCCTCGCCCAGGATGCCCTCGAGCAGCGGCGTGATCGCCAGCAGGCCCGCCCCCACGCCGCCGGCCGAGATGAGCGCACAGCCCAGCGCCCCCACCAGCAACCACCGGTACCGACCGAGCCCACGCGCGTACTTCCAGAACGAGTCCATGAACGATCAGTCTAGGGGCGGTCGGCTACCCTCCCGCGTATGCCGCCCGAGATCCCCCGCACGCCCGATCTTGCCCCAGACCACCCGCACGCCGGGGGCGGGGCCGCCCCCAACGGACCACCGCGAGCGCTCTTCGTCATCCCCTGCTTCAACCACGGCGCCCACGTCGCCGACGCCGTCGCATCGGCTCTTGCTCAGGAAGCCGCCGACGTCCGGGTGGTCGTCGTCAACGACGGCTCCGACGACAACTCCACGCCCGGCGCCTGCGACGCGCTCGCGGGCGACCGCGTCAAGGTGGTCCACCAGGCCAACGCCGGCCTGCCCGCGGCCCGGAACGCCGGCATCGAGGCCTGCGCCGAGGGCGACCACGACCACTTCGTATGGCTCGACGCGGACGACACCGTCGCGCCCTCGTTTGTTCGCGAACTCCACGCAGCGATCGAGCGGGCGGACGACGACGGCGTCTCGCACGCGTACTGCTACGAACGCATCCTCGCGCCCGGCGCCAAGGACACCGTCTGGCGCACGCCCGAGTGGAACTCCGACCTGCTGCTGCTGACCAACCTGCACCCGGTGACCGCGCTGGTCCGCCGGAGCGCCATGGACGACGTCGGCCCATTCGACACCCACTTCCGCGAGGGCTACGAGGACTGGGAACTCTGGGTCCGCATGGCGCTGGCCGGGCGCCGCGGCGTGCGCGTCGAGAAACCCCTGTTCGATTGGCGGCGTCATGGCGGCGAGTCACTCATCGACGCGGCCGTGAAGAAACACGACGAACTCTTCGCCCGTCTCTTCGACAAGCACCGCGCCGCGTACATCGAGCGGGCCGAGCGGTTGTTCAAGCTCTGGAACCACGTCGCCCGCGCAGGCGACGTGAACTGGCTCGACCACTCGCTGAGGCCGATGTCGGTGCTCGGCCTGAGCCAACACATCACCGCGCTCGAAGGCTGGCTGACCCAGGCGCAGCACGCGCACGCCGCGGCAATAGATCGACTGGGAGCCGAGAAGGACGCCCACGCCCAGACCAAGGCCCGCATCGCGCAGCTCGAAGCCGAGCTGGAACGGATGCGCAGCCTCCGCGGCGCCGCGGGCACGATGGCCCAGCGCCTCCGCGCCCGGCTCGGGATGCGGTAGAGACCGGCCTTAGGCCAGGATCCGCGCGTCGTTGAGGCTGAGCAGCGGCCCGGCCAGCGTTGCGTTCGTGAGGTACGCCTGCTCGGCGTTGTCGGCGCGGTACCGGCTGACGATGATCGGTGCGTCCACCAGTTCGCCGTTCACGCGCCGTTCCGTCACGACCGCCACGCCGAACTCGGCCGTGTTCATCTGTTCCTCGGCCAGCAGATCGAGGCGGATCTCGATCCGCTGGAACGGCTGGATCACGAAGACATCACCGGCGCTGAACGTGCCGTCGGTGAAGTGGAACTGCACCTGCACGCTGATCGCAACGCCCGGATCCGTCGCGGGGTTGAAGACGATCAGCCGATCGCCCGGCAGGGCGCCGTTGGCCAGCAGCGCGTTGTTGGTCGCGACGCCCGTGAACGCCGTGCCCACGCGATCGAACGTGGTCGCGGTCAGGTTGTCGGCGCCGACGTAGTGCGTGAAGACCGGGAACGACGCCTCGTAGTACGCGCCGAGCGCTTCGCCCGGGAACAGGCCCAGCGCGGTCGCGTCGAGCCGGAAGGCCGCGCCCCGGGCGGCGGGCAGCGTGATCGCCCGCTGCACGAGCTGACCGTTGCCGCGCTGCAGGGTCAGCGTCACCGTCTGCTGCTCGTTCGACGGGTTGACGAACGTGATGTGCGCATCGGCCGGCTGCAACGGGATCCGCACGTCGGGCAGGGCCCCGCGCGGCGAACCGGTTTGCGGCGCCCCGATCGTCGAGTACGCCGAGGCGTTCTGCGACTGCTGGGTCACGTCCGCCACGCTGATGTCGAAGCGGTTCTCGTACACGCTCATCGCCGCGACGATGTCCGTCGCGGAGGTCAGACGCACGCCCACGTACGACGACAAGTCCAGACCGTCGACGTTGCGCAGGTCGAACCCGCCGCGGCGGTTCGCTTCAAGGAACACCGTCTCGAAGATCGGCTCGGCGTTGTTGCGGAAGATCGTCAGCGTCACCGAGCCGTCCACCGCTTCGAGATTCTGCCACACCACGAACGGGGTCCGCTCGATGCGGATGTTCGGGTCCGCGTCCGGAATCACCGGCGCCAACCCGCCGAAGCCCCAACTCCGAAGCGCCGTCGACGAGACGAGATCCGGCGCAAAGAACGCCTCGCCCGAGGTCGCGAACGCGGCAAAGAAGCTGTCTTGGTGCACAAACTCCGCGGACAGCGGCTGCGGGTTGAACGCGGCGCCGTCCACAAACGAGCGGATCTCGAGGCTGTACGGCACGCCCACACGGATCGGCGAGAGCAGCCCTTCGAAGTCGAGCGTGGTCACGCTGTGGGCTTCGAGCAGGCCGGACGCGAGGACCTCCTCACGGAAGCCGTCTTCGTACCGAACGATCACCTGCGCGTTGGCGCCGGCGGTGTTGGGGTTCGAGATAACGATGCTCGTCTCGGTCGTGCCATCGCCGCGGAAACCTTCGGGGTACACGAGGCGCTGGTCGTAGAACTGCGACGTGCCG
This sequence comes from Planctomycetota bacterium, assembly GCA_039815345.1. Classification (GTDB taxonomy): domain Bacteria; phylum Planctomycetota; class Phycisphaerae; order Phycisphaerales; family UBA1924; genus JBCBZM01. The sequence goes on along the minus strand of JBCBZM010000025.1, from coordinate 2,916 downwards.
CCGGGGCTGATCTCCTCGACATCGGCGAAGTAAATGAAATCCGACTCGAGCGGGGCGCTCTGGTCAAACGTGTCGGAGACGGGGATCTCGTTGAACGCGTTGGACGTCGGCGGATCGATCGACGCCAGGTTCGTCGGCGTCAGCCCCGTCATCTGCTGCACCACGCTCCACGACCGGTCGTCGATCACGCGCGCGAAGACCGTGAACCCGCCGTTCTGGTTGTCGAGGTTCGCCGAGTTATCGCCGAGGTTGATGAAGAACTGGCTCGTTGCGCTGTCCGGGTCGCCGCCCAGCTTGGCGAACGAGAGCGTGCGCTCCAGGTTCGATCGGCTGAACTCGTTCTGGATCGTCGGGTCGGTTTCCACCTCGAAGAACTCGCCGCTGGGATCGTCGGTCTCGCGGAACCCGAACCCGCCGGCCTGAATGACAAAGTTGTCCACGAACCGGTGCGCCAGCGTCTCGTCGTACCGCCCGCTGCTCACATAGTTCAAGAAGTTGTCCACGCTGATCGGCGCGATCTGCGGGAACAACTCGATGTCGACATCGCCGAAGTTGGTCACGAACCGCACAACCGGGTTGGTCGGGTCCTCCATGTCGGCCAGATCGGGCACGGGCGCCGTGCCGACGAGCGAGAGCACGATCCGCGGCTCGAGCGCTTCACAGCCCGCGGCTTCCGGGCGCGGATTCGGGACGGCTCTGTTGGAACCACGACGCAGCACCGACCGGCGCAAAACAGGGGCGGACAGCAACTCTCGAATGGGCATCGACATCTCCGGTCGGGGTCCAATAGCGCACCGAACGCTCACGGCACGCGCTCAGGGCTCAAAGGCTAGCAGCCCCGCGCGTAGACTGACGACCCTTGTCTGAGCCCCAGCCCAACCCCGTCCCGCGGCCCGGCGCCGGCCGACCCATGGCCATCACGGCCGTCACGCCTTGCTTCCAACGCCAGTCCGATCTCGACGCGATCACCGCCGGCCTTGCCCGCGTCGCCGAGGCCCTCGCGGAAGACCACGTCCGCCTCACGCTCATCGCAGTGGACAACGCCTCCGACCCGCCGCTGGCACTCAACGCAGGCCCACCCGAGGCCCGTCTCGTCCGCCTCGCAACCAACACCGGCGGCAGCGGCGGGTACAACGCCGGGCTGAGCGAGGCCCTGCTCGATCCGAACGAACCGCCCGACGCCGTGTGGCTCGTCGATTCCGACGCCCGCGTCACGCCAGAGACGCTCCGCGCGCTCGTCCGTGTGCTGCGTGCGGATGAAACGGTCGTCGCCGCGGGCTCGGCCGTCGCGTGGCCCACGCCGGCCGACGTCTTCGAAGTCGGCGGCGTCCTCGACCTGCGCACGGGCGCCCAGCGCGGGCACACCCCGACCGAGGTCACCCCCGATAGAGTCGGCGCCGTGGACGGCGACTACGCCGCCGCGTGCAGCCTGCTCGTGCGCGCGCCCGTGGCCCGAGACATCGGGCTGATGCCCGACGTCTTTCTCAACGGGGACGACGCGGCGTGGTGCCTGCGCATGGAGCGCTGGACCGGAGGACGGGTCGTGGCCGTGCCCGACTCGGTGGTGGTGCATCCGCGATTCGACCGGCCCAAGGGCTGGCCGCGCTACTGCGCCGCGCGCAACGGCTACCTGGTGATCGAGGCCTCGGGCCTCGGGGCCTTCCGACGGGCTCGCGCGCGATTCGCGCGCACGCTGATCGAGTCCGCCCGCGCCGCCGGGCAGCACGCCATCGGCCGACCCCACGCCGCGGCGTGGCACCAACGCGGCCTCGCCGACGGACTCAGCGGACGCTGGCCGACCGTTCCGCCGGCCGAACTCAACGCCCAGGCTCCGACGTCAGAACCTTTTCGATGGGACGACCTCGCCGAACGGCTGCCCGAGGGCGCGCGCACGTTCGCCATCGATCCCGCCCTGCAACCGAGCGACGCCGACCGGGCAACCGAAGCGCTGCAAGCCCTTGGCCTCAAACAACGGAGCGCTTCAGCGAGCATACTCGCCGGGCTCTGGCGGGCCGCAGCCCGCCCTGCCGCAGATGTCGGGGTGGTCTCTTCCAAAGGCCGACCCAGCGCCTGGGGCCTCGGGCGATCGCTGCTCATCGCCGACGAATCCCAGCCGACGTGGACCAAACCGGGCGGCTTCGGACGGGTCGCGAGCACACTCGCGAAGGGCGCGCTGCTGTCGATGCGCGCAGGCGCACGGGCGCCGCTCGTGGCGCCCAATGCCGTGCCGCGGCGCGCTCGAGCGGGCCCGCTCACACTCTCCGTCGTCGTGCTCAACTACAACCGCGAAGTGGCCCTCCGCCGAACGCTGACCGAGTTGCTCAAGCACGAACCGACCCGCTCGGCCGAGATCATCGTCGTGGACAACGCCTCGCGCGATGCGTCGCTGCAGATGCTCGCCGATGAGTTCCCGAGCGTGCGCACGCTCGCGCTGCCGGAGAACCTGGGCGTCGAGGCGTTCAACCGTGGCGTTGGCGAGGCGTCGGGCGACGTGGTCCTAATCCTCGACGACGACGCGTGGCCCGAGCCCGAGGCGGCCAGCGCCGCGATGGACGCGCTCACCGCCGACCCGTCCCTTGGCGCCGTCACGCTGCACCCGCGTCACCCCGAGACCGACGCCAGCGAGTGGCCGTTCGCCGAGCAGCCCAGAGCAAAGCACACCCCCGGCTTTCGCCGCGACTGGCCCGTCATGGGTTGCGGCAACTTCGTCCGCCGCGAAGTCTGGCGCGCGCTCGGCGGATACGAAGCCGCGTTCTTCCTCTACCGCAACGACGCGGATCTGGCGCTCAAGGTCCTGGACGCCGGGCTCGGTGTTGGGTTCCATCCCGACTGGGTCGTCCGGCACGACAGCCCGGCCGCGGCGCGCAAGAGCCCGCGATGGTTCCGCACAGCGACGCGCAACTGGGTCTGGATGTG
>JBCBZM010000032.1:0-24893 GCA_039815345.1 Planctomycetota bacterium | reverse complement strand
CGAAATCCGGGGCACGCTGCACCGAGTTCACCGGCCTCACGCGCCTTGCCGCACGCAGTTCCGACAGGAGTCCTCCATGCCTCGATCCGTGCCGACGCTCACCGGGCTCTCATCGACGTTCGCGCTGGCCGTCTGGGCTGGGCTCGCCGCGGCTCAGCCGCTGGGCATCGCCGTGCCCGTGCAGTCGACCGTCCAGTCGACTCCGCAACCGAACCTACAACCGGCCATCCAGCCGGCCGCGCAGCCACAGGCGGCGCGCGCGCTGCCGGTGGACGCCGAGGTCTTGGTGCTCCCCACGCACGCCGGTCCGCGAGCATTCCGTATTGCGGACGCCACGCAAGCCGTAACCCAAGCCGACCGGCTGCCGGACGAGCACATCCGTGCGCTCGATCCGGACGGTTCGGTGATCCCGGCCGAGGCGGGCTGGCGCGCGCACGCGACGGTCTTGGTCCGCGCCGATCAGCGCGCTCGTGCCGAGGCGCTCGCCGGTGTCCGCGCTGCGCCGGTCGCCGGCGACTGGCACGCGTTGCGGCTCGGTAGCGTGCGCGACGCCGCCCGCGCAGCAAGCCGACTCACCAACGCCGGCGTCGAGGCCCGCGTCGAAGTCGAACGCCCCTGGACACTCCGCGGCACGATCCCGACCGACGACCGGCTCAGCGATCAGTGGCACCTGATCAACACCGTGCCAGGTGCCGAGCAGATCGACCTCGAAGCCGACGCGGCCTGGATGCTGGGCGCGACGGGCGCGGGCGTCACGGTCGGCGTTGTTGAGATCGGTTTCCGCCAGCAGCACCCCGAGCTTGCGCCCAACTACCGCCCTGAAGCCGCGCAGGTCTTCGACAACCCCACAAGCCACGGCACCAGCGTTGCCGGGCTCATCGCCGCCCAGGACGACGGCGACGGCGTCGTCGGTCTGGCGCACGATGCGCAGCTCAGTCAGCAACTCATCGGCTCCCCCACCACCACCGCCGAGGCCTTCGCGTTCCGCAATGACCTCAACGACATCAAGAACCACTCCTACGGCCCGAGCGATTCCTCGGTGATTCATGTCTGGGATCCCATCGAGGCCGCGGGCGTGCGCGACGCGATGATCAACGGCCGCGGCGGTCTCGGCACCGTGTTTGTGTGGGCCGCGGGCAACCGGTCCAACCCGCTCGACCGCGTGGACTACGACCCCTATGCCGCCAGCCGCTACACGATTGCCATCAGCGGGCACACCGACGCCGACACGATTCCGTTCTACGCCGAGCCGGGCTCTTCGGTGTTCGCCGTCGCACCGTCCAGCGGCTCCAATGGCATCCACCGCGACCAGGTCACCTCCGGCTTTGTCAGCAACATCGGGACGCCGGTGGACGTCATCGAAGAGAACTTCGGCTTTACCTCCGGCGCCGCGCCGCTTGGCTCGGCCGTGGTGGCGCTCATGCTCCAGATGCGGCCCGACCTGACGTGGATCGATGTGCAGCACGCGCTGGTGAACGACGGCCTGCGCGACATCGCGCCAAGCGACGCCGGTTGGCAGACCAACGCCGCGGGTCGGCGTCACCACGAACACTTCGGCTTCGGTGCGCTCAACGCGCTCAAGGCCGTCGAGAGCGCCCAAGCGCACCGCAACGTTGGCACGCAAGTCGCCATCGAGACCGAGTTGCTCGAAGTCGAAGAAGTCCTGCCCGATGTCGGCGCCGACAACCCCGTGTCGCGCACGTTCACCGTGACCGACGACATCGAGATCGACCACGTGGAACTCGTGCTCACGCTCGACGCCTCGTGGCAGGGCGATGTCGCGATCAAGCTCACCGGGCCGGACGGGACGGTTTCGACCTTCGCCGAGACGCGCCCGGCGGACTTCCAGAACAACATCCAAGGCCGCGTCTTCACCTCGCTCCGGCACTGGGGCGAGCGCTCCGCCGGCGAGTGGACCGTCACCCTCGAAGACGGCGCGGCGGGCTTCGAGAACCGGTGGGTCTACGCCCAGCTGCGGTTCTACGGCGGCTGCCGACCGGCCGACGTCTCGGGCGCCGTGCCCGGCTCGCCGCCCGACGGGCAGGTGACGCTCACCGACTTCTCGATCTACCTCAACCGCTGGGCCGCGGGCGACCCGGCGGCCGACATCACCAACCCGGCGCTCGGCCTTGGGAACTGCGCCCCGGGCTTCGGCGTCAACCGCCCCGCGGGCGACGGCGTCCAGATCGACGATTTCATGTGCTACCTCAACGCCTGGTTCAACGGCTGCCCGCAGTCCGCCGTCATCGCCGACAGCGAGAACTGAGCCGGGCCACCAAGAAGACGCCCGAGGCGATAAGCTCCCGGGCCGATGCCCGAAGTCCAACTCGAGAACCCGACCGCCGCACCCTCACCCTCACCCTCGACCTCAGGCCACCGGTCTACGCGGGTCGAGATCGACCGCCTCGCCAAGCACTTCCCCGCTCGGAAGGGCTTGGGCGAGCGGGTGACCAAGGCCGTGGACGATGTCGTGCTCGAGATCGAGCCGGGCGAGCTGTTCTTTCTGCTCGGCCCGTCGGGCTGCGGCAAGACGACGCTGCTGCGCATGATCGCCGGGTTCATCGAGCCGACCAACGGCCGCATCCTCTTTGATGGTCGCGACGTCGCGCCGCTCAGCCCCAACAAGCGCAACACCGGCATGGTCTTCCAGAGCTACGCCCTCTGGCCGCACATGACGGTTGAGGCCAACGTCGCTTACGGGCTCAAGGTCCGCAAGATCCCCACGAACGAACGCCGCGACCGCGTGCGCGAGGCGCTCAACGCGGTGCAGATGGCCGCCTACGCCAAGCGCAAGCCCGCGCAGCTCTCGGGCGGGCAGCAGCAGCGCGTCGCGCTGGCGCGGGCACTCGTGGTTCGGCCGTCCGTCCTTCTGCTCGATGAGCCGCTGAGCAACCTGGACGCCAAGCTCCGCCTGGAACTAAGGCACGAGATCCGCCGCGTCTGCAAGGAATCCGGCCTGACCACGATCTACGTCACGCACGACCAGAAAGAAGCCCTCTCGATGGCCGACCGAGTCGCCATCCTGAAAGACGGCAAGGTCGTGCAGGTCGGCCCGCCGGCCGTGTGCTATCGCCAGCCGGCGGACCACTTCGTTGCCGAGTTCCTGGGCGAGACCAACTTCGTGGACGCGACGGTCCGCGAGGCGTCCAAGACCGAGGCCACGCTCGTCACCGCCGCTGGCCCGCTGCACGCCAGGCTGCACGAGGACCGCCCGCCGCTGGACGCCGGCGACCACGTGACGCTCTCGCTGCGACCCGAGACGATGCGGCTGGTCGATCACACGGCGCCTCAAGCCCTTCGCGCCACCCGCGTCGGCCGAACGCACTTGGGCGAGATCGCTCAGCACCAACTCCGCCTCGAAACCAACGAGAGCCGAGCCGAGGGCCAACTCGTGCTGGCCGCCGAGCTCAACCCCGCGGCCTCGTTCGAAGAGGGCGAGCGCGTCGGCATCCACATCGACCCCAACGATGTCGTCGTGCTGCCGCCGGCCACGAACCAGGGCGTCGCGGCGCCGGCACGCTGAACGAGCGCGCGGCGCAGACGCGATACGAGTTCAGTAAAGACCCGAATAATCATGCTTGGGGCGAATGTTTTTTCTCGCACAGAGCGGAACCTATCGGCGTCAAAGCCCTTATCAGGGTCCGTATGCGGCACTCAGCCACACATCTCGCCCGCTTGAGCCCGACGCCCGCGATTATGCATGGGCGAATGCTTTCGTCGGGCCGGCACGGCTCGCGGCTTCGATCGACTCGGCGGATGCTTCTGCTTGGTGATCGGCTCGACCCGCGACGATGTCGTCTCGACTGACCCGCAGCGCCGCCGGGACCCGATCGTGGGTCTGATCGAGGCGGCACGCCCAAGACCCAAGCCAACGCGCTGAGCCAACCCGCTCAGCCTGTGCATCGGCCTCCCTCGTGACGATTCGAGGCGGTCGGCTCTTGTTCTGGACGCCTCGCCTCCGCAAGGCGTCCTCCGTCACCAACCCGTTTGTTCGTCCCGCGCCGAGCGATGGTCGCCCGGCCGAGGCTGATCCTGCGCCCGGACGCCCCGGAGAGGCTCCCGGCGCGACACACACGACGCCGGGCTTCAACTCGGCGTCTCGGAAGAGAAAGGGAACACACCATGAAGCACTTCATCAAAGCAGCAACCGCCGTCGCCGCGGTCGCAGCCGCGGGCTCGGCCGCGCAGGCGCAGCTCATTTATGCCGTGCAAGGCCAGCTCACCGGCGGCGAGAACCTCGCCTTCGCCGTGATCAACGGCAACCTGCTCGCGTCGAACCCGGAGCCCGGAGACTTCCTCCTGCCGTTCTCCGGCTTCCTGACCATCGACCTGCCCGGCACGGTCACGTTCGAGTTCGGGGGCAGCTTCACCAGCCCCAATCGCTCGTACACGTTCGACGTCTTCACGCCCAACGTCGTCGACGGCCTCGAAGCCATCACGCCCAATAACGTGATCATCAACGACGTGTTCGACGGCTTCGACTTCGATCTCGCGCTCAACGTCCCGGGCGAGACGGGCACGTTCAGCTTCTTCGAGCCCGGCGTGGTGCCCACCAATCCCGCGGGCAACCGCTCGGCGCAGGGCTTCTTCACCGATGTCGAGCTCGTGCAGGTGCCCGCGGCGCCCACGGCCGTGGCGCTCGCGGGCGTCGGCCTGATCGCGTCGCGCCGCCGGACGCGGTCGGCGTGATGACCCATTGACGTTGCCGCTTCGCTCTTGTCTGTAGAAAGAGATCCGAAGAGATCGGGCCCGGCGCCGCTGTGATTCGCATGGCGGCCCGGGCCTTCTTCGTATGCGCGCTCCAAGTGATCAGCATGTCGCGCCGTTCTCGGACGCACACGCACAACGCACGCGCCGAGGTGTTGCCCCAAACACCGAGCCCGCGCCGCCGCGCCGTTTGCGTCCGAGAACGCACTCGTCACGACGTCGGTCGCTGGCATCCCCGTCGTTCGCATTGCACATCTGTGGTGGACATTCACATACACGACCGGAGGACACAGCCATGCAACAGTTCAAGACCAAGACCGCCATCGCCTTCGCCGCCATCGTCAGCGCCGCGGGCTTGATCGCTGCGCCCGCCTCGGCCGCGCCCTCCTTCGACACCCTCCGCTCGGCCTCCGGCTTCGAGAACTCGCTCGCCACGCAGTACATCGAGACGTTCGAATCCAAGCGCGTCGGTGAGCCCGTCACCGAACTCGACTTCCGCGCCGGACTCGACATCGCCGTCACCGGCGTCGGCAACAAGCACAACAAGATCCACTCGTTCACCGACGGCTACGGCGCCGTGGCGCACGACGGCGAGAAGTTCTGGAAGGTCATCCGCGGCTCGATCTCCCTCGACACCTCCGCCCACGCGTTCGACGCTTTCGGCTTCTGGTTCTCTGACCTCGAGTGGACCACGCTGCTCGTCACCGTGCGTGACGGTGAAGGCGAAACGCAGACCGTCATCGACGACCGCAACCCGGGCCAGCCGCTCTTCTGGGGCATCGTCGCCGAGACGCCCATCGAGTCCGTCACCATGGAGTGGACGACCGATCACCGCGACGGCGTCGGCTTCGACCGCATGATGCTCGGCTCGACCACGCTGCCGCCGGCCATCCCCGCGCCCGCCTCGCTCGGCGTGCTCGCCGCGGCGTCGCTCTTCTCCGCCCGCCGCTCGTCGGCCCGGAAGCAGGCCAAGGACAACTAAGAACAAGTCCAACTAAGGACTGGATCGGCGCCCCGAGACTCCGGTACGCTCCGGCAAAGGCCCACGAAGGGCCTTACGCCGGAGGTGGACCATGCGAACCGCTCGCCGTGCAGGGATTGCTGCAATCCGTCCAACGATGAACCGGTCAACGCCCGCGCCGAGGTCAACGCCCCGGACGTGGGCGTTTCTGTTGTGGAGTGGACTCGCCGTGTTGTTCGGCGCCATGCTTACAACGCCCGCTGGAGCTGCACGCGTCGTCCTCGGCCCCGATGAGAACGCGATAGGAGACCGCGGCGAGTACACGCTGTCGCCGGGGTTTGCGTGGAAACGAGGCGGGCCGAGGTTGTTGTTGGAGCAGTATTTGTCAGCGCCGACCGGATCAAGCTGGAGCGACCTCCGAGGGTTCAGCTTCATCGAGTTGCGCGCGGACCCGAGGATCGCCGCGCCGATGTGGGCCGAGTTGACGCCCGAAGAATCCACAGCGCTGCGTGACCAACTCTCGGCCATCCTCGCGGAGCGTGAAACCGATCGAGGCGCCAAGCCCGGCATCGACGCCACGATCTACACGGGCCTGTACGGAATCAACACATTCGGCGCCGTCCAACTTCCCGACGATGTCCGTCTCCGCATCCTTCCCGAGTATGAGGGCTTCGACATCGACGGCAACCTCGTGTACGACTCGCGCATCACGCTCATCGTGCATGACTATGAAGGCCGCGCACAGCCGTTTATCGCGCATATGCACGACGATGTGGCCCGCGAGTTGCTCGCAGCACTCGCCCCAACAGCCGACTCGCTTCCCCCTACAGACGATCGCATGCCTCAGTACCGCATCGAACATCCCGTGCTCCGTGGCAATTCCTGGCGTCGCAACCAGTGAAGCGCCCCCAGCACCTGCGCCCGACCCGGAACCAAGCGGCGCGTTAGGCGTAGCACCGCCTGGGGCCGCACCGTGAGACCCCGTGACGCCGCGCGATGCAAGACCGTGGGCGAACCATCTTGGAACACCGAGCAACGGAGACCGCGCTATGCACGTCCGAGTTCAGAAGTTCACCGCCGCCGCGTTCGCAGCGCTCGCCGTCTCTGCCGTGGCAACAAGCCAAGCCGCCAGTGTCATCCTCGGCACGCAGCCGTACACCGCCGGCGAGCACAAGGCCTTCCCGCTGCCCGCGGATGTCCGTTGGAACGTGCTGCCCGTCTACCTCGGCATCAACGCCGAGGGCGAGCGCTTTACCGTCGATCGCATCACGATCGTGCTCGAGGACGAAGCCAACAGCTTTTGGCCGTTGGTCGCGCGGCTTGATGACGACGAAGCCGCGGCGCTGCACGACGCGCTGCAAACACTGCTCGACAGCCGGCCTACCGATCGCGCGATCAAGCCCGGCATCCGCGCGACCACCTACGCCTTCCGCCACGGGCTCACCGAGCATGGCGTCGTGCAACTGCCCGACGAACTCCCGCTCCGTGTGCTGCCCGAGTACCGGGGCGTCGGCGCCGACGGCGAGCAGATCCGCGACTCGCGCATCACGCTCGTGGTCGATGACACTGAGGGCCGATTCTGGCCGTTCATCGCGCACATGCACGACGATCAGGCCCGCTCGCTGCGCGACGGCCTGGCCCGCGAGTTGGCAACGCGGCGCGATCGCGGCTGATGACGCGGTCGGCCCGGCGGCTGATCGTTCGGTGAGATTTCACACGAACTGAACGGCTTACGCCGAGCGTGCTTCGCGCGCACGGCGGTACCGTCTGCGGGCCGTCGCAAAGGCGATCGCGGTTGGCGGTGGTTGCGACGGGCCGTGATTCGGACGAACCGTGGTTCGATCGAAGTTTTCCAAAGGAGTTCGCGCATGCCTGCCACCGTCCGAGTCTCCGCCGCCGCCGCGGTCGCCGTCGCGACGACTTTCGCGGGCGCCTCGTCGCTGCACGCGGGCTCGGACCAGCCCCAGCCTGGCCGACCGGCCGCGAACGGAGCGACCGCCATGCCGCACGCCACCCCCCCACTCTCGGCCGAGCTGACCGCGTATCTCGACGCCCGGGAGGCCGAGTTCGATCGGATCACCGAAGCACGCAAGGCCGAGCTCGCGCAGCTCGGCGCCCACATCGCCGAAGCACTCGCGGCCGATGGCTCGGCCAAGCTCACGTTCATCTGCACGCACAACTCGCGCCGGTCGCACATGTCCCAGCTCTGGGCGGCCGCCGCGGCGACGCGGGTCGGGCTCGCCGGCGTCGAGACGTTCAGCGGCGGGACCGAGGAGACGGCCTTCAACCCGAGAGCCGTCGCGGCGCTCAGCCGGGCGGGGTTCGATATCCGGGCCGAGGACGGCGCCATGGCGAACCCCCACTACCGGGTCCACATGCTCGCCGCAGGTCAGGCGGAGACGCCGATGACCTGCTTCAGCAAGATCTACGACAAAGCGCCCAACCCAAGCGAGGACTTCGGCGCCGTCATGGTCTGCAACTCGGCGAACGAGGCCTGTCCGATCGTCTACGGCGCCGACTTCCGCCTGCCCATCACCTACGTGGACCCCAAGGCCCACGACGGCACAACCAAAGAAGCCTGGGCCTACGACGAACGCTGCGCTCAGATCGCCCGCGAGCTGCTCTACGCCATGCGGCTCGCCGCGACGCCTGCAGCGACGGCGGGCGCCGAGACGGAATGACCGGGCGAAGGCCGCCTTAGATATATTAAAAATAATAGAAATGACCGAGGCGGGCAACACGCCCGCCCCGGCCGTGCCGGTTGCTTCGTGGATCCGTTCTTGAGGCGCTCGGTGAAGCGTTGTCGCGTGGATCGTGGCCCGGGCTGGCCCGGAGGCGCCGCGATGGGTGTCCCCTCACCCTGACAGAGGAGGTCCCTGCAAGGGGTGAGCCCGCCGCGTCGTTCCTCCTGCTCCCGGTCCGCCCTGGGGTCCGTAGGGCCGATCTGGAAGTCTCCGGTTTCCAGCCCGGGCCGCGGCCCGCGCGACACTTCGGCGCCGGACACGCGCACGATCACGGCTGCGCCCGTCAGGTCCGGGTGCGTGGATCGAAGAAAAATCTTGCTGTGTAATCAGGGTCTGTCAGCAGGGCGCGTTGAGTGCCCGGCGCCGTGCGGGGTGCGCGTCGCGCACGGCCATGGGTAGACATGGATCGGCGGAAAAAATATTAGATAATACTAGTATTTGAGCTTTTGGGCGAACTCAAGCCTGGGGCAACAAGATGCCAAACAAGGCGCCACCATCATCGGCGTTCCCGAGTCCTATTGCCCCCCCACGGCTGCGGACCAAGCGGTCGGTGACCACGAGCCCGATGCCATGGCCGGCGCCCTCTTGTCGCGCGGGCCCGAATCCGATACCGCCGCCGCTGAGTGGCCCGGCGAGGATCGCTTGCGACTGCGCATCTGAGATCCCGACGCCGTTGTCGGCGATTTCGAGCAGGATCCAGCCGTGCTGAGCGTCCTTCTGGAGTGCTTCAAGGCCGGTGTTCCACGTGGAACATCGGCTCCGGCCTGCCAGGGCCGTGGCGTTGTCTCCGAGTTGCCAGTTCAGCTCGATTTGACCCTGTGCATCGGCGGCGCCCCCCCACCGTTGAACAACCGATCGCTGGGCATTCAGAAGCAGGTTGCTGAGCACCTGTTGGAGTGCGGTCGGATCGATTTGCACCGAAGGGCCTTCCGGTCCATCCGGCGCCGGTGCGATGATCTGTCGCGGCCCCGTGAGTTCGCCGGCCGTGATCTCGCACGCTGCGGCCCAGGCGTGGGCCAGTTTGCATGAGGCCTTGGGGCCGATGGTTTCGCGCTGATGGCCCGTGCTCGTCGCGTCTGCTCCCGCTGTCTGTGCCGTAGCTGTCTCTCGGTGGGTCGATGCTTCGGCGCCTCTGGCCTGGTTGACGCCGGCCGTGGGTTGGGCGGCGTGATCTTCAGGCCCAGCGGGACTGGCGGCGGGGGCGGCGGGGGTGGTGGGGGTGAACTCTCGGGCGAACGAGAGGATCGATTCGCAGACTCGACCGCCCCGGTCGGCGCCGCTCGCGGCTCGTTCGAGGGCTTTCTGAGTCAGGGCCGTGTCTTCGGGGCGGAGCAGGGCGAGCTGGGCATAGCTGCCGATCGGCGTCAGCACATTGTTGATCTCGTGGGCGAGCATCCCCGCCAGAGCGCCCAGGCTGGCCGCTTGGGATGATTGCTCGAGCTCCGCTTCAACCCGTTGCAGCTCGCCTTGGACTTCCCGGAGTTGCTTGCGGAGGGCTTGGATTTGACCCTGAGCATGATCCGAGTGGTCAGATTCGTTCCTCGGGAGTTCGGGCGTCTCCAGGGCGCCTGCGGGCTCGCGGCCGGTCCCGGCGACCCGTTCGACCGCCGAGCGGCTGGCCGACGGACCGGTCGTTTCGCGCTGGCCCGGGATGGAGGACGTAGGGGGCACGCGTCGGCTATCGGCCGTTGGGAACCGCGGCTTAGGCCGGATTCGATCGTTGGCGCCAATGAGCGACAGTCACCCGTCGGTCCAAGGTGAGGCCGGGATCGATCGGGCACTGTTCCACGTGGAACATCGGTCGCTCTGCTCTCGGTTCGAATCAGAGTGGACATCGCCCTTCGACATGATCCCGTGCTGGGGGTCATGACACCTCGGAAATCCACTCTGGGCCGGGGCCGGCGTCTTGGCCGAGATCGGGTCCCGTGTTCAGGCCGCCTTTGTGATCCCGCCGGCCTCCGGTGAGCAGCAGGGCCTTGGCGCTGGCAGGCCGGATGTCGAGATCGGGAACCGCGGCCAGCTCGATCCAGTCGAACGCGATGTGTGATTCCTGGCTTTCGACGATCGGCCACCCGTCGGTGGAATTGGTGTCGGAATCGTCGAGCGGTCGAAGGTCCGCACTGAATATCAGGTTGATCTCGTGGCGTCGCTTCGGCTGCCCGGACTTGTTGGGCTGCGTGAAGATCTGTTCGCCGCAGAGCAGCAGGGGGCCGATGCGGACGTCGCGGCCGGCCTCCTCTACGAACTCCCGGCGCACGGCGTCGCCCGCGGGCTCGCCCGGATCGATGTGACCGCCGGGCAGGTAGTGGTAGCCACCCGCTCGATCGCGGCAGAGCAGGGCTCGGCCCCGAAGAACAACAAGCCCGCGTCCGATGACCTCGATATGCTGTGGTTGGGTACTCATGGTGTGCCGGTCATAGTAGTGTGATTGGCGTCGAGCCGTACCATCGAGCTTCCGCTCGACGCGGATCCTGAACCGGCACGCATGATAGGTTTGTGTAAGGATTTTCATGAGCAAGAAGGCACGCCTTGGTCGCGGGTTGAGCACGTTGATGAGCCCCGGAGCCCCGGCTCAAGCGCCACCTCAAGCTCCGGCTCAAGCGCCGGGCCCTGCCCCTGTTCCCGCATCGCCGGTGAAAGTTGATGCGCCGAGGTCGCCTGATGGCGCCGCGGATCAGGTCGCCGCACCGGAAGTGGACCGAGCCGAGAGTGGGGGCGCGGCACAGGCGGCAACGACCGAAACGGCCGCAGCGGGTTCTACTGCGGCGGCCGATGCGGCGCGTCTCGGTGAGCCGAGTTCGGGCGGCCGATGGGTTGAGGTTGAGATCGGACGCGTGCGGGCCAACCCGTATCAGCCGCGGCGGGTCTTTGACGAGGGGGCGTTGGCCGATTTGGCTGCCTCGCTCAAGGTCTCGGGCGTGATCCAGCCCGTCCTCGTGCGGCCGATCCGGGGCGGCGCCGATGGCGGTGGGCGCAGCGGGGGTGATGCGGATTGGGAGTTGATCGCCGGCGAACGGCGTTGGCGTGCGGCGGCTCTGGCTGGGCTCGATCGGATCCCGGCGATCGTGCGGGAGGTGGACGATCGCTCGGCCGCGGAGTGGGCGATCGTGGAGAATGTGCAGCGCGCCGAGCTGAATCCGATTGAGCGCGGGGCGTCGTTCCGAGGTCTCATGGAGCGGTTCGGCCTCACGCAGCAGCAGGTCGCCGACCGGGTCGGCGTGGATCGGTCTTCGGTCGCCAATCTTTCGAGGCTGCTCGATCTGGAGCCGGTGTTGCAGGGGCTCGTTGCGTCGGAGCGATTGTCGGCGGGCCACGGTAAGGCGTTGCTCTCGGCGCCTCCGGGCGCCGGACGCGTCGGATTGGGTGAACGCGCGGCGACGGAGTCGTGGAGCGTGCGTCAGTTGGAGCGAGAGGCGAAGAAGGCCATCAACGAAGGGGCCGAAGCCGGAGCTGGCGCATCACAAGTTGAGTTGCCTCCAGAGGCGGTGGCGCGTTCAACCATTATCGCTGATATGGAGCGCCGACTCGGCGAACAGTTGGGAACCAAAGTTCGCCTGAAGACGGACGGGAAGGGCGAACGCGGCCGAATCGAGATCGAGTTCTACGGTCTCGACCATTTCGACGGCCTCCTCCGGGCGCTGGGGATTTCGGCGGAATGAACGGCGGTTGCGTGGTAGGGCCATGGTTGGCGTTGTTGCTTTTTGTCTGAGAATGAAAGCACTATTAGGTAAAGACCTAGGCAACATAATAGGACCTTTCCCTAAGTGGTGCGGATCCTAGACTTGTTCTAGACTTCGATTGCGATGTGCATGGCGGACGCCTTTTGGATGGGGCCGTCATCGCAGGGGTTGGTGGAATGAAGGGTTTAGTTTATGGCGAAGAGGAAGAAGAAGGTCAGCGGCCGCAAGAAGGCGCCGCGTACTCAACGTGCGCCGCGCGGCGAGTCGCTCAACGCGGTATCAACAGAGATGTTGGCGGCGGAGTTGCGTCGTCGGGAACGAGAGCTCCAGGGGCTTGAGCGTCGGCGCGGCCGATTGCTCGAGCAGCTTCACGAAGTGGAGCGTGCGATCTCCGAGTTCGGCGGGAGCTTCGCGAGCGGCGACAGCGGCGGCAGCCGGCGTCGCCCGCGGAACAAGGCGAGCCTTGAGGAGTCGCTGTACGGCGTGCTGAAGGGCAAAACCATGTCTGTGTCAGAACTCGCCGACGCGGTGCGCGCGGCGGGCTACATGACGACCTCGAAAACCTTCAACACGATCGTGAACCAGACGCTGATCAAAAGCGGCCGGTTCAAGAAGATCTCGCACGGCCGATACTCGACCGTGGGTTGATGGGCGGCGTTCGGCGGGTACGAAGCCCTGCCGTCGAGCGGCGGTGGACAGCGCCGGCCCGCGGGTGCTCCATCTTATGATTGCTTAACCGCCCCGTTTCCGGGGCGGTTTTTATATGTATGGGTGCACGGTCATTGGCAGCGTGTCAGCCCAGCAGGTCAAGGACGGCGAGGGCGGCGAAGACGAGGCTGACGATGCCGTTGAGTGTGAAGAAGGCGGCTTGAAGGCCCGCCCGGCCTCGGCGGGCGAGAACGATGTGCTCCGTGATGAGCAGCGCTGCTACGACGGCGACGGCAAGGGCGTAGAGCACGCCAAAGCGAGGTTCGAGCCCTCCCGCGACGGCCAGCGCGGCGACGGCGGCGGCGTGCAGCATACGGCTGGCGCGGACGGCGCCGGTCCAGCCGAGTCGGGCGGGGATGCTCCGCAGCCCGGCGGTGCGGTCGTAGTCGAGGTCTTGCAGTGCGTAGATGACGTCGAACCCGCCAACCCAGAGCGCGACCATCAGGGCGATGAGGTAGAGCGCCGGGGCGGTGGGGGAGGTAAAGAACGCGGGCGCCGCGGCTAAGCCGACGGAGGACGGCGCGACGGCGATCGCGGCGCAGAGCGGGCTGAGCGCTAGGGCGATCCCGAGCACGAGGTGGCAGAGCGCGGTGAACCGCTTGGTCAGCGAGTAGAACGCGACCCACGCGAGCGCCACCGGCGCCAGCAGCGCGGGCCAGGGGTTGTCGAGCAGAGGCCAGAACACCCCGGCCGCGAGCCAGAACAGGCCGGCCGAGCTCAGCGCGATGACTGTGGCGGTCCCTACGGGCAGAGCGCCGGACGCGACGGCCCGCCGTTCGGTCCGCGGGTTGGCCGCGTCGAGTTTGCGGTCCGCAATCCGGTTGAACAGCATCGCCCAGGTCCGAGCGAGTGTCATGCAGACCAGGACCAGCGCGAGCTGGAGGGTGAAGCGACCGGCTGAATCGCCTTCGGGCCGAGCGAGGACCGCGGCCAGAATCGCAAAGGGGAGCGCAAAGACGGTGTGCGACAGCTTGATGTCTTTGGCCGCCAAGGCCAGAGCGGCGGGGAGGGTTGTTTGGATGGGAGGGGGCGCGGCGTGAGGGCCGGATTGGTGGGGGGCCTGTTGAGGGGTCTGGTGGGGCGCGGGATGGCCAGCGTTGGAGGGCACGGAGAAGGGTATTCGTGCGTGGGCGGCGATTGGAGCCGGTCTGGGCGCAAGCCGTCGATCTGATGGGCCGGGGCGGTAGGCTTGAGTCATGCGGCCAGACGAAGGAAGCGCCCGAGCGCGTGACGGTGATCGGCAGAACGACGCGGCCCGGCGCCAACGCCGGAGCGCGGAGGTCCGCGCGATCGAGCGTTTGCGGGATTATCGGACGCGGCCGATGCCGGGCGGCATGATCGGCGCCGAGGCAGCTCGGCTCTGCGGAGAGATGGAGCGGGAAGCCAAGCGGCTCGGAGCGGCGGGGCGGGCCTGGGCCGAGGCGGCGAGCGAGGGGCTGGGTGAGTCTCTTATGGAGTCGGTGCGTGCGACCAATGTGTCGCGCGGGGTGCTCTGGCTGGAAGCGGATCACGCGGCCGCTCGGTACCGGACCGAGGCGTGGCTGCGCGGTGGCGGGGAGGCCGAGATCGTGCGGCGTGCGGGCCGGGGGAAGATCCACGGCGTGCGCGTCTCAGCCGGTCGCAAAGGCAGCGGGGCGCGGGGTGGCAGCGGCCGGTAGGACAGGGGCTCGTAGCCGAGGCGCACCTCCCGTGTCTTGAGTAGACCTGTCTTGCACTCTTCGTGCCTCTTCTGGGCGCCTTGCTCTGTGTCTGGGCGCCTTGCTCGGTGTCGCTTAGACGTGATTCGGCGTCGGCAAGGCGGAAGCCGGACTGGCACGAGTGCATTTGGGGCTCAAACACCAGCCGCGGAGCCGCACGCTCATTCTTGGGGGGCGTTACGCCGTCTTGACCACTGCATAAGGGCGCTGGAACGCTTGGGTTATCGGCCCGAGGAGCGGTTTTTTTGCACGCCGATGTGACGCTGGGGTGTGTTTGAGGGGGGGTGGGCGCTGAATTTCTCTACAGCGGTGGCCGCCCGCGAAGTTCGGCGCATGTTGTTGATGTAGCACGCGTTTGCACCCGCCGCCGAGCCTGAGGCTTGGTGGGCAGGCGCACTTGGCGGCGTGCCATCGGACGAGTTCCGCAGATGTGTGGAGCGAGACCCCGTGTCGGGGTCGGCGATCGGTGTGCGCGTGATTTGGGTTTAGGGCGGCGACCAAGGCCGGCGACACGTTCGCGGGCTCGCACTGGAAGCGAAGAGAAGGAACGGAGCCAGAAAATGCGTCAGAACACAAAGACCAGCTTGAGCGTGATGTGTGTAGCCGGCCTGGCGGTGGGCGTATTCGGAGCTCCTGCGGCGGCCCAGGTGGCGCCCGGCTTCATCATTGAGAACTACGCCAACGTCGATCAGCCGCGTCGCATGAGCTTCGACCCGGCGACGGGCGACCTCTATGTGGGTCAGGGCGACGACACGATGCAGTCGCCTCCGATCAACCGTGTGCGGGCTTCGGACCGCGGCGTGGAGTCCTGGGGCTCGACGCTCTTCGACGCCGACTCGGTCTTCTTCGATGCGACCGGCGCTTACACGGGCACACCCGGCGCCGTGATCGTCGGCAGCGGGATGAACGGCCTGTGGGTTGTGAACCCCGACCAGTCGGTGTCGCCGCTGGTGGTGCCGTTGGACGGGTTCGTGAACCCGACGGACT
Organism: Planctomycetota bacterium; assembly: GCA_039815345.1. GTDB lineage: Bacteria > Planctomycetota > Phycisphaerae > Phycisphaerales > UBA1924 > JBCBZM01. The sequence goes on along the minus strand of JBCBZM010000032.1, from coordinate 9,409 downwards.
TCATCGTGGACAGCCGCGACGAGTTGATCTTTACGGATTACGAAGGCGGCGCGCTGCGTGAACTCGATCACGGCGCCCTGACGGTGAACACGCTCGAGGGTGGGTTGTCCGCCACGGTCGAGGCGATCGAGATGGGCCCCGACGGCTCGGTCTACACCGCCAACCGCACCGGCGAGATCCGTCTGCACGACACGACCAGCGGTATCTCCGCGATCGTGCGTGACGACGACGCAGACGAGCGTGAGTACCGGTGGATGACCGCGGCCGATGAGCGTCCCGGCTTCGCCGACGGCTTGCTGGTGTGGGACGCGGCATCGACCGAGATCCTGTTGTTTGCCGACTTTGACTTCAACAGCGATCCGGTTGTGGTCGGTTCGGGCTTCACAGGTGTGAAAGACCTTGCGTTCGGCCCGGACGGCGCGTTGTACGTCTCCTCGGACTTCGGCGAGGGCGGCTCGATCCTGCGTTTGACGCTGGATCCGGTGCCGGCGCCGGGCGCCCTCGCGGCTCTTGGCGGGTTCCTCGCCATGGGCAGCCGTCGGCGTCGCTGACTCGGCCTGGGGCGTGCGGGTCTGCGGACCCGTGGGCTCTGAACGGAACATGCCGGGCTCTGCCGCCCCTTAGAGCCTGGCGATAGCCGAGAAGAAGGAAGAGCGACCGGTCCTCACGGGCCGGTCGTTCTCGTTTTGGGGCGTGGCGCCCAGCGCTGGGGGGCGCATTCACATGGAGAACATGAACAGGCTCACGGCGGGCCGGGTACAGAGTGGGAGGACGCGGGCCGATAAAGAGGAGGACGGACGAAGGAGCGCCATGAGCCGCATGATGTCGAGCACGGATCTCGGGCCAGAGCTGCTCGAGCACATGAAAGCGATCAAGGCCAAGGCGATCGAGTACGGGCTCGATTTCTATGAGGTCGTGTTCGAGAAGCTCGACTTCGACACGATGAACCAGATCGCGGCGTACGGCGGGTTCCCGATCCGGTACCCGCATTGGAAGTGGGGCGCCGAGTACGACAAGATGAAGAAGCGCGACGCCTACGGGCTGGGGCGCATCTACGAGATGGTCATCAACAACGACCCGTGCTACGCGTACCTGCAAGAGTCGAACAGCGTGACGGACCAGAAGCTGGTGATGGCGCACGTCTACGGGCACGCGGACTTCTTCAAGCACAACTTTTGGTTCAGTAAGACCGACCGCAAGATGATGGACCAGATGGCCAACCACGCGACGCGCGTGCGCCGGCACATCGATCGGTACGGGTACGAAACCGTTGAGCGGTTTATGGACGCGTGCTTGTCGGTGGAGCACCTGATCGATGCGCACTCGGTGTTCGTGCGGCGCGAGCCGGCGGGCGGCGAGATGGGCGAGGGGTCGTTCGAGCCGGAGAAACTGCCGGCGAAGGACTACATGGACCCGTTCATCAACCCGGCCGAGGAGCTGGATCGCCAGCGCGAGGCGCACGCCGAGCGGGCGGCGCAGTCGAAGGGCGCGGTGCCGGCGAGGCCGACGCGGGATGTGCTGCTGTTCCTGCTGAAGCACGCGCCGTTAGAGGATTGGCAACAGGACTGTTTGTCGATCGTGCGGGACGAGTCGTACTACTTCGCGCCGCAGGCGATGACGAAGATCATGAACGAGGGCTGGGCGAGCTACTGGCACTCGAAGCTGATGACGCGGCACTTCCTGGAGGCGAAAGAGATCATCGACTACGCGGACCAGCACTCGGGCGTGGTGCATATGCCGCCGGGCGGGTTCAACCCGTACAAGATCGGGATCGAGCTGTTCAAGGACATCGAGGAGCGCTGGGACACCGGGCGTCACGGCGCCGAGTGGGAGCGGATGGAAACGATCGGCGCGCGCGAGCGGCACGACGATCGTTCGATGGGGGGGCGCGACAAGATCTTCGAGGTGCGTCGGATCTACAACGACGTGAACTTCATCGACGAGTTCCTGACGCCGGAGTTCTGCGAAAAGCACAAGATGTACGAGTACGGGCGCGATCGGCGGACGGGGGAGCTGAAGATCGTGTCGCGTGACTTTGAGCGTGTGAAGCAGCGGATGCTGTATCAGATCACGAATATGGGTCAGCCGTTTGTGTACGCGGTCGACGCGAACTATCTGAACCGCGGGGAGCTGTACCTGGCGCACCAGTTCAGCGCGCTCGAGATCGAAGCGGCCAAGGCGAACGAGGTGCTGCGGAACCTGCGATTGCTGTGGGGTCGGCCGGTGCACTTGCAGTGCCTGGTGAACGAAGAGATGACGCTGTTGTCGTGCGCGGAGGTGTCGGGCGCGATCGAGCGGCAACGCATCGGTGAGAGCACGCCGAAGCCGGCGCACCAGGTGCTCTGAGGTATCGGAGCGAGCGTCGGCATCCGAACCACACGGGTGGAATGCAGCTAGAGCGCCATGCGCATGTGCCTGCGCGTGAAGCTGGGGAACCTGCGCGCCGGGGAATCTGGGGAATCAACAAGGTTTTGGGAAAGTCCACGTAAACACGAACATTTGTGCTTGATTTGTCATGGGTGCGTGACAGATACTTCAATCTGAGTGGCCTCGAGAACCACTCGGCTTCGAGCGTGACACATTCGCCGTGTCCGTTCTTCGAGAAGAAAGGAACTCAGACAGCACGGCCCGCTCTTTGTTTTCTGCGGCGTTGTCGAGTCCCGATTGAGAGGACAAGGCGTTGTGCGCGTCCGGATGTCGGCCGCGTGGAGCGCTCCGCCCGTGTGTGTGTACGGGCAGGGGAGAAGAAAGGGATCCGGCGCCGTTGGTGGGCGTCGGTGGTTGAGAGGAAAGGTCTTTAGACATGAACTGTGTTGCACTACTCGCCGTTTCGGCGAGCGTGGCCGCCTGCGCTTCGGCTCAGGTCGCCCCCATCTGCATCGACTGGTCGGTGGACGGCGACGGCGCCGCGCTGGTGAACGGGCAGCAGCTCACGGACAGCGCCGGCTCGGTCTTCAGCTTCGGCTCGTTGTTCACCATGGAGACGTTCGGCAACAACCTGGGCGCCACGATCTTTGATACGTCCGACCCCGGGCCCAACGTCGGCGGCCCGGACGAGGACCTGCTCGTCAACCGGGGCAACGGCATCATGCTCCAGAACAACAGCTCGCCGACGCAGACCGTGCCCGGCATCTTCGATGTGCCGAACGACGCGGTCGGCGGCGGCGCCGGGTACGAGATCACGTTCACCGAGAACGTCGAGATCGTCGGCATCGACCTGCTGGACATCAACGGCGGCAACGACGTGGACATCGTGCTGACCGACGGCATGGGCCTGACGCGCACGTTCGAGGTCCCGGCCGACTGGACCGGCGACCCTCAGGACGGCTTCGTGGGTTGGGCGACGCTCGATCTGGCCAGCTTGGCGCCGCAGCTCGGCGGCGGCATCGGCGGCGCGTCGAACGCGTTCGAGGACGCGGGCTTTGACTTCTTCAACGTCGCCTCGATGACCATCGACTTCGCGGGCTCGGGCGGCTGGAACAACCTCAAGTTCGTTCCGACCCCCGGCACGGTCGCGATGCTCGGCATGGGCGGGCTCGTGGCGATGCGCCGCCGTCGCTGAGGCTGGAGGCCGAGCGCGTGAGACACGCTCGGAGTCCAAGTCAGAGACAAGAACCGTTCTTGAGATAGAACGGCGTTCGAGACAAGACACTGAGAGACAGGGCCACCCCGCGGCGACGCGGGGTGTCTCATTTTTGCTGAGGCCTGCTTCCAAACGATTGGGCTCAAGGGCCGAAAGCCGTCCACGCCAAGCCACCTGTAGCAAGGGTATGTCTGTCCAAATTTACACAATCAGCATCATCACGGCGCTAAGTTTGAGTGTGCCTATCAAAATGACGCCCCGGTTGCGGCCTTGACCCTAGATCGACCGTCACAAGGACAATAACGTTGGTAGGCCGGAGTGTGTTGGGAGGCCTCCGGTGGACCTTTGGGCCCAGAGCCTGGGCCGTGATCGAGAGAGGATTGAAGCGATGAAGCGAGGAATGGCTTTGGCCGCGGTGGCGGCGTGCGGTGTTTCGGCGGCGGCTCAGGTCGCGCCGATCTGCATCGATTGGTCGGTGGACGGCGACGGGGCGATGCTGGCGAACGGCCAGCAGCTCACCGACAGCTCCGGCTCGGTGTTCACGTTCGGCTCCCTGTTCACCATGGAGACGTTCGGCAGCAACCTGGGTGCGACCATCTTTGATACCGACCCGGCGGGCCCGAACGCGGCCGGCCCGGACCCGGACCTGCTCGTCAACCGTGGCAACGGCGTGATTCTGCAGAACAGCGGGTCGTCGACGCAGACCGTGCCCGGCATCTTCGATGTGCCGGACGACGCGACGACGAACAACGGCCGGTACGAGATCGACTTCACCGAGAACGTCGAGATCCTGAGCATCGACCTGCTGGACATCAACGGCGGGAACGACGTGGACATCATCCTGACCGACGGCATGGGTCTGACGCGTACTTTCGAGATACCGATGGACTGGACGGGCGATCCGACCAACAACCCGCCCGGCTGGGCGACGCTCGACTTGACCAACCTCGCCGCGCAGGCCGGCGGCGGCCCCGGCGGTCTGTCGAACGCGTTCGAGGACGCCGGTTTCGACGTGCTCGATGTCGCGGCGATGGAGATCCGTTTCCAGGGCTCGGGCGGCTGGAACAACCTCAAGTTCATCCCCGCGCCCGGCACGGCGGCGTTGCTCGGGCTTGGAGGCCTCGCGGCGATGCGTCGTCGGCGCTGATCGCCCGCCGAACGCCGCCCCGCGGCGGCTCAACAGCAGAGTGGAGTTGGCGACGCCCTGCGCATGCGGGGCGTTGTCTTGCGCGGACCGAGTCACTTCATGGTTGGCTGGGCCCTTCGTTAGAATGGCGACGTGGTTGTCGTCCTTGATCCGGCGTACGAACTTCGGACGTATCTGAAAGACCGCGATGCGCCCTGTCCGCGGTGCGGGTACAACCTGCGCGACCTGCAGCGCACGAGTTGTCCGGAGTGCGGGTTGCCGTTGCGGATCGATTCGATCCGGCGTGCGTCGCGTCGGGGCCGAACGCAGACGGACATCCGCGTGGCGCTGCCCTGGGTCGGCTGGATCGGCGCGGGCGTGGCGGTGTGGGGCTTGGTCGTCGGGATTCTGTTTCGCTCGATGCGGACGAGCGGGGCGCTGCCTTCGTGGTTCTATTGGTTGGTGATGGCGCCGTTGGGCGTTGTGATGTTGGCCGCGGTCGTAGGCTGCCTCATCTGGCTTGCTCGAGCGCGGGCACGTGACCGTCGCCACCGGCGGAACGCGGACTGAGCGGCGGATACGAAGGAGTGCGAGATGCGATACCACCGTGTCGGAGGAACGGACATCGAAGTGAGCGAGGTCGGTTTCGGCTGCTGGACGATGGGCGGGCCGAACTGGTCGCTGACGGACGGGCAGCCGATCGGCTGGGGCGATGTCGACGAGGGCGACGTGGTCGCGGGTCTGAAAGCCGGGCTGGACGCGGGTGTGACGCACTTCGATAACGCCGATATCTACGGCAACGGGCGTGCCGAGCGGATGCTGCGCGATGCTCTCAAGACGCTGGGCGTGGCGCCGGGCAAGGTCGTGATCTCGACGAAGATCGGGCATTTCCGCGGAACGGCCGGGCACGCCTATGAGCCGTTCCATGTGCGCAGGCAGTGCGAGCAGAGCCTGCGGAACCTGGGCGTGGAGGCGATCGATCTGTACTACTTCCACCACGGCTCGTATGCGCCGGACGGCGAGCCGGGCAACCTGCACGACGCGGCGGGCGAGATGCACCGGCTCGTTGAGGAGGGCAAGGTCCGCGCGGTCGGGCAGAGCGCGTACAGCGACGCGGACTTTGCGCGGGCGATCCCCATTCTCAAGCCCGATGTGCTCCAGAGCTGGGCGAGCATGATGAGCGATCAGTTCATCAAGCCGGGCGCCGAGGTGCAGGCGCTGATGGATCAGCACGGCTGTTCGTTTGTCGCGTTCGCGCCTTTGGAAAAAGGCCTGTTGCTCGACAAGTTCGACCCGGAGAACCCGCCGACGTTCGACGAGGGCGACATCCGCAACCAGCTCGGTGACAAGTTCGACGCCGAGGGCCTGCGGGCGTTGAAGCCGAAGCTGGCGCGGCTGAAGGAGCGGTTCGGTTCGACGACGGAGGACCTGTCGTCGGCCGCGGTCCGGTTCGTGGCGGCGCACCCGAACGTGTGCAGCGTGATCCCGGGCTTTCGCAATGAGCGGCAGGCGCGGTGCAACGTGCGCGCGGCGGCGGACGCGTCGATGAGCGAGGCGGATGTGGCGTTCTGCCGAGAGGTCTTCGCGGGCTAGCTCGTTGGAAGTCCGGTAGCCGCTGAGATCAGCGACAAGGCGAGTAATGCGACGGTGTCCGGCGGCGCGGCCTGTGCCGCAGTGACGGCTTCACCGACGCCTTCCATCACCATCTGCACACCGATTGCAGTCAGCAGCAAGCCCATGAGGCGCGAGATGACGCCGATGGCCGAGGCGCCGACGAGTGCGACGATCTTCTGCCCGGCGACAAAGACGAACCATGTCAGCAGACACATAACGGCGAACGCGCCGATGACGCGGATGCTTGGCCCGATGCCGCCATCGGAAGCAAAGTTCATGGCGGTCACGACGGTGCCAGGGCCCGCGAGGATGGGAAGGGCGAGCGGGGAGATGGCGATGCTCATGGCGGCGTCTTGCGCGCTGTCCAGGTCATCGTCGCCCGGTGTGTGCATGCGCGACTGAGCGCCTTGCAGCATGTGATACCCGACGAGGCCCATGACGATGCCGCCGGCGATGCGGAAGGCCGGCAGCGTGATCTGGAACATGTTGAGCAGCGCGAGCCCGCCAAGCGCGAAGGCCGTGACAATCAGGAATGCGACGAGCACGGCTTGCGTGGCGATGCGCTTACGGACTTGTGCGGGCAGGTCCTGGGTCAGCCCGATGAAGATCGGTGCGTTCGCCAAGGGATTCATTACGCCGAAGAAGGCAAGCAGCACAGTACCGAAGTGAATAGCCGGGTGGTCCATCAAGGTCCTCGCGAGCGTTGTGTCGGTCTTGGTTGCGCCGGCATAACCGGTTCACGGCGCCGCGGCGGTGAGCGTGGGCCAGAGGGCGGCGAAGGCAACGCCGGTGGTGAGGGCGTACACGGCGCCATCGACCAGCCCGGTGATGACGGCGCGTCTGGGAATCGGGAACCAGACGTACCCGAGCAACGGGCCTGCGGCGTAGGCGAGGACGGCGACGGTGGTCGCGATCTGGAAAACGCGGAGGAAGTCGGCGCCGAAGACAATCGTTTCGGCCAGGACGTACGCGATGACGATGGTGACGATGAGGAAGTAGACGAACGTGAGCCCGATGTTCTTGCCGATGTTGGCTTTGCGCGGGAAGAGACGGACGAGCCCCCACGGCCCGGCCTCGTAACGCTCCTTGAACTCGGGCGTGCTCATGTGCTTCTTGTCGCGGGAGAAAGGAAAGAGATACTGATGGCCGGGCTTGAGGCCGAGGTCGGCCAGCGCCTTGTTGAGCCCTTCGTGGTCGGTGGCTTCGTCAAAGTCGCCGTCGTGCAACGGCACGGCGGTCCATAGCACGGTGGACAGAATGAAACAGACAACGGTCGCGACAAGGATGGGCATCCAGAGGCTGAGCAGTTCGGTCATGACGGTCTCTCCGACGCCGGGCGCGTTGAGGCGCGGCGTGTGCGTGCGCCGGTACGGTGACACGTTTGCGATGCGCGTGCAAGAAAGGGGCGTGGCGTGACCCCGGTGTTTGGCCTTGGCCGAGAGGGCTCCGCCTCGCCCGATGTCGATCGGCTGCGTGCGGTGTGGGACTCGGGTCGGCGTGCGGTGCTGGTTTCGACGATCGAAGAAGCCGAAGCCGCGGGCGTGGTGTCCGAGGCGGCTCGCCGTGCGTCGCTTCCCGTGTTGGCGTGGTCACGCACGGGCGGGCTGCACGACCCGCAGGTGGACGGCGCGATCGCCGCCGGTGGCGGTCCTGCCGACGGCGCGTTCGATGTGACCGCGACGATGGCGCCGGAGGTGGCGCTGGCGGGGCTCGGCGCCGAGGCGGTGCGGGGTGTGGCGCGAGTCTTTGTCGTCTTCGATCTTTCGGCGCACATGGAAGACCCGATGGTCGCGCGGGCGCTGCGTGATCTGCTGGCGAGCCTGGAACTCGGGCCGAGCCGGCTGGTGCTGATCGATCGGTCGTCGTCGTGGCCGGCGTGGGTGGAGTCGCACGTCGCGCCGTTCGAGTTGAGCCTGCCGGACCGGGCGGAGTTGGAGACAATCGCCAAGACGGCGCTGCGCGATGTCGATGGTCGGGCAAACCAGGGCGGCGGCCTGAAGATCGACATCCAGCGGCGTTCGTGGGACGCGATCGTGCGCGCGCTCGCGGGGCTCAGCCGACGGCAGGCGCGGGCGTTGATCGGCGAGGTGGCCGCGTCCGATCGAAAGCTAACGGACGACGATGTCGAACGTGTGATCGAGGCGAAGCGGTCGCTGGTCTCGGGCGACGGGCTGCTCGAGTTTGTCAAAGCGCCGACGAGTCTGGATGAGCTGGGTGGGTTGGACGGCTTGAAGGGGTGGCTCGCGGCGCGGGCGCACGGTTTTGATGACGACGCCGAGAAGTGGGGCCTGAGCGCGCCGCGGGGCGTGCTGCTGCTGGGTGTGCAGGGCGCCGGCAAGAGCTTGTGCGCCAAGGCGATCGCGACGGCGTGGCGGCGACCCTTGCTGAGGCTCGACGCGGGCGCGTTGTACGACCGGTTCATCGGCGAGAGCGAGCGGCGCCTGCGCGGGGCATTGCATCAGGCCGAACGAACGGCGCCGGTGGTCTTGTGGATCGATGAGATCGAGAAGGCGTTCGCCGGCGCGGGCGCGCAGTCGAACGACGGCGGACTGAGCAAGCGGATGTTCGGCGCGCTGCTGACGTGGATGCAAGAGCACCGCGACCCGGTGTTTCTCGTCGCGACGGCCAACGACATCAGCGCGCTGCCGGCCGAGCTGATGCGCAAGGGGCGGTTCGACGAGATCTTCTTCGTGGACCTGCCCGAAGCCGAAGCCCGGCGGGCGATCGTTCGGATTCACCTTGCGAGCCGCGGGCGCGACGTGGGGGCGTTCGATCTCGACGCGATCGCGCAGGCGAGCGCGGGGTACAGCGGCGCGGAGATCGAGCAGGGGATCGTGGCGGCGTTGCACGCCGCGTTCGCCGAGCGGCGCGACCTGACGACCGAGGATGTCGTGCGCGCGCTCGCGGGGAGTCCGCCGTTGAGTGTGACGATGCGCGAGGAGGTCGAGCGGCTGCGGGCGTGGGCGAAGGGTCGGTGTGTGCCCGCGGGGTAGCGGGTGTGCCGGCGGGCGGGCCGGCGGGTGGACCGGTGCCGGTTTATTCGCTGCGTTGGTTGAGGGCGCGTTCGACGCGGTCGGCGTCGTTGG
>JBCBZM010000133.1:0-5909 GCA_039815345.1 Planctomycetota bacterium | reverse complement strand
GGAGCCCGACGAGAGCTTCGGCGACGTGCTCGAAGAGCTCGTCCGCGAGCAGGCCGAGAACCTCGAAGCCGCGCTCCGCGAGTACCGCATCAAGGGCGAGGTCGTGGGCATCGAGTCCGGCCCGGTGATCACGCTCTACGACGTGAAGCTGGCGCCGGGCACCAAGGTCGCCCAGCTCCAGAGCATCTCGAGCGACCTAGCCCGCGCGCTGCGCGCGGTCAACATCCGCATCGTGTCCAACCAGGTCGGCCGCGACACCGTCGGCATCGAGGTGCCCAACCCGACCAAGGAACGCGTCCGGCTGCGCGAACTGATGGGCAGCCGCGAGAACTTCCAGAAAATGAAGCTCCCGATGTTCCTGGGCAAGGACGCCTCGGGCGACCCGCTCATCGCCGACCTGGCGCAGATGCCGCACATGCTCATCGCCGGCACCACCGGCTCGGGCAAGAGCGTGTGCATGAACACGATCATCATGAGCTTCCTCTACACCAAGAAGCCCAACGAGCTGAAGCTCGTGCTCGTCGACCCCAAGATGGTCGAGATGAGCCAGTTCAAGGACATCCCGCACCTCATGTGCCCCGTCGTGACAGAGATGACTAAGGCCGCGGCCATCCTCGAGTGGGCCTGCAAGAAGATGGACGAGCGGTACGAGCTGCTCGCCGAGGCCGGCTGCCGAGACATCGCCAGCTACAACGCGCTCGAGTGGGAAGAACTTAAAGAGCGCTTCGCCGGCCCGGGCGAGACGCTCAGCGACGAAGAAGCGATGCGCATCCCCAAGCGCCTGCCCTACATGGTCTTCGTCATCGACGAACTCGCCGACCTGATGATGACGGCCAAAGAAGTCGAAGGCTCGATCATCCGCATCGCCCAAAAGGCGCGGGCCGTGGGCATCCACCTCATCCTGGCGACGCAGCGCCCGCAGGCCAACGTTGTCACGGGCCTCATCAAGAGCAACATGCCCTGCCGCGTCTGCTTCAAAGTCTCCAGCGGCATCGACTCCCGCGTGGTCATGGACCAAAAAGGCGGCGAGCTGCTGCTGGGCCAGGGCGACATGCTCTACCTCTCGCCGCGGACGCACAAAACCATCCGCGCCCAGGGCACGCTTGTGGACGACCACGAGATCCGCCGCGTCGTCAAGTTCCTCCGCGATGTCGCCGGCCCGAGCTTCGAGCGTCAACTCGTGCAGCTCCGCGCGACCAGCGACGAAGAACGCATCTTCGAGAGCGAGAACCACTCCAGCGCCTCGCTGGCCGCGGCTCAGGAAGACCCGATGTTCGACCGGGCCGTCGAGATCATCGCCGAAACCCAGCGCGGCTCGGTCTCGCTGCTCCAACGCCGGCTCGGCATCGGGTACACCCGCGCCAGCCGCCTGATCGACCTGATGGGCCTGGCCGGGTTTATCGGTGAGCACAAGGGCTCGGTCGCCCGGGCCGTGCTCATCACGCCCGAGCAGTGGGCCCAGGTCAAAGAGTTCGCCGAACAGGAAACCGGCTCGGCCTTCCCCACGGCTCAGGGCATGCCCGAGCCCGAAGGCGACGGCGCCGAACCGGAACCGTCGTCTGCGGTGGCAACGGAAGACGCGTCCGACGACGAGCCGCCGGCGATCGAGCAAACGGCGGCCGTGGAAGCGCTCGCGTCCGAGACTCCGGAAGTTGAAACTCCGGAAGTTGAAATGGCAGAAATCGAAACGCCCGAAGCCGAAGCACCCGCAAACGCCGACGCCGGCGACGACGATGATGACACACAGATGCTCTTCGACGGCCTCGGCTCCGACGACGAGCCCCCTTTCACACCCACCGACGAAGAACCCGCGACCGACGAAGCCGTCTCCGATGAGGCGCGGCTCGAAGTCGGCGAGATCGAAGACGCATCGGTCGCGGCCGATGACGTCGAATCCGAAGACACCGAATCTGAAGACACCGGGTACGAGTACGAAGAAGACGACGACGCCGAACACGCGACCGAGATTGCTAGCGAGATCGAGTTGAAAGACCCGGCCGCCGAAACTGCCACCGAAACTGCCGACGAGGCCGCCGAAGAACTGGAAGGCGAGATCGAAGAAGCGTCGGACGACGCCGAAGCCGAGGACGTCGAGTACGAGTATGAGTACGAGTACGAGGAAGCCGAGGACAGCAACGAAGCGGGAGACGAGGCCGGAGACGACAAGCCCGCGACCGCCCGGCCCGCGTGATTCGGCACATCCAAGCGAAGATCAACAACCCGCCTATTCAGGGTGCCCGGCCGTCTGACGCCGGCAGGTGTCACGCACCCGTCTCACAAACCCTGTTTCTGGGTCTCCAGAGGCGATCATGAGCCGATCTGACCCGGCCCGCGTGAAACCACGCGGGGGTCGATCCCTATACTGCGCGTTCTAGAGGAGTTTGCGACCCCGCGACCCGCGGCGGTGTCGTGTGAGCCGACGCGGGGGCACCCGGACGGCGCTACGCCCGCTCACGTTCAGTACGCCGTCCCAATCCACATGAGGACATCCATGCGACGCAACTGCATTCTGGCGGCCGGCTCGGCCGCGATTCTGTTCGCCGCGCCCGCCATCGCGGGCCTCCCGGCGGTCGCCGACCGCGTCCCGACCGACGCGCTCGTCACCGTGACCATCGAGAACCTCGGCGCCTTCCACGAGAACCTCACCGGCTTCCTCGATCGCACCGGCATCCCGGTCGACGACGAGCCGCTTGAGATCATGGAGTTCCTGCTCGACGCCGACGGCCTCGACACCAACGGCTCGTTCGCATTCGTTCTCATGCCCGACCAGGGCGACGTCGAAGCCCTCGTCATCGCGCCGGTGAACAACTACAACGCCTTCGTCCGCGGCTTCGGCGGCGAGCCCGGCGAAGTGAGCGAGTTCGAGGTCGAGGGCAACAGCGTCTTCGCGCGTGATCTGGGCGACGGCTTCGCCGTGCTCGGACCGCGCGGCGGGGTCGTCCGCGAGTTCGACGGCGCCGCCGGCCGAATCGACGACCACCACGCGGCGATGGGCGCGACCGGCAAGAAGCTCGCCGACCGCGCCGACCTCGTTGTCGTCGCCAACGTGCCCGCCCTCGCCCCGCAGCTCAAGCAAGGCCTCGAGCAGCAGATGCAGCAGGTCGCCGGCATGGCCCAGATGATGGGCGGCGCCCAGGCCGAGCAGATGGAAGGCCAGATGGCGATCATGAAGGTCGTCGCAGACAGCTTCTTCCGCGACGCCGAGACCGCCATGCTCGGCTTCGACCTCGATGAATCCGGCATAACCCTCGACCTCGCCTCCCAGTTCAAGGAAGGCTCCGAGATCGCCGGCTTCTTCAGCGGCAGCGGCAACACCGGCAAGCTGATGACCCGCCTGCCCAAGATGGACTACCTCTTCGCCGGCGCGTTCGACACCTCGCCCAACGGAGTCTCCACGATCGCCCGCAACCTCGTGGGCATGATGGAAGAGCACAACCTCAGCCAGCCCGGCTTCGATATCGAGCAATGGCTCACGGCGGGCGACGGTTTCGCGTCGATCATGGTCAAGACCCCGGGCCTCCTCGCCGGCGGGCTGTTCAGCAACACCGCCACCTACATCCGCTCCGACGACGGCGCCTCCGTCGCCAACATGTTCAAGAAGACCTACGCCGACCTCGACGGCTCCAGCCAGCAGGGCATCACCTACAAGACCTCGTTCGATTCCGGCGGCGTCGAAATCGGCGGCTCCTCCGTCGACGCCTGGTCCATGGGCTTCGAAGTCGACCCCAACAACCCCAACGCCTTCCAGATGCAGCAGGGCATGATGATGATCCTCGGCCCCGAACTCAAGATGTCCGGCTACGGCGCCGCGCTCGAGAACGGCTACGTCCAGACCATGAGCCAGAACGATGAACTCATGTCCAAGGTCATCGAATCGGCCAACGTCGGCGCCGGCCTCGGTACCGCCGACGGCATCCGCGCCATGAGCCGCCGCCTCCCCCGCGAACGCACCGGCGAGGTCTACGTCGGCATCGACACCCTCCTCGGCTACGGCATGCAGGTCATGCAGATGATGGGCGGCCCGGCGCAGATCGACGTTCCCGAGAACCTCAACCCGATCGCCATCGGTATGACCACCGACGAGGGCGGCTTCCGGGCGATCACACTCATCCCCAGCGATGTCATCGACACCATCGCCGGCCTCGCGCAGGCCATGGGCGGCGGCGGCGGCCAGGCGCCGGCCGAAGACCGCTCCCGCTTCTAAACGGCAGCGCTGCACACACTCAAGACGCCACGAAGACGGCCCACCACGGGCCGTCTTTTTTTGTGCGCGCCCGCTACCGTGCATCCGTGACCGCGACACACGAGCATCTCACTCCGCCGACCTGGCGCGTGCGCGCCGACTTGAATCTCACACTCGATCGCCCTCGGCTCATGGCGATCCTCAACGTCACGCCCGACAGCTTCGCCGACGGCGGCCAACTCACCTCGCCCTCTCTGGCCGCCGACGCCGCGCAGCGCGCCGCAGACGAAGGCGCCGACGTGCTCGACATCGGCGCCGAGAGCACACGCCCCGGCGCCCGGCGCATCGACGCGAGCGAGCAGATCCGTCGCGCGGCGCCCGCGATTGAGGCGATCCGGGCCGCGGGCGTGTCCCTGCCCATCTCGATCGACACCACGCGCACCGAGGTCGCCCGGGCCGCGCTCGACGCCGGCGCCGATGCCGTCAACGACGTCTCCGGCGGGACCGAGGACGCGGGCCTCTTGCCGCTGATCGCTGAGCGTGGCGCGGGTGTCATCCTGATGCACCGCGCGGCGGCACCGCCCGAAGATCAATACTCCGACCGCTTCAATACCGAGCCCGACTTCGGCCTAGCCGGCGTGGTCGCGTACGTGCGCACCGCGCTGGGCGGCTATCTGGATCGCGCCCGCGCCGCGGGCATCGACGCCGACGCGATCGTGCTCGATCCCGGCCTCGGCTTCGGCAAGAGCGTGCAGCAGAACCTCGACCTGATCCGCGGCACGCCCGACCTGCTCACGCTGGGCCGACCGGTGCTCTCGGCGCTGAGCCGAAAGAGCTTCGTGGGGCGCGTCTCGCTCGACCGCGACTCGGCGCCGAGCGAACGGCTCGCCGGCACGCTGGCCTGCTCGGTTCGGCACTGGGGCTTGGGCGCCCGGTTGTTCCGCGTCCACGACGTGGCGCCGCACCGGGAAGCGTTGGCCGCAGCCGCGGCCTTCGAGGGCGCCCAGCAGGCCTGAACGACCTCGGGCCCCTCCTCGGGAACATCCCGGTCGCGCCGCTCGTTCACTCTTTGGCCTGCCGATGAAACGGATGCGACCCACAGCATCGAACGGCGGGTGGAGTTGTGTCCATCGCAACGTCCAACCACGGGGTCTACCATGGCCCCACGCGACGACCACACACGGGAGCCCCGCTCCCGGCAGAACACGAGGACCGATCATGGCCACCGAGAACGTGCTGGAATTCACCGATCAGAACTTCGGCGACGAGGTCGAAGCGGCCGACAAGCCCGTCTTGGTCGACTTCTGGGCCGAGTGGTGCATGCCCTGCCGCATGCTCACCCCGACCATCGAAGAAATCGCCGACGAGATGTCCGATAAAGTCAAGGTCGGCAAGCTCGATACCGACGCCAACCGCGATACGGCGATGAAGTTCGGGATTTCCGCGATCCCCACCATCATCATCTTCCAGGGCGGCGAAGAGAAGAAGCGCCTGCTCGGCCTCAAGAGCAAGGACGACATCGTCGGCGCCCTGACCGAACTGACCCAGACGGCCTGAGCCAGAACGTCTGAGCCAGAGCATCCCTGAAAGGCCCCCGGTATTCGGGGGCCTGTTCGCTTGATCAGCCGTCCCCGAGCGGCCTTTGCGGGTACGATCCGCGGCAATGACCCCCACCACCACCCCGACCAAGGCCGTCCGTGTCGAAGCCGATCGCTTCGAAGGCCGG
>JBCBZM010000081.1:0-13983 GCA_039815345.1 Planctomycetota bacterium | reverse complement strand
CGCTGACTGGACCTGCCTGGAATCAGCGTGACAAACAGTGGCTGCTCGTCCGTCAATAACTCGGTTTCCTCCCTCCATGCCAAGTATTCATCCAGAAGCACCCTCGCCTGCGGTAGCAGCCGGCTTGCCGAGGTCCCGCGCCTGCCCGAGCACATCGAACAGATCCAGGTTGTCCCGAAGCGACCGGGCCCGGTAGGCGATCTTCATCACCCGGCACGCGTCTTCGTCCGCCATCTTCAGCAACCGCCGCGTCAGGTCGGCCGGGCGTTCCTCGAAATCGTGCGTCGACAGAATCAGCGACGTGCTCAGGTCCCGCCGCTGGGCCGGGTGATCGACCGCGAGATTGACCTTCTGCCGAAGGTTCGCTGAGCGCGTGTACGCGGCCAGCTCCATATCCAGGTACCGAGGCCGTTCCGCCGGATCGTCGGCCGCGCCTAAACGCTCGAACAGACTCACCCGGGCCGAGTCGTCCCCGTCGTAGTCCCCGCCCTCCCACGCCGGTCGGCACGTCACGATGCACGGCAGCGGGCTCTCGCGCACCAGCCGCAACACGCCCGCTTCCTCGGCCGCCTGTTCGCCCGCGTCACCCGAGCCGGAGAAGAACGCGTCGATGCGGAACTCGACTAAATCAGCCCCGCCCGACGCCGCTTCATCGGCATCGCGCAGCGCCGCGGGAACATCGACAACTGTGATCGGGACACAAACAAGCGTGGGCATGGAGGCAGGTTACGCCGATCGCGAACTCGGAACGGCTCACTCGTCGCCGAAGCCGCCCTCGGACGTGTCGTCCCCGCCGCGGCCGAACTTGGCTTTCACCTTGGCCCAGAAACCCGCCACGGCGCCACCGAGCACCACCAACGCCAGCGCAATCCAGCCGAGGATGTTGTCCATGCTGAACAACGATTCCCCCGGCTCGGCCAGCGTCGGGATGTACGCCATCGTCGTCTGCGCAAAGTCTGTCAGCATGCCCATCAGCCTACCTCCGAAACCGTCCTACGCCTACGCGCTCCGCCGGCGACGATCCAATCACAAATCCGCCAGCCGCCGAGCGGTTTCCTGTTCCATCAGATCCCGCACCATCGGCCCGAGGTCCCCGTCGAGCACGGCCGCGAGCTGAAACTTGGTCTCCAGCCGCTGATCCACGACGAGCCCTTCCTGATAGCGGTACACGCGGATCTTCTCGCTGCGTTCCCCGCCGCCGATCTGGGCCGAGCGCGCATCGGAACGCTCCTGGTGCGCCCGGGCCCGCTCCAGGTCGTACAGCCGGGCGAGCAACAGGCGCCGGGCCTTGTCGCGGTTCTGCTGCTGGCTCTTGGACTCTTGCATCCGCACCTCGATGCCCGTCGGCTTGTGCCGCAGGACCACGGCCGTCGCGACCTTGTTCACGTTCTGCCCGCCCGGGCCCTGCGCGGTCGTGATGTGCTCGTCTACGTCGTTCCAGTCGATCGCGACCTGCACCTCCTCGGGCTCGGGCAGCACGGCCACGGTCGCGGTCGAGGTATGGATCCGACCCTGGCTCTCGGTCGCCGGCACCCGCTTGACCGAGTGCACACCCGCCTCGAACGCCAGTTCGCTCCACACGCCCTCACCCTTCAGGCTCACCACGACGTGGCGAACGCCGCCGAGGCCCGCGTCGGCCGAGAGGTCGAGCGTCTCCCAAGCCCATCCGCGCCGCGTCGAGTAGCGCTCGTACACCTCCAGCAGATCCCGGGCCCAGAGCCCGGCCTCGTCACCGCCCGCGCCGGCGCGGATCTCGAGCATCACGCTCCCGATCGCCCGGTCGTCGGACTGCACCAGCGCCGCCTTCACCGACTCGATGACCGTCGCCGCTTCGGCCTCGAGCCGCGGGATCTCCTCGGACGCCAACTCGACCAACTCGGCATCATCCCCGGCCCGCACGGCTTCGCGCAGCTCCGCCGCCTCGGCGACCATCGCGCCGTAACGACGCCACCCCGCGACCACCGGCTCGAGCGCCGCTTTCTTGATCGACAGATCCCGGACCCTGCGGTGATCGCCCAAAGTCTCCGGGTCCTCGAGCGACCGCTCGATCGCGTCGTACCGATCGCTCAGTTCGGCCAGCTTGGCCGACACGCCGGGCGTCAGCTCAGAAGGTCTGGGGGCGCCTGCAACCGGATCGCTCATCGCCCCAACCATACACCGCCCGGCGTCCGCCCCGCGGCTTGGCCCCTATCCTGCCCTCGCGCGAGCCAGATTCCTGGTCTAGCCGCCCCGTCCAAGCGCCTCAGGAGCATCACTTGACCCACGCGATCGATATCCAAGGCCTCCGCAAGAGCTTCGGCGCCAAGGTCGCGGTCGACAACCTCGACCTCACCCTCCCCACCGGCAAGCTCTACGGCTTCATCGGACCCAACGGTGCGGGCAAGACGACCACCATCCGCATGATCCTCTCCATCCTCTTCCCGGACGCCGGCAAGCTCAGCGTCCTCGGCAAGGCCTCGGCCAGCGACAGCAAAGACCGCATCGGCTACCTCCCCGAAGAACGCGGCGTGTACCGGAAGATGAAGGTCGCCGCCTTCCTCGACCACATGGGCAAGCTCAAAGGCATGAGCGGGCCGCCGCTCAAGAGGACCATCCACGACTGGCTCGAACGCGTCGCCCTCGCCGACGTCGCGGGCAAGCGCTGCGAAGAGCTCAGCAAGGGCATGCAGCAAAAAGTGCAGTTCATCGCGACGGTCATGCACGAGCCCGAACTGCTCATCCTCGACGAGCCTTTCAGCGGCCTCGACCCGGTCAACATGCGCCTCCTCCGCGAGCTCATCCGCGAACAGCACGAGCAAGGCCGAACCGTGATCTTCTCGACCCACGTCATGTTTCAGGCCGAGCAACTCTGCGAGCACGTCGTCATGATCAACAGCGGCAAGAAGGTCCTCGACGACGACCTCGCCGCGATCCGCGCCCGCCACGAGCCGACCGAGATCGAGTTCGAACCGCTCGATATCGATGACGACCCGGCGCCGCTGTCGGGCCTGTCTCAGATCGCGGGCGTCCGCAAGGGTGAGCAGGGCTGGGAAGCGACGATCGCAGACGGCGCGCCGCCGAGCGAAGCGCTCCGCGCGATCGTCGGCGCCGCGGCGGTCGCCAAGATCGAGCTCAAAAGGCCCACGCTCGAAGACATCTTCATCGACAAGGTGCTCGAGCAGGGCTCGGCGAACATCGACACCGAAGCGCTCCGGGCTTCGCTGCGTGCCGGCGCCAACGCCGCGGAGGGCGCCGATGCCGAAGCGGTCGCCGCCGGAGAGGGGGTGACCTCATGAGACGTGTCCTGCAAGTCGCCTGGCGCGAGTTCGCGTCCACCGTGTTCACGAAAGGCTTCATCATCGGCGTCGCCATCGTGCCCGTCATCATGATCGTGCTCATCGGTCTGATGCCGCTGCTGATGTCCGACGAAGCGCCCAAGGTCGTCGGTTCGGTCGCGGTGATCGACAAGACCAACGCCGTCTTGCCCGGCATCGAGTCCCGCATGACGCCCGAGGCCATCCTCCGCAGGCAGAACGACAGCGCCGACCGCGTGCGCGAAGCCGCCAACACCGCCGCCAAAGAGACCGCCGGCCGACTCGGCCTGGGCGAGGACACGGTGCCCGAGATCCCCGCCGACACACCGCTCGATATGGGCGAAGCCCCCGAGATCACGATCGAAGCGCTCGCCGCCGACGCCGATCTCGAACAGGCAAAGACCGCCCTGCTCACCGGCGACGCGCGCAGCGGCGGCCGACTCGCGATCGTCGTCCTCGAAGAGAGTGTCGTGACGCCCGACGAGCAAGGCGACTACGGCGCCTACGACCTGTTCCTCCGCGAACGCCTCGACGACCGCGTCACCAACAACCACATCCAGCCCGTCGTGCGACAGGCCATCCGCGAAGCGCGCTTCGCCGCCACGGGCGACGACTATCGAGAAATCGGCAAACGCTGGAGCGTCACGCGCGGCGAGCGCAAAACCGTCACCGCCGGCGGCGAGACCGAAGGCGGCGAGATCGCCAACATGCTCCTGCCCATGGGCGCCATGCTGCTCCTGTTCATCAGCGTCTTCACCGGCGGGTCGTACCTCATGACGACCACCATCGAAGAAAAATCCAGCCGCGTCGTCGAACTGCTGCTCAGCGCCGTCAGCCCCATGCAACTCATGACCGGCAAGGTCATCGGGCAGATGGGCGTCGGCGCCCTGCTCATGCTCGTCTACGGCGGCGTCGGCATCGGCGCGATCACCGTGTTCAACCTCGTCAACATCGAGCCCAGCCTGATCGTCTACCTGCTCTTCTTCTTCGTGATCGCGTACTTCATCATCGGGTCGTTCATGGCGGCCATCGGCGCCGCGGTCAACGAACTCCGAGAGGCTCAGGCCCTCCAGACGCCCGTCATGATGGTCGCCATGGTCCCGTGGATCTTGTGGCTGCCCATCAGCCGCGACCCCAACTCTGTCTTTGCCACCACGCTCAGCTTCGTCCCGCCCGTCAACCCGTTCGTGATGATCCTCCGCCTGACCTCGACCGAGCCGCCGCCCGCGTGGCAGGTGTGGGTCTCCATCGTCATCGGGCTGGTTAGCGCATGGCTCGTGGCCTGGGCCGCCGCCAAGGTCTTCCGTGTCGGCATCCTGCTGCACGGCAAGCCGCCCAGCTTCGGCACGCTCATCAAATGGGTCCGCATGGCGTGAGCGAGCCCGACACTTCCAGCACCGAACTTTCGCGGTACGAGTTCTACGAACGCTGCGTGCAGTCCCCGGGCGACCTCGCGCCGCTCCTCCGCGCGATCCACGGCAACGCGCCGGAGATGCTCGGCGAAGACTTCTGCGCCGCCGCCGCGCTCAGCGAAGCCTGGTGTCAACACCCAAACGCCCGCGCCGTCGCCGTCGACCTCGACCCCGAACCCCTTGAGCGCGCGCGCCAACGAGCGCCGGGGCAGATCGAAGTCATCCAAGCCGACGTTCTCGAAGCCCGGTTGCCCGAGGCCGATCTCATCTTCGTCGGCAACTTCTCCATCGGGGAGATCCACGACCGCCCGGCGTTGGTCGAATACCTCCGCCGATCGCGCGACCGCCTGCGTTCCGGCGGCGCGTTCATTTGCGATACCTACGGCGGCGACAGCGCCTTTGTCACCGGCGCCGTGCACCGCAACCACCCCGGCCCCGACGGCACAACCATCCGCTACACCTGGGAGCAACGCGACGCCGACCCGCTCACGGGCCGCGTCGTGAACGCGCTGCACTTCCGACTCGAGCAATCGGGCATGATCACACAGGAACTCACCGACGCGTTCGTCTACGACTGGCGCCTCTGGAGCGTGCCCGAACTCCGTGACGCGCTCGCCGAGGCCGGCTACCCGCGCACCGCTGTCTACGCCAAACTCCCCGACGCGGTCGACACCGAAGGCAACGCCTACATCCGCCCCGTCGAAGACCCCGACGAACTCGACGAGTCCTTCATCGTCTGCGTTGCCGGGCACATCTAGCTTGGGTGCCGTGGTCTGAGCAAAGCGAAGGCCACGATATCTCGTCGGCGTTCGACAAATCTGGGTATGGACTGTGTCAATCACGCACCAAAAAGGCCGCGGGCCCCCGGTTTCCCGAGGGCCCGCGATTCGGTCGGCGCCGCCTGTAAGCCGAGTTTGGTCCCGCGGGGCTCCACGAGGAGGCCCCGCATGGGCGACCATTTCTCTCGCCGCGCCGTTGCCGACGCGATCCGGGTCTCGAAGGACCCGAGCGACCTACCCGTTCCCAAAGGCCGGACCAGCCGGGGAACTGCGTGGTCTTGCACGCGGTGGGGTTTACCGTGCCGCCGCGGTCACCCGCGACGCGGTGCGCTCTTACCGCACCCTTTCACCCTTACCTGTGCGCCGGGCCGAAACCCGTCGCCATCGGCGGTTTGCTTTCTGTGGCACTATCCGTAGCCCGTGACCGTCCGGGCCCGTGGGCGTTACCCACCACCGTGTCCTGCCGTGCTCGGACTTTCCTCGGACGCAATCGCTCACGCCCGCGGCCGCCCGACGACGCCATGCCGCAAGTCTACCACCCCACCTCCATCGCCCGGGCACGCCGCGCCCGAAGACACGGTTACACTCCGACGCCCATGGCCAAGGACCCCGGCCCGACCATCTTCGAAGCGCAGGCTCAATCGCAGGACAAGGCGCCGGACCAGCCCGCGCCGACGCTCGCGCTCTGGGCCCGGTCCGACCAGACCGACGCGCTCCGCGCCGCCTGCGCCGACGCCCGCGTGCGGGTCATCGCCGCGGGCTCGCCGCAGGCGACCGACGCGACGCTCGTCGCAGGCGCGTTCGACGCCCACCCGATCGACGATCCGCGTGCGCTCGCCGCGGACGCCGCGACCGACGCGCTGCTCATCGCCGATCCGCGGCCCTGGGTCGACGCCCCGGACAGCGCCCACGCGGCCGGGTTTGTCGCCGCCGCCGCCCGGGGCGTGCGCCTCGCGACGCTCGAGCCCATCGCCTCGAACACTGCCGATCTCTTTCAGGCCGGGTGGCTCACCGAGGCCTCGGGCGCCGCCGCCGCCGATCGGCTCCCGATGCTCCCGAGGTTCGCACGCTCGGCGCACGCCCGGGCGGTGGCGGATCTGTTCGCAGAGTTCGGCGGCGCGGCGGGCGTGCGCTCCGCGCACTTTGTGTGGACCGGGCCGACGTCGATCGCGTCGCTGGGCGCACGCACGCTGCTGGCGTTCGATCTGATCCACACACTGCTCGACGAACCCGAAAGCCTCGCCGCGTCCTACACCGCCGCGCCTTCGGCCGCGGCGCCACGCAAAGCCGCACGGCCGAACCTCGTAGGCCTGGCAGGTGAACTCCACATCGACGCGCACCTCTCGGGCGGGCGCACCGTCTCCTGCCTGCTGAGCGATCAGGACCGCCACGGCTCGTGGTCACTCCGCCTCTTCGGTAATGCCGGGGTGCTCACGCTGGAGGACACGCGCATCGAGTGGGCCGACCCCAGTGGCGCCCACGTGGAACAGTTAGTCGTTGACGAGGCGCCGGGTGATCTCAAGCGTGTGGCCGCAGCGCTGCGGGCCCATCTCGATCCGCGCACCCCGCAGGTCGCGCCCATGGACACGCTCGCGTGTTACGCCGCCGCGGAAACCGCGCTGCTGAGCGCCCGCACCGGCGAACGAGAACGCCCGGAAACCGTCAAACGACTCGCGGGCAAGGGCTAAGGGATTTGCCAATCGGCCCGGCCGGACTACGCCGGCGTGTGCCGACGACGCAGCCGCGCTCCGGGCGCCCGCACGACCGACGGCACCCGCCGGCGGGGCTCGCTCGAAGTCTCGACCGCGGGCGGCGCCTCGGGACGCATATCACGCGGCATCTCGCCCAACTCCGGCTCGGGCCACACGAACTCCACCTCGGCGTCCACCAGCGCCAGCAGCGCCCGCAGTTGGCGCTCGGCCGAGGCACGGGCCGCGGACTGATACTTCTCCGTCGAGCCGAACAACCGCTCGGCTTCGTCCTGCGCCGAGCGCATGAGCTCGGTCTGTCGCGTCGCGTTCATGGGGATGACTTCGACCAGACCGAGCACACGCCCGTGCTGGATGTCGTACGGCAGCACATCGGTCAGCCGAAGCGACGAATCGATCTCGGGCAGATTGAGCCGGTACTTGCGCCGCCCGTGCGCATCGGCGCCGGCGGGCGCGATATCCGAAATCTGCACGGCGCCCAGATCGAGCGCGAACTGCTGCTCGAACTGAAAGACCATCGCGAGCCGGGCCTGGCTCAAGACCACCGGCGGGAGCCAAGACCAGCCCTGCGTCGCCGTCGCAATCTCTTTGGCGTTGACCTCGAGCGCAACCAACTTGCCGACCGCCGCCACGCGCTCGGCGATGACACTGACATCGCTCCGCTTCGGAGGCGTCGGCAGGCCGCCCTTGCGGGTCAGGACCAGAACCAGCAGAGCGCCCGCGAGGACGCCCACGGCAACGAGAAGGAGTGGCATGGTGATCATCACCCAATCAATGGGTGTCGGGCCTCGCGCGTTTCGCGGAACGCGACAAACGCCTCTCAGGCCGTACAAAGAGGGGGCGACACACCCCGATTAGGGTACTTACTGGTGGCCCAAGGCTCAGGCAGCGTCGGGCAACGGCGGCTGCGGCTCGCGGCGGCGTCTCTCAAAGGCCTGAATCACCAGATGCATCCCGACCGACATCAGCACCACGGCGAGCAGCGCGGCGACCATGAGCCCGGTGACCCGAACCACCTCTGCAGGGCCGGCGAGTTTGACAAACGGGGGCAGGCCGCGTGAATAGGCCGCGACGGCCCCGCCGACCGCTCCCACGCCGGCACTGCCCAGCACACCGCCGATCACGAGCATGCGCCAGGACTTCAGGTCCGCGCGCAGCGTGACGATCGTCGCCAGGAGCCCGAGCATCCCCGCCGCGGCCAGCCGAGCAAACAGCGGCTCCCGCAGGCTGAACGTGCCCAAAGCGCCCCCGACACCGAGATAGCCCAGTACGGAGCCGACAAAGACCACGCCCGCGACGCAGGCAAGGGTGAGGCCGGGCGCCTCGCGGAACTTGCCGAGGCCGAACAGCACGCCCACGGCGCCGCCGAGCAGCAGCACGATCTCGAATCCGATCATCGCCCATCCCGGCGAGTTCGGGAGCGACCACGCGGCGAACACACCCACGCCGGCTGTCAGCATCAACGCCGCGCAGAGCACCAGCGTCATGCCCCCGACCCAGCGGGGCACGTCCGCGGCGGCGCCATCGGGTCCGGGCGACAAAGCCGGCGGTGTGGGATCTGTCGAGTGCGTTTCAGCCATGGAATAGGTCGTGCGTCGCTCGAATGGGTTGGGTTCGCGCCTCTCGGCGGATGATCACAGCGGAGGTTCGGCTCGGAGGCGCCCGCCGCCGAGCAAGACTATCGGTCGGCCCGCGATGTTGGATCAGCCGGGCCGACCGGTTGGACCGTGATTGCGACAGGATAGGCAGAGCCGCACGCGGCGCCTCTCGGACGAGGCTTCCGGCACGCCGATTGCGTCCGAGAAGTGAGCGGGACCCGGATCGGGCCCGCAGAACTGATACGGCGCAGGGGTTGCCGGCGCCGCCCGGGCTCAAGCCGCGCGGATCCTGCGCCGATACGGAGCGGGTTGTAGATCGATCGGTTTCGGACCGGGCGCCAAGGACGGCGCCGGGATCAGCCCCCACCGGGCCCCGGAGCCGAACCGGGATCAGGCCCAACGCCGTCCCGGGGCACACGGAGGATGCGATGAGCGGGATTACCTCGACAGGCCTTGTCAGCGGCATCGATACCGCATCGCTCATCGAGCAGTTACTGGCCGTGGAATCGCGGCCTCGCATCCTGATGCAGTCGCGGATCGCGACGCTTCAGACGCAGCAGGCCGCGTATCTCGACATCAACACCCGGCTCTCCGGCCTGCGGACCGCGTCGGCGGCGTTCCGTGTGAACAACGTCTTTGATGCCCGAGGCGCGACCTCGTCCGACGAAGACACGCTGACCGCCTCGGCCAGCAGCGCGGCTCAAGAAGGCAAGTACTCCTTTGTCGTCGACCGTCTGGTCTCGACGCGCCAGCTCCTCAGCCGCGGATTCGCCTCGGCGGACTCCGGCTCGTTCGGCGCCAGCGAGTTCCGCTTCGAGGGCATCGAAGCCCGGCTCGACCGCGACACCGAACTGGCCGAGCTCAACGGCGGCAGCGGCGTGCGCCGCGGCACGATCGAAATCACCGACCGCGACGGGAACTCGGCCGAGGTCGACCTGTCTCGAGTCGGCACGGTCAACGAAGTGCTCGAAGCGATCAACTCGACCGAGGGCGTGAACGTGCGCGCCAGTGTCGTGGACGGGTCGATCCAGCTCACCGATCAGACCTCCGGCTCGGGCACACTCAGCGTGCAGGGCGTCGATGGCGCTTTCACGGCCGAGGACCTCGGTCTCACCGCAGCGGCGGCGGGCGCCACCTTGACGGGCTCGCGCGTCTGGTCGGTCACACGCAACACCTCGCTCTCCCAGCTCAACGACGGCCGCGGCGTCGGCTTCACGGACCGCGCGGGCGAGGCCGCCTCAGACATCCTGCTCGATATCGACGGCGTCTCCATCGGCGTACGGCTCGGCGAGTTCAGCTTTGACGACGACGGCGACGACGAAACG
Organism: Planctomycetota bacterium; assembly: GCA_039815345.1. GTDB lineage: Bacteria > Planctomycetota > Phycisphaerae > Phycisphaerales > UBA1924 > JBCBZM01. The sequence goes on along the minus strand of JBCBZM010000081.1, from coordinate 3,867 downwards.
CCGAACGTGGAGGTCCCCCGCGCGACAACGCTGGGCGAGGTCATCGACCGCATCAACGAAGAAATCGCCGACGAAGCCGCGGCCAACGGGTCGTTCGATGGGCAGGTCGAGGCCCGTCTCGCCGCCGACGGCGCAAGCATCGAGATCGTGGACCTGAGCGGCACGCGGACGATCACCGCGACCGACGGCGTCCGCTCGACCGCCGCGCGGGATCTGGGCCTGACGGGCGACGGCTCCGGCGGCACGCTCGCCGGCGATCGCCTCATCGCCGGGCTCAACTCCACGCTGCTCAGCAGCCTCGGCGGGCGCGACGCGCTCGAACTCACCGGCACGCTCGACTTCACGACCGCCGACGGCGTCACGACCAACGTCGATCTCAGCGGGCTCAACTCGGTCAGCGACCTGATCGAACGCGTCCGAACTGAGACCGGCGGCAGCGTGATCGCCTCGCTCGACGAAACCGGCACCGGGCTCGCCTTCGCCGACCAGACCACCGGCGGCACAACGTTCAGCGTCGCCAGCGGCGGCGGCGGGGACGCCGTCAACCAGCTCAGCCTGAGCCTCGACGCGGGCTCGGGCGAGATCCGCTCGGGCAACCTCCAGAAGGCGTACTTCGGCGAAGGCGTGCTGCTCGACAGCCTGAACAACGGCGCCGGGATCGGGACGGGCGAGATCCGCATCACCGACAGCAACGGGCTGGGCCTCACGATCAACATCAACGACGACGTGCAGACCGTCGGCGACATCATCAACCAGCTCAATCTCGCGCTGAACGACGACCCGGGCGCGCCCACACTCCGTGTCGAGATCAACGAGAACGGCGACGGTATCCAGGTCACCGACGAACGCGGCGGCACGCAGAACCTCACGATCGAAGACGTCACGGGCAACGTGGCCGAAGCACTCGGCATCGAGGGCGAGGCCTCGGGCGACGGCGCCGACAACTTCATCGACGGCTCGCTCGAAACCGTCGTCACGTTCGAAGCGACCGACACGCTCGAAGACGCGGTCCGCAAACTCAACGAAGCGGGCGCGCCCGCGACCGCGACGATCCTTAACGACGGCTCAGCGGGCAACGCCTTCCGGCTCAGTCTGACCTCGCGCGACGCGGGCCGAGACGGGCGGTTTGTCTTCGACACCGGAGGGTTTGACCTCGGCCTTCAGACGCTCGACGAGGGCGAAGACGCGCGCGTTTTCTTCGGTTCCAGCGAACCCGCGCAGGGCGTGCTGCTGACCAGTTCGTCCAACACGCTCGACGGCGCGATCCGCGGCGTCACCATCGATCTCAAGCAGGCCTCCGACACGCCCGTTGAGGTCACGGTCTCCAAGTCCACGGCCGAGGTCGAAGCGGCGATGGAAGAGCTCGTCTCCTCGTTCAACGCCGCGATCGAACGCATCGACTTCCAGACACGGTTCGTGGCCGAGACCGAGGAACGCGGCGCCCTCATCGGCGACTCGACCTCGATCACGCTCCGCGCGAAACTCTTCGCGGCGGTGCAGGGCCCGTCGAACAACGTGGACGGCCGCTATCAGCGGCTTACCGAGATCGGCGTCAAGTTTGCAGGCGGAGGCCGACTGGAGTTTGACCGCGACGCGTTCCGCGAAGCGCTCGCGACCGATCCCGAGGCCGTGGAAGCGCTGCTGACGGAGCGCGAGGTCACGAGCGTCGGCTCGGCCTCCGACGCCGACCTGCCCGACGGCGTAACGGTCTCGGGCGGGAGCGACACCACGGAGAACTTCGGCGCCCAGGGCGTGCCGTCGCTCTTGGAAGAACTCGTCAAGAGCTACACGGATTCGTTCGACGGCCTGCTGACGCTGCGTGGCAACTCGCTGGACACGCAGATCGAATCGCAGGAAAGCCGCATCGAGGCGTTCGATCTGCGCCTGGAGCGACGCCGGACGGTGCTCGAACGCCAGTTCCTCGCGATGGAACAATCGATCGCGCAGCTCCAGAACCAGCAGGCCGCGCTCGGATCGCTCGGCTGATCTGTCACCCGGACAAGCACCGCCCGATAACCACGCCGCGACGATGCCTCTGATTCGATGACCCCGTTCAAGCGGCGCCGTTGGCCGACCGATACGACCGTCATGCTTAATCAGCCACGCCCCGAAACCTCCGAAGGCCCGAAGACGCCCGCCAACCAGGCGCCCGTCAACGCCGCGCCCGCGGTCACGGTCGGCGGCGGCCCGACGGACGCCTATCTCCGCACGCGGGTGATGACGGCCAAGCCCGAGGAACTCCGCCTGATGCTGCTCGACGGCGCGATCAAGTTCGCCCGGCAGGGACGCGAGGGGCTGGAGAACAAGGACTACGAGGCCAGCTTCAACGGCATCTCGCAGTCCAGAGACATCGTGCTGGAACTGATCACGGGCATCGCCCCGAACACCGAAGACGCGCTCGCCTCGCGCGTGCGCGGGCTGTACACCTTTATGTACAACGAGATGGTGACCGCCAGCTTAGAGCGCGACGCCGCGAGGCTCTCCAAAGTCATCGAACTGCTCGAGTACGAGCGCGAGACGTGGGCCTTGTTCATCGAGCGCTTGCGTGCCGAGCAGGCCGCGGGGGGGCCATCGGCCGACGCGACCGCCCCACCGGCGCCGCACCCCATGCCCATCCCAGCGCCCGCGCCGATCCCTGCGCCGACGGGCGATGCGCCGCGGACATCGCTCAGTCTCGAAGCCTGAACTCGAAGCCTGATCTGAGGGCCTGATCTTGCTTACGCGCTGTGCGCGTTGGTGAGCGCGCCCGAGAGTTCATCGAACACAAACCCGAGTTGCACGTTCTGCGCGAGTCGGCGTTCGGCTACGCCGAGCGCTTCGAGCGCGCCCAGTTCGCCGAGCGCGCCATCGCTGTGCTCGTGCAGTTGCCCGCGGAGCCGGCCTCGGAACCGCTCGGCGAGCAGCCGGAACAACTGAGCCGCGGCTTCACGGTTGGCAACATCCTTCGACGCCCGCGCATCCGCCGAAGCGACGGCCGCGGCGCGTTCTTCGACCAGCGCGTGCATCGCCGGGCCCAGCGCCGGATCAAACTCGGCGTGATCGACCGCCGCGAGCATCGGTTCGAGTTTCTCGTGCCAGTCGTGTAGCCCGGTGTCGAGCGCTTCACGAAAGAGCCCGGGCGAACCCGCGGCGAACGACCGGAGCCACGCCAGCCGCGCCGGGTCCAGCGTCTCAGCCAGCTTCGGCGCCAGCGCGAGCGAGGGCTCGGCTGAAGGGTCCGGTGTCGCCGTCTGCCGATCGAGCCACGCGTCCATCGCGTCGTCGCCCAGCCATGTGAACGCGACCCGTTGGCACCGCGACCGGATCGTCGGCAGCAGCCGCTCCTCGTGGGTCGTCACAAGAATCAGCACCGCGCCGACCGGCGGCTCTTCGAGGGTCTTGAGCAGCGCGTTCTGCCCCGGCGCCGCCAGGCGATCGGCTTCGTCGACGATGAACACCTTGCCCGCGAGCGAGTCGCACTCGACCCGCCGCGTGCGGGCCGCCGGCTCAATCACAAACTCCTCGGCGACGGCCTTGGGAATCGTCGTTTGCTTCTGACGCCGAACCGCGTCGTCCCGGCTCACGGCGGCGAGTTCCTTGCGGACGAAGTGCAGATCGGGATGGGCGCCGGCGCGGACCAGATGCCCGGCGTCCGACTCACCCGTCGAGGCGCCTGAGGCGTCGGTGGTTGGATCGAGCAAAGCGCCCGCGAAGGCCAGCGCGGCCGTGCACTTCCCGACGCCCGCGGGCCCGTGGAAGATCCACGCGTGATGGATGCGTTTCGAAGCGATCGCGTCGCGCAGCAGCCCGACCGCCCGATCCTGGCCCAGCACCCTCGAAAGCGGCTGGACCGGCGGAGCCGCGGCTGCGGGCGGCGCCTCGGCCGCG
>JBCBZM010000011.1:0-39605 GCA_039815345.1 Planctomycetota bacterium | reverse complement strand
TCGGGCGTGGTGCCGCAGCAGCCGCCGACGAGCCCGACGCCGTCCTTCTCAATGAACTTGTTGAGCGCTTCGGCCATCGGGCCGGCGCGCAGCGGGTACTCGGTTCGGCCTTCCACGAGCATGGGCAAGCCCGCGTTGGGGACGCAGGAAACGGTGGTTGGCCAGTGCTTGCCGAGCCACTGCACGTGCTCGCCCATCTCGGTCGGGCCGGTTGCGCAGTTGAGGCCGAGCGAGGCGATCGGGTAGCCCTTGAGCGCGTGGGCCGCGGCTTCGATGGACGAGCCGACGAGCATCGTGCCCATCTGTTCAATCGTGACGGAGACCATCAGCGGCGTGGTCTCGGGCGTGCGTCCGGCTTCGTCGATCGCGGCGAGCATGGCGTTGATCGCGCATTTGACGTGCAGCAGGTCCTGACACGTCTCGAGCAGCAGTGCGTCGGCGCCGCCGGCGATGAGCCCTCGGGCCTGTTCGTGATAGGCGGCGTACAGCGTGTCCCATTCGATCTGGTCGAGCGTGATGAGTTTGGTGCCCGGGCCCATCGAGCCGAGGACGAAGCGGGGCTTGTCGCTGGTGCTGTGCTTGTCGGCCGCGGCTCGGCCGACTTCGGCGGCCATCTTGTTGAGCTCGAAGCACTCATCCTGCAGGTCGAACTCGCCCAGCGTGTGCTTGGCGCCGCCGAAGGAATCGGTCTCGATGCAGTCGGCGCCGGCGGCGAGGAACTCCTCGTGGATCTCCTGGATCACGTCGGGCCGGGTGCGGGCGAGGATGTCGGTGCAGTTCTCGCAGCCGCAGTAGTCCTTCTCGACGGACAGGTCGCGGCTGTAGATCGAGGTGCCCATGGCGCCGTCGAGCACGAGGACGCGGCGGGCGAGATGGTCGAGCAGACGCTGGGTCATGGATGCTCCGGTCGGGAGGAGAGAGGGCTTCGAGGCGATTCTATCCATTCATTCGGATCAATGGATGAATACGCCGCAGCTTGTAAAAAGAAACCCGGCTTGCCGGGTGATTGAGGATCTGGATATCGGCTTTGGTTGGCCGTGTTTGCTCACGTCAGCGGCGCTTCTTGACCTTCTTGGCCTTGCTGAAGTAATCGCCGGCGAACTTCTTCTGGAACTTCTCGACCCGGCCCGCGGCATCGACGAAGGCCTGCTTGCCCGTGAAGAACGGGTGCGAGCCGGACCACACTTCGACGTGCAGCTCGGGGACCGTGGCGCCCACTTCCATGACGACCTCGCCGTTGTGGAAGACCTTGCAGTTGTAGAACTTGGGATGGGTTTCGGACTTCATGGCACGCCTCATCATGGTCGTGAAAGGGGTCGTCAAGCGTCACAGATCGGGGTCAAGCCTCGGCGGCCCAACCGGCGAGAAGCCTAGCACCGGCTTCGGGTCGATTCCACCGCGGTTCGGCCGGCGGCGAGCCTTGGTCAGGGCGTCCAGCGGGCCCAGGAGCCCTCGATGCGCTCGCCGGACTCGTCCAGCCCGACCGAGAGCCGATACGTCGCGTCGCCCGCGACGCCGATGCCGATGACCGTGACCGGGTCGCCGACGTCGGTCGGGTCGCCGTCCACGGCATCGAACAGTTCGACTTCGAGCGTGCCGGCGCCCAGCCGGGCGGGCTGCTCGGCGGCGAGTTGATTCAAGCGGGTCCGCCAGGCCTCGGGCGTGGTGGTCGCGGTCGCGATCGTGTACAGCGCTCGATCGACGGCCGAGAGCGCCAGCGCGCGGGCCTGAGCGCGATCGTTGGCCAGCCCGATGGAGGTCCGCTCGACCCGTGCCGTCATGAGCGCGGCCAGCGCGGCGACGAGCATGAGCGTCGCGAATCCGAGCACGGCGATGTAGGCCGAGCCTCGGCGGCGGTGATCTCGGCGGCCCGTCCACGTCATCGTGCGCCCTCCGCCCATTCGATGATCTGATTCACCAGCGTCTTGCCGTCGGCGCTGAGTTTGGACGAGTCGGTCCAAGGAATGGTGATCCGGCGGCCGGCCGCGATGCGATTGTTGACGACGAAAGCGCCTTCTTCGGCGGCCACGATCGCGAAGGCATCGGAGTCTTTGCTCAAGGTTGCGATGACGTCGGCGCCCTGGACGTTTGTGAGAGATCCATCGACCGCGTAGAGCGTTTGCTTGCCATTCGTGACTTTCAGTGTTTCGATCGAGAAGCCGTCTGCGACCGCGTGTGCGTCGTCGATGAGGTCGAGGTCGTCTTCGTCTTCGCTCACGATTCCCTGCGCGAGTCCGAAGAAATCCCAGTGTCGGCGTTCGGCCAGCACCATGCCCGTGGTCGTGTTGCGGACCTCGGTCGCCAAGTCGCCCTGTTGCGAGCGACGGGCCATGTAGACCACATCGGCCGCGTTGGCCTGAGCCAGCGTGACGTCGGCGTCCTCCACGATCTCGACGGTGTAGCCCAGTTCGCCGGCGATCGATTGCACTTCGATGTCTTCGGACTCGAGATTCTCGGCGTCTCGCACCACCAGCAGCAGCGTCGAGGGTGTGTCCGCTGGATCGGTGGGAACCGCCTTCGGGTCCCACGCGCTGGTGCGCAGCGCAAACGCCGACGCGATCGGTCGGCCGTTGTGCGACACGCTGACTTCGATCCGCTTGATGCCGGTGTCGGTCGCGGTGAGCGCACCGAAGCTGCCGTCGGCGACGAAACCGACCGTGACGGCTCGGGTCCAGCCGTCGAAGCTCTCGATCGGATTGCCGTTTCCGTCTTCCGGGGGCGTGGCGGCGTAGCCCTGATAGTCGTCTACGTCGTCGAACTGTCCACGATCGTCGGCGCTCTCGCCGGGGTCGAGTCCGATCCCTCGGTCGGGATCATCCGGATCGGCGTAGGCCTTGTCGAGAATCTCGGCGAGCAGTTCGTCGGCGAGGGGTTGGCCGCGCATGGTGTCGTGCGCGGTCTGCCGACTCTGCCAGACCTGACCCGCGGCGTTGAGCGCGGAAACCAGCAAGACCGAAACGATGACCATCGAAAGCACGGCCTCGACGAGTGTGACGCCGCGACGTCGCGCGCTTGACTGTCGTGATTCGCCGGCGCCGCCGCTCATGACCGCTCCCTCGTGGCGAGCACCGTGGGCGCCCCCGTGAGCTTCGGCTCGTTGAGCGTGTTGACGCCGACGTGCACGGGCGCGATGTCGACGCCGGCGGACTCCAACTCGATCACGGCACGCTGGGTGTACTGCACACTGCCGCCGTAGACGATCCCGTAGACCTCGTAGACGAGCGATCTGGAGTCGTCGGCGGTGTACCCGAACGAGTTGCCGGTGGCGTACCCGTCAGGCGCGGCGGCGCTGGTGTCGACCTCGAGGTCCACGTCGACGATGAAACTCAGTGTCGTGACGACGAAGGCGACCTCCTGCCCGGCCGGGATTACGGGCGCCGCGGCCGGGTAGTCGGCTTCGTGCCACGCCATGGTGGCGGGCAGGTTGCGTGGATCGATCGCGTTGAAGGTGTGCGCGGTGACGGTGGGCGTGCCGTCGCCGTACAGTGTGTTGATCGACGTGAAGAGCGTGTCGAGCACACTGGTGGTCCCCGACTGGTTCTGGCACTTCATGCGGGCGCGGGTCGGTTTCCAGCCGGTCGCGCCCGAGGGCAGCGAGGGCAGGAACCGCTGGCCTTGCCAGTTCCAGTTGTCCATACGCACGGTCCCCGGGCTCGCGATGGAAGACGGGTTGTGCCCGCCGACGAGTTGCTCGCTATCGGGTGGCGGCGTTTCGACTTCGAAGCCGATGCTGAACGCGGTCAGCGGCCCTGTGACCGGTACCGCCGTGGCGCCGTTGTAGGAACGCGTGAGCGGGTCGCCGTCGGTTTCGCTCCAGGTGTAGACCAGCACTTCGTCGGCGCCATCGCCGTCGCGGTCGGGGACGGTGATCTCGACGCTGCTCGCGGTGGCGTCGATGGCCAGGGCGGTCTTGAGGTCTTCGGCAAGATCCGTCGTGATGTGCGCCAGTCGTCCGGCTTCGCCGCCGACGCCGTCGACATCCGACACGCGGGTGAGCAGCAGGGACGAAGAGAGCATGGCGCCGAACGCGAGCGACATGATCGCGAGGCTGGCGATCATCTCGATCAGCGTGAACGCGGAGCGACGCCCTCGCTTGCGGGCGACGGCGTTCATGGTCCCACCTCGATCGCGCCCGTCGCGCGCGTGACGGTGACGATGCGCTGTGTCTGCCCGTGCCGCAGGGTGACGACGCCGTCGGACCCGGGCCTGCCGAACGCATCGAACTCGATCCTGCTGAAGCCGCCGAAGTTGACCGAACTGAGATCGGTCCGGTAGGGCTCGGCACCGAAGTCGAGGCCGATGTCGGTGTTGTAGAGCACGAAACTGGCGGCGGAGGTCCGCCAGATGCGTTCGGTCGAGGGGTCCATCCACACGGTCCAGGTCTCGCCGGCGGCTCGGGCCCGGCTGCTGGTCAGCGCTAACTCGGCAACGAGGCGTTCGGCCGCGGCGTCCACCCGCGACCGCGCGATGGCGTCGCCGTACCGCGGCGCCAGAACTGCCGCGAGCACGCCCATGATGACGAGCACCATCGTCAACTCGATGAGCGTGAACGCGCGGCGGCCATGCAATCGGTATGGAGAGGGCATCGTCATGGCTGCGGTCCGGTTCCGATGCGGGGATATCGGCCGAGGGTTGGCCGCGTTTGAAGGCCACGGCGACGACATCGGGCGCTGCTCTTCCCGGAGGTCCACCATGCCGCGTCGTCGGCCCGACTCCACGTCCGATAGCGGCTGGGTCGGCCTGTCGGCTACGCTCGCCGGCGTGGCTGATCGAAGCGACAACGACCGACCCGAGCCTCCGATTTGGAAGCTGCGCGTCGATGTCGGCGGGACGTTCACCGACTGCGTGGGTGAATCGCCCGCGGGCGAGGTGTCGGACGCGAAGGTGCTCAGTTCGGGCGTTGTCCGAGCTGAGGCCAAGCGGGTGTCGGCCACGACGTGGCGCTTGGCGCCCACCGCGGACGTGCGCCCATTCGCCGCGGCCATGGGCGGCCGAGTTCGTTTGCTTGGCACGCCGACGGGCGGCCCCTGCACATTGATGGGAGTGGATCAGGCGGCGGGCGTGCTCCGAGTATCGGGCGATCTGGGAGCGCTCGAATCGGTAAAAGGCGAGATCGAGGTCAGCGCGAACGAACCGGCGCCCATCGTCGCGGCGCGGCTGCTGACCGGCGCGCCGGTGGGGGAGTCGTTGCCGCCCTGCGAGTTCCGTCTCGCGACGACCAAGGCCACGAATGCGCTGCTGGAGCGCTCGTTCGCGCGTGTTGGGTTGCTCGTGACCGAGGGCTTCGGCGATCTGCTGCTGATCGGAGACCAGCGGCGGCCGGCGCTGTTCGAGCTCGACATCGTGAAGCCGGAACCCGTAACGCGGTTGGTGTACGAAGTTCCGGGCCGACTCGATCCGTGCGGCGCCGAAGTGGTCGGGCTGGATGAGCCGTCCGTGCATCGGGCGCTGGAGTCGGCGAGGGCCTCGGGCGCTGAGTCGATTGCCGTCGCGCTCGTGCACGCCTGGGCGGATCCTCGTCAGGAAGCCCGCGTGCGTGAGATCGCTCGTGACGCCGGGTTCGAGCACGTTGTGACGTCCGCGTCGATCACGCCGCGGCTCGGGCTGCTCGCGCGTGCGCGGGCGGCGGTGATCGAAGCGGCGTTGGCGCCCGTGCTGGGTGGGTACATCGATCGGGTGCGCGAGCCGTTGGCCGGATCGCGGCTTCGGCTGCTGACCAGTTCGGGCGGGCTGTGCGCACCCGCGGCGTTTCGCGCTGTGGACGGCTTGCTCTCCGGGCCGGCGGGCGGCGTGGTCGGCGCCCGAGACGCCGGCGCGGCCGCGGGCCACGATCGGGTGATGTCGTTCGATATGGGCGGCACCTCGACGGACGTTGCGCGAATCGACGGGACGGTCGATCTCATGCGCGCGCACCGGGTGGGTGACGCGCGGGTCGAGCGGCCGGCCGTGGCGGTCGAGACGGTCGCCGCAGGGGGCGGGTCGATCTGTCGGTTCGAAGACGGGCGGCCGTGTGTCGGGCCCGAGAGCGCGGGGGCCGATCCGGGTCCGGCGTGCTACGGCGCCGGCGGGCCGTTGACCATCACCGACGTCAACGTGCTGCTCGGGCGGATCGACACGCGGAGCTTCGGAGTGCCGTTGTCGGTCGAGGCCGCGCGCACGGCGTTCGAGCGCGTGTTGCAGGGCGCCCCGGGTGAGCCGGACGCCGATCACACATTGGTCGGGTTCTTGGATCTCGCGAATGAACGTATCGCCGAGGCCATCCGGCGGGTTTCGGTGCGGCGCGGGTATGACCCGGCCGAGCACGCGCTCGTCGCGTTCGGTGGCGCCGGGCCTCAGCACGCGTGCGATGTGGCCGCCAAACTCGGGATGGCTGAAGTGATCGTGCCCGCGCGGGCGAGCCTGCTCAGTGCTGTGGGCGTGCATGCGGCGGCGCTCGAGTCGTCGGCGGAAGCGCCCGTCATGCGCGCACTGCACGACACGATCGCCGAGCTACCCGAGATCATCGCTCGATTGCGGGTGCGCGCCGATGCTGGGCTCGGTGAGGCGCCGGGCCCGTCGACGGAACGGATCGAGGTGTCGCTGCGGTTGTTTGGGCAGGACGCCGCGGTCGTCGTTACGGACGCGCCGTTGGACGCGCTGAGCGCACGGTTCGCCGAGGCGTACGCGCGGGTCCACGGCGTGCGCCCCGCCGCGGACAGGGCGATCGAGGTCGTGGAAGTGCGTGTCACGAGGATGACCGGCGGCGGTGACGCGTGGCCGGCGCCGGCGGCGCTCGGCCGAGCGGCGGCGCGCACCGAGCGTGCGCACGATGGCCGAAGCTGGGCCGAGACACCGATGATCGAGCACGCGTCGCTGAGCGTGGGTGCAACCATCGCCGGGCCGACGATGGTGACGGACGGTCAGACTACGACGTGGATCGCGCTCGGTTGGTCTTGCGTGAAAGACGAGGCGGGAGCGCTGCGCTTGACCCGTACGGGCATGCCCTCGCAAGACGGTGCGCGTGCGACCGCGCGGGATGATGCGGTGTCGGGGCTGTTTCGGCGAGAGTTGATGGTGTCGCGCCTCGGGGCCATCGCCGAGCAGATGGGTGAAGCGCTCGAGCGGGCGGCCGTCTCTGTGAATGTCAAAGAACGCCGGGATTTCTCCTGCGGCGTGCTCGATGCGGACGGGCTGTTGGTGACCAGTGCGCCGCACATCCCGGTGCACCTCGGCGCGCTCGGGTACTGCGTGCGGCGTGTGCTGGAAACGCTCGGCCCGTTGGAAGAGGGTGAGGCCGCGGTCACGAACCACCCGGCCTTCGGGGGCTCGCACCTGCCCGACGTCACGGTCGTGCAGCCTGTGTTCGATGCGACGGGCGTCCGGCTGGGGTACGTCGCGAGCCGGGCGCACCATTCGGAGATCGGTGGGCTGACACCCGGGTCGATGCCGCCGAACGCGCAGAGTCTCTCCCATGAGGGCGTGCCGATCCGGCCGACGCTTGTGCGCGGCGATGATCTCGATCCCGTGCGCGCATTACTTGTTGGTCATCGCCTCCCGACCCGCGCGATCGCGGACAACCTCGCCGATCTGTCCGCCGCGTTGGTCGCGGGCCGGCGGGCGGCGCGTGAGATCGGGGAACTCGCCCGGGATCGCGGCGTCGAAGAGGTCGCGCGGTCGATGGCGTGGATCACGCGGCATACCGCCGATCGCGTGCGGGCTGTCATCGAAGCATATTCGGACGTCGCGTCGTCGACGGTTGAGACGATGGACGACGGTTCGGTGATTCGTGTCGCGGTCGGCGTGCCGGCGGCCGGTCGGTTGAAGATCGACTTTACGGGAACCTCGCCGGTCGGCGCCGGCACGATCAACGCGCCTCTGGCCGTAACGCGCAGCGCCGTGGCGTACGTGGTGCGGCTGCTCCTTGGTCGCGCGGCGCCTCTCAATGATGGTCTGCTCGACCCCGTCGACGTGGTCGTGCCGGAGGGATCGTTGCTGCACCCGGTGTTCGGTCAAACGGATGAGCGCTGTCCCCCGGTAGCGGGCGGCAACGTGGAGACGAGCCAGCGGGTTGTTGAGGCGCTCGTGCGTGTGTTCGGCTTGTGCGCCGGGGGCGCCGGGACGATGAACAACCTGCTGCTGGGCGCCGAGGGGTTCGGCGTGTACGAGACCATCGCGAGCGGCGCGGGCGCGACGGCTTCTTTACCGGGCGCCGACTCTGTGCAGACGCACATGACCAACACGGCGATCACCGACGCCGAGGTGCTCGAGCACCGCACGCCGCTGCGGGTGCGTCGGTTCGCGATCCGGCGTGGGTCGGGCGGCGCCGGTATGCACGCGGGCGGCGATGGCGCCGTGCGGGAGATCGAGTCGCTGGCGCGTGTGTCGATGACGCTGCTGACGCAGCGACGGCGCGATGGGGCGCCGGGCGCGTTGGGCGGTTCGGCCGGCGCGGCGGGGGCGCAGCGGATCGTGCGCGCGGATGGGCCGGTCGTGCCCTTGGGCTGGTCGGCGCACGAGACGCTCGAAGCGGGGGACCGGGTCGTGGTCGAAACGCCGGGCGGTGGGGGCTGGGGCGCGGGTTGACGTGCCGGAAGTGTCACAGCGTGTAACGCGTTTGGGACCTGCGACGCGGGGCGCCGGCTTTGGGAATGCTGGGTGGCCGGTGCGGGTTGTCATATGCGTGCATGAATCTGCCGTCCGAACGTGTCACGGCACGGCCGGGTCGAACCGATAGGTGGCCGGGGACGGATAGCGATTGGAATGGTCATCCGGCCAGTTCGGATGAACCAAGCACACGTCGCTGGTACGGACAGGTTCGGCGACGACACCACTTTGGCGACCACACTCCGAGCCCTTCTGGCCTCGGGGTGAGCAGGGCCGTCCGCGAGGAGATGCGCGGACGGCCTGTTTGTTTTTCCTGAGCCGTTCTGATGATCCGCTACGGGCAGCCGGCCGCCCAGAGCGCGAGGTAGCAGGAGAAGTCGGAGAGTGTCACGCCGTCGCCGCCGCCCGCTTCGGGCGCACAGACGCCGTCGGTCGTGATGTCGGCGATCGGATCGGCGTTGGCCCAGAGCGACAGGTAGAAGCTGAAGTCGCTGAGGGTGACGGCGCCGTCGGGGATGCCGTTGGGCGTGCCGTCGGTGGTGAGGTCAACGATACAGTTGTCGGGTTCGTTGAAGCCGAAGAACCGCAACGCGGCGTCCATGACATCGGCGCGGTCCTGCGGGTCGAGGATGATCTCGAAGGGGAAGGCGAGCATGACGACGTCGCCTTCGCCGGCCGATCCCTTGTATTGGATCGCGGCGCCGCCTCCGAGGCCGCCGGCGTAGGTCATGGCGAGCGCGGCGCCGTTGACGGGGGCGATGATGTCGCACGTGCCGGCGTCGTAGAAGACATCGCCGTCATCGAATGTCAGGCCGATGCCTTCGAAGATCGAGCCGGTAGCGCCCGTCGCGCTGTAGGTGAGCGCGTCGTCGGCGAGGTAGTCGGCTCGGAGTGATTGGCTGTAGAACGTCGGCCCGCCGCCGAGGAACTCGAGGTCCCAGCCGATCTCGGCGCCGGACACAAAGAGGTCGCCGCCTTGGGCGAGATAATCGGCTGCGAGTGTCTGCTCGTTTGTGCCGAACGTCTCGAGCACGGACGATTCCTCGCCCAGGATCCAGACCACGGCGTCGTAGTCGGTGAGCGCGACGTCGCCCGCGATCACGCGGTTGTTGTCGGCCGTGTCGATTCCGAGTTCGAGACCGGTCGCGGCGATCGCCTCGGCGACTTGCACGGCGTAGTCGCGGCTGTTCTGGAACCGCTCGCGAACGCGGTCGAGTTGGCCGCCCTGGTACGGCTCGCGGACGTTCTGGAACCGGTCGCGGCGGTCGAAGCCGTCCACGATGAGCACGCGCGACGGCGTGTCGGCGGGCGTAGCCGCGACCACGGCCGAAGGCGGTGACTCGCCCGCGCTGTTGGTTGCCACGACGCGGAAGTACCGGGGCGTGCCGTCTGGGTCGTAACCCGAGAGGGTGAAGGCCGTGCCGAAGAGCGCGTTGACCTCGGCGCCGCCGTCGAAGCCGTAGCCGTTGGAGGAGGCCTCGATGCGGTAGGCCGAAGCCCCGCCGCCGAGCGCGGGCCCGCCGGGCGGGGTGTTCCAGCGGAGTGTGATCGAGCCGTCGCCGTTGCTGGTGGCGGTCACGCCCGAGGGACGCGCGGGCGGGAAGGCGACGGTGGTCTGCCCGCCGTCCACGGCGTTGAAGTATCGGACGAGGCCCTGGGTCGTCGCACGGGCCATCGCTTCGTTGACACGCGCGTCGCGGAGCAGCTCGGCGTCGAACTCATTGTCGTGGAAGGCGCGTTCGACGATTGTGGCGTCGAACTCGTTGTTGATGAACAGGTTGTTGATTTCGCCGTACTCGAAGGTGCTCGCGTCCAGCGTCAGGACGGTGCGGTCGGCCCAGTCGTGCTCGAACTGGCCGTTGAGCGAGACGAGGTCGTTGTTGATCTCGCGGGCGAGGGTTTCGGCGAGGAGGAACTGATTGGGCGTGGCGGTAGCGGGGTTGTTGTTGCCGTTGACCAGCGCGATGACGCCGCGGGCGCCGCCGTTGAACGCGTTGGAGTGGTGGCTGAGAAAGACGCGGTCGGACAGGACGCCGGCGCTTGCGCGGTTCATCTGCTCGGCCCAGCGCGTGGGTGCGCTGATGGTGGCGTCGCCGTCGTCGCTGAGGGATCGCCACTCGCTCGACGGGATGCCGACGCCGGCGTGGGTCTCGATCCAGTAGAGCGCGGCTTCGTCCTCGCGCGGCGCGCCCGAGGGGCCGCTGCCTCGATCGATGTCGCCCATGCCGTTGCCGAAGCGGATCATGTCGGCGATGACGACGCGGCCCGTTTGGTCGGATTGGTTGGAGATCTCGACGGCGCCGTCGGTCCCGGCGTTGAAGTGATACGTGCCGAGGTAGACCAGGCCGTTGCCGACGCGGGTGTGATCGACGCGGACCTCGGTGGCGCCGCCGGAGTGATGGACGCGGTAAAGCTGGTCGGTGCGGTCGGAGCCGTGGCGCGTCCACGCGTAGACGGGGTAGTGCCCGGCTTCGGGCAGGTCGGGTGTGTAGCGGGCGACGGTGGTCTCGGTCGGCGAGGTGGACGCGAAGCGGTAGGGGACCTCGCCCGGCCCGCCGAAGTAGATCGGCGACAGGCTGTTGCTCCACGAGCCGGTGAAGGTGGCGCCAGGATCGACGTTGTCTACGAGGACTTCGATGGGCTGGTGGCCGATCGGCCGGAGCGGGACGATGGTGGCGCCGACTTGCCACAGGCTGTCGGCTTGGAACCGCAGGAAGTCTTGATTGAGGAAGTCCTCGACGATCTCGAACACTTCGGGGCGCTGGGTGAACCAGAAGCCGGAGCCGGGCGTGTTGGCGGTCCAACCGTGGCCGCCGTGGAGGTAGACGATTTTGCCGGAGAGGACGCCGGCGGGCTGTTGGGCGACGGGGTCGGTCTGTGCGGCGGCAAGAGCCGTGCATGCCGCGACGCAGGCCGACGAGATGGCGAGGCGGTGGAGCATGCCCGCACGGTATCGCGGGCGTTCGGCCGGCTCAATGGTTATAGAAGTATTGCGATTCGGAGGCGGGTGATCGGACCCGGTTCGAGTTTAGCCTTTGACGGCTCCGAGCGTCAGGCCGTTGATGAACTCGCGCTGCAAGACCAGGAAGAGGATGAGGACGGGCGCGACGGAGAGGACGGTGCCGGCCATCAGGAGCCCGTAGTCCTGATAGTAGAGATCGCGGAGTTGGGCGATCGCGACGGAGAGCGGGAAGCGTTCGGACGACTGCAGCACAATCTGAGGCTGGATGAAGTTGTTCCACGTGGCGAGGTACGTGATCATCAGAAACGCGCCGATCATCGGGCGCAGCAGCGGGAGGCCGATGGTGAGGAATGTGCGCAACTCGCCGGCGCCGTCGAGGCGTGCGGCTTCCATGAGCTGCGCGGGGATCGAGGAAAGCGCGGCCTGTCGGAACAAGAAGACACCGAAGGCCGGGGCAGCGGCGGGCAGGATCAGGCCGAGGTAGCTGTCGAGCAGGCCGAGGCGGAAGAGCCACTCGTAGCCCGGGGCCAAGATCAACGGCGGCGGGATGATGAGCGCGCCGAGCACGAGCCACGTAATCGCCTTGCGGCCGCGAAACTTGAAGACCGCGAGTGCATAGCCCGCGGCGGCGCAGCAGAGCGTTGCCAGCAGCGCGGTCGTCGAGGCAAGAAAGATCGAGTTGAACAGTGCCCGCGCCATGCCCACGGGTTCGCGGCGGAGTGAGAGCGAGCCCTCGGTGGGCAGGCTCTCGGCCGGGCCGAAGAGAATGAAGCGGAAGTTCTCGAGCGTGAGCGAGGACCATTCGAGGACGCCTTCGGCGTTCCTGGGGATCCAGAGCGAACGGACGAAGTCCTCGGGCAGCTTCAGCGAGGCGACGGCGAGCCACACAAAGGGCGTCAGCATGAGCAGCGCCAGCGGCACGAGGACGAGGTGCGGGATCAGTCGCGGCAGACCCGTGCGGGCGCGCGTGGTCGGGGGGTGCGGCTTCATGCCTTGTCCTCCCCGGTGAGCAGGCGTTGGCCGAGGGCCGCGGCGAAGAGCATGATGGCGAGCACCCACCCGATCGCGCTGGCGTAGCCAAGGTCACCGAGCTCAAACCCGGTCTGGTAGAGATAACTCACGACGGTCAGGCCGCGGTTGTCGGGCCCGCCGCCGTTCAGGAGCAGGTAGGGCAGCTCGAAGAGTTGCAGGCTGCCGATCACGCTGAGCAGCACGACGAATCCGGCGATCGGTCGGATGGCGGGCAGGGTGACGTGGCGGAAGCGTCCGGCGGGTCCGGCGCCGTCGAGCGTGGCGGCTTCGATCTGTTCGCGGTCCACGTTCTGAAGGGCGGCGAGGAAGTAGACCATGTTGAAGCCGACGTACATCCAGAGCGTGGCGATGATGAGCGTCCACATGACGTGCTGGTCGAGCCATGGCGTTTCGAGACCGAAGCCGAACACGCCCTCGAGCGCGCGGTTGATCAGGCCGGTGCGCTTCTGGAAGACAACGCTGGACAGGATCGCAAGGAACGCGAGGCCGACGAGTTGGGGTGCAAAGAAGACGAGGCGGTAGATCGTTCGGCCGCGCAGGTCCGCGCGGTTGAGCGCGAGCGCCAGGCCGAGTGCCAGCGGGAGCTGGATGACCAGCGTGGAGAGCGTGTAGATCAGCGTGTTGCGGACGGCCGTCCAGAAGAGCGGGTCGCCGAGCAGGAAGCGGTAGTTGTCGAGCCCGACCGAGCGGGTCGCCGAGGGGCCGAAGGTGAGCTCGGTCGAAAGGCCGATCGAACGGAACAGCGGGTAGGCGGTGAAGACCGCGAACGTGAGCACGAACGGCGCCACGAACAGATAGGGCGCCAGGTTGAACCGCTTGCCGACCGCGCTCACTGATCTTGCTCCGGCTGAGGGTCGGTCAGGAACACGTTGCGTGCCGCCTGATCGGCGACCGTGCGGTGGGCCTCAGCGAGCAGCCGCTTGGCTTCGGGGCGGAGGGCTTCGCGGTCTGTCGTGCCTTGCGCGTCGGCGTAGTCGCGGAGGCGCACGAACGCCGTCTGCAACGCGGTCTTCGCGAGGCGCGTGTAGGGGCTGGAGATCCGCACCGGCACGTCGGGCGCCGCGTCGATGTAGAGCCGGCCTTTGGGCTGGCCCGCGAAGAACGCGTCGGGTTCGTCGAAGATCGGGTCATCCCAGTAGCGCGTGACGGGCGTGATGATGTCGGTGTCTCTGAACAGCGTGTGGGCGAGCTCGCGGGTGAAGTAGAGCTCGCTGGCGAAGTCCCATGCTTCATCCACACGGCCCGAGTTCTTGGAGATCCCGAGCATGGTGCCGCCCCAGACGCTGGTGCGCCGGCCGCCCGGGTCCCACGCGGGCATGGGCATGACCTTGAGCTTGCCGGAGAGTTGGGGCAGCTCGGCCTTGTAGATGCTGCAGAGCCAGTCGGGCATGAAGATGCCGACGACGTAGCCGTCCAGCTTGAGCTGGTTGCCGGTCGGGTCGAACTCCGGCGCGTCGCCGGCGATGCGTGTCGGGCCGGTGGTCCAGCGGACGAGCTCGATGAGGACGCGCTCGTTTTCGGGCGAGTCGATGCGGACGGCGCCGGTCTCGTCGAAGAACCCGCCGCCGGCTTGCAGCAGCAGCATCTCGATGACGTCGATGTAGGGCGCGCTCACGCCGAGCGGGAGCAGGTAGCGTTCGTTGTCCGAGGTGACGCCCGGGTCACCCGCCCGTCGCAGCAGCGGCGCCATCACGCGCTCGAAGTCCGCCCACGTTTCGATCTCGGACACATCGATGCCCGCCGCTTCAACGATGTCCGCCCGATAGGCGAGCAGTACCGGGTGTACGTCGTGCGGCAGGCCGAACACCCGGCCGCGGCTGGTCCACGGGCCGAGCGACGGTGTGTTCAGTTCATCGATCAGGCCCGAGTCTTGCAGGCGGTCGGTTAGGTCGAGGAAGCCGACGGTGTGGAGCGGGCCGGCGAAGGCCCGGTTCGCGATGCGGCGTTCGACTTCGAGCACGTCGGCCGTGGGCATGCCGGAGAGAAACCCGCCCATCATCCGACGCTCGAGCGCGGGGATGCTGAGCACGCGGACGTCGATCGGTCGGCCTTCGGCTTCAAACCGCTCGATCATCGGGTCGTACATGAGCTTGTGGACGCGCGCGAACATCCACATCGAGAGCGTATCGCTCCGCCCGCCGGCCGCGCCGAAGAGCGTGAACGCCGACATCAGTGCCAACGCGCCCACGATCCAGAGCGCGCCCGGCATTGCGGCGCCGCGGCGCATGCGCTGCTGGGTCTGTCGCCTTGGGCTCAGGAGTGTCTCGCGGCGCGGCACGGGCTATCGACCGGCGGGATGTGCGCCGTCTTCGGCCACGTAGAACGGGATGTTGGCGGCGCCCGCGGCGTTCTTCCCGTCGTGGACTTCCACGAACAGGCGGTACGCGCCCGGCTTCATCGGCGCCCGGAACCGCGCCTCGGGGCCGGAACTGATGATCATGCCGGGGACATCCGGCGGCACCTCTTCGGCGTCGCCGCCGTACCTGCGGTCGGTGCTTTCCTCTGTGACGCGCCAGCGGTACGTCATCGGGTCGCCGTCGGGTTCGGTCGCGAGGACCCGCGCGGTCCAGACGGTGTCGGGCGCGATGCGACGCAGGGCGGCCTCGGTCTCGATGCCGTCGACGTGCGGGCAACGGTTGGCGGGCGGGTTGCCGCTCCAGAGTTCGGCCATGAGGTCGACCGGTTCAAGCTTCTCGCCCGTGGGCAGGAACATGCCGTACCAGGTGCTGGTGACCTCCTGTTTGTGTCCCCAGAGGAAGGCGTACGAGCCGAGGCACGTGTACGGGCGGTTGGCGATCGCGTTGCGGTACGACTCTCGATACGAGCGGACCTTGCCGGCGGTCGGCTGCTCGATGGGCGCGCCCCAGGGCGTAGTCGCGAGTTCCCAATGCCCGACCGGGCCGAACTCGGTGACAACGAACGGGCCGGTGTAGCCCTGGCTGACCATTTCGTGCGCCGCGTGGGGCAGGCCGCCGTACGCGTTGAGACCGAGGATGTCGACGTTGGGGCAGAGCGACTCAAAGAGCTCGCCCTGGTTTGGCCAGATGCCGGCGAGCGCGCTCATTGTCGGGCGGCTCGGGTCTGCTTTCTTGACCGCGGCGGCGATGCGGTCGATCTCTTTGAAGACCGGCGCGTGGTTGCCGTCGAGCGCGACCTCGTTGCCCACGCCCCACATCAGAATGGCGGGGTGGTGCTTCCACTTGTTGACGAACTCCACCGCGTCTTCGATCTGTTGTTCGACGGCTTCCTCGTCGCTGTAGTCGAAGCCGTGCCGCGGATGCCGCACCCAGAACCCGGCGCAGACGGTCAGGCCGAGCTCATGGGCGATATCGAGCACGGACGCGACGCGGCCGTCGGGCCAGCGTCGCGGCTCGAGCTCTTCGTGGCCCCACGTGCGGAACGAGTTGCCGCCGCTCGCGGCGAGCAGTTCGAGGTGGTTGGCCCCGCCGCCGCCGCGGATGAAGTACGGCTCCCCGCCGCGGAGCAGCTGGTAGCCGTCGTCGGTCTCGACGAGTTCAACCGGCACGGCCTGGGCGCTTGCGAGTGGCCCGGTCACACAGGCGACCACGGCGGTGATGAGAGCGATCAACGAGAGCTTCGACATCGTGAACTCCGTGCGCTGCCTGGAACGCTGCGCGTGGTGTGCGCGACCGCGCACTATGAACATGGATCAACAGGTTACTCGGCGGCATACGCGATGAGGCTCAGTGTCCCGCCGGATCGGGGAAGCCCGGCCCCCGGACGGAGGTGTCCCGCTCGGACGGTCCCTCTTGAGCCGGCGCTTGCGCCGACAGAGAGGCCCCGCCGCTCTTGATGACGTCGGCGTACCAGTACGCCGAGTCTTTGCGGGTGCGTTCTTGGGTCTCGAAGTCGACGTGCACGAGCCCGAAGCGCTGTTCGTAGCCCTCGGCCCATTCGAAGTTGTCGAGCAGCGACCAGTGGCAGTAGCCCTCGACGTGCACGCCGTCCTGCATCGCTCGGGCGAGTTCGACGAGGTGCAGGCGGGTGTAGTCGATGCGTTGCGGGTCGTGGACCTTGCCGTCCTGCATGACCCAATCGCGGTTGGCGATGCCGTTCTCAGTGATAATGATCGGGCGGTGGTAGCGGTCGTGGAGCTGCTTGGGCCCCCAGTACAGCGCTTTGGGCGTGACCTCCCAGCCGAACGCGGTGCGGGGCGCTCCGATGGGGACAGGGACCTGCTCGGGCACGCCGTGGGCGCCGGCGCGGACCACGGCGCCGCGATAGATGTTGACGCCGAACATGTCCATCGGCTGATGGATCTGCGCGAGGTCGCGTTCCCAGTGGGTGGGCAGGTAGCGCTCGAAGTGTTGCAGTCCGTCCTGCGGGTAATGACCCAGAAACACCGGGTCGTTGTACCAGGTGTTGTTCCACAGGTGATCCGGCGGGCAGGCCATCGCGTGCGCACGGGCGGCTTCGATGTCGTCGGGCGTGTCGGTCTCGGGGATCGAAACCACGCCGACGGGCGCCCAGCCGACGCGTGGCTGCGTGCGGGCGCGTTCGCGGATCTTGCGGGCCGCCAGCCCGTGGGCCTGCATTACGCGGTGGGCGATGAGCACCAGATCGGAGACGGGGAGCTTGAGACCCGGCGCGTGGGTGCCGTCGCCGAAGCCGAGGTTGATGAAGACCTGCGGCTCGTTGATGGTCATCCAGTTGGAAACGCGGTCGGAGAGACGGTCCACCATGACGCCGGTGTACTCCTCGAACCACGCCGGGCTCGATGGGTTCAGCCATCCGCCGCGGTGCTGGAGCATGAGCGGGTAATCCCAGTGGAAGAGCGTGGGCAGGGGCTCGATGCCGGCGGCGAGCAGGTCGTCCACTAACCGGTCGTAGAACCCGAGGCCGGTCTCGCTGACGGCTCCGACGCCCTCGGGCATCACGCGCGGCCAGGAAACACTGAAGCGATAGGTGTCCACACCCATCTGCTTCATGATTCCGATGTCCTGGGCGTATCGGTTGACGTGGTCGCAGGCGACGTCGCCGGTCGCTCCGCCGCGGACGGCGCCCGGCCGCCGGCAGAAGTCGTCCCAGACCGACAGGCCTCGGCCGTGCTTTTCTACCGCGCCCTCGATCTGGTACGACGAGGTCGCGACTCCCCAACGGAAATCACTCGGGAACTTCATGCTGTTCTCCTGATCGTTCGAAAGGCGTGTGGGCGGCCCGCTTGGAGTTCGTTGCGGCTAGGCAGTGCTCACGGCTGGACGACGGAGTCGTTGCTCGAATCGGCCACGGAGCCAACGTAACAAGCGTTACGGTACACTTGCGGTGTTGAAGATAGCAAAGGACGCAGCGGGCCGCGATGCCCGTATGCGAAAAAGCGGACGTTGAGGCTGATGGTCGTATGCAGAGACGCCGGTGAGGCATCCGTAGGCCGTTTGGTTGCGAACGTTCGCATATCGGTCCGGTCTACGGCTCTCCCTGATCTGGGTGTTGAGTCGCTGCCGCGCCTGCGTTACTGTTTCGCAACGAAGAGACACGGGCCGGTCTGGCTCGGCGTCCGATCCGGGGTCCTCAGCGGAGACGTTCCATCATGGCGATGACTGCAGCTACTTCTTTCACGCGGCGGGCCGCCGCGGCATTCGGCGGCTTGGCGATTGCGGGCGCAACCGCCGCGTCGGCCCAGCTTGAGTTGGTCTGGGAAGACGAGTTCAACGGCTCGGCCTTGAACAGCAACGACTGGGAAACGCTCATCGGCACCGGCACGGCGTACGGCCTGCCGGCGGGTTGGGGCAACAATGAGTTGCAGTTCTACACAAGCCGACCCGAGAACGTGAGCGTCTCCGGGGGCTTCCTCACGATCACCGCACGCGAAGAGAGTTTCGCCGGCAGGAACTACACGTCCGCACGCATCCGGACACAGAACCGTCAGGACTTTCTCTACGGCCGCATGGAGGCCCGACTGCGGCTGCCCACCGGTCAAGGGCTGTGGCCCGCGTTCTGGATGATGCCGACCGACTCGGTCTACGGAATTTGGGCCGCCAGCGGTGAGATAGACATCATGGAGTCGGTCAACATCGCCGACCGCGTCTACGGCACCGTCCACTTCGGCGGCTCGTTCCCGCAGAACACGTCCAACGGGACCTCGTTTGTGCCCGGTTTCGACCTGTCGCAGAGCTTCAATGACTACGCGGTCGAGTGGGACCCCGATCAGATCCGCTGGTACTTCAATGGCCAGATATACAAGACGCTCGCCCGCGAGCAGTGGTTCAGTTCGGCGGCGACGAGCGATCCCAACGCGCCGTTCGATGAGCCGTTCCACTTCATCTTGAACGTGGCGGTGGGGGGCAACTTCCCCGGCAACCCGAACGGCACGGCGAACTTTCCGCAGTCGATGACGCTGGATTACGTTCGCGCGTACCGCTTCACGCAAGAGCCCTTCCTCGGCACGCCCGCCGCGATTCCCGGTGTGGTGGAGGCCGAAGACTTCGATACGGGCTACGGCTCCATCGCGTACGAGGACTCGGACGGCCCGAACAACGGCGGGCAGTACCGCGAAGGCGCCGTGGATATTCAGCAGTCGTCCATCGGCGGGTTCAACCTCGGCTGGATCCGACAGAACGAGTGGACCGAGTACACCGTCGATGTGGAGACGGCGGGCGAGTATCTCATCGAGACGCTGGTCGCAACGCCGACGAGCGGCGGCACGTTTGCCCTGGAGTTCGACGGCGTGGACGTCACCGGCGACGTCACGGTTCCTTTCACGGGCGGCTGGCAGAACTGGGGTACCGCCGAGACGACCGTGCAACTCGAAGCCGGCGAGCAGGTCATGCGGTTCCGGAACACGGGCCCGGCCGATCGCTACAACCTCGGTCGATTCACCTTCACGCGGTTGGTCACGGACTGCGGCCCTGCGGATACGACGACGTCCGGCCTTGAGACGGGCGAGCCCGATGGCATCGTGGACTTGTCCGACTTCTCGTTCTACCTGGCGCAATGGGCGTCTTCGGAGCCGTCGGCGGACATCACGAGCGAAGCGGTCTGCCAGCCCGGTGTGACTGACGGCATGGTGACGCTGTCCGACTTTTCCTGCTTCTTGAGTGTCTGGTCGAACGGCTGCCCGTAGGCCCTCTCGGTCGCCCGGCGTCCATGGGCCCATCGGGCTGCCGGGAAGCCTGCTGGTGGCCTCGGCGTGATTAAGGCGGAACGAATCCGGATGAGGCCGTAACTGTTACACGCAGTTTCGGCCTTTTTTGATCGGACGTTGGGCTGTTTCGTGACTTCGCCGGATGTTGGCCCGTGCCCCCGCAAGTCCCGAAAGATCGCCGTCTGGCCTGCAGGAGGCGTGTTTTTTTGGTATCTGAGAACCGTTCACGGAGTGTGGAGGACCGAAGATTCGGTCTTGACACAGTGTTCACGTTTGCTGTAACGTGACGTACGTAAGTGTTCCGCAACGCCCATTCGTGGGCGGGGGCTGCGACGGGGGAATAGGCCTGGAGGCCATGTCACCATGATGAACCGAGAGTCGAATCGAGCCGCGTTCACTCTTATCGAGTTGTTGGTCGTCATCGCGATCATCGCGTTGTTGATCGGAATTCTGTTGCCCGCATTGGGCAAGGCTCGTGAGGCGGGCAAGCTCGCCGTGTGCCTGAGCAACCAGCGTCAGTTGGTGCTCGCGCTGACGACGTACGCGACGGACAACAACGACAAGTTCCCGCCGAGTCTTGAGGCGTTCCCCGACCCGACGACCGGCAAGCTGAACTCGTACTGGTACGACACGGCCCGGATCGGCAAGTACCTCCCGCAGGTCAACAACAGCAACCTGCTCGACAGCAACGCCAAGAACCAGACGGTCGGCGGCGGCGCGCTCGTTTGCCCCAGCCACCCCGACGGCGGCCGCTCCTACGCGATGAACTACTTCGCCAGCTCCGCCGTGGGCTGGGATGCGCCGACCACCGCCGGCGGGCGATTCCGCCTGTACAAGCCGGGCCAGGAGCGGAACAACCCGACGGCAGGCCGCGGCTTTGATGCGGCTGCGAACTTCAGCTCGCGCATGATGCTCGTGAGCGAGGCCTGGGCGCCGTACGGCTCGGAGGGTGATGACACCGACCGTTCGGGCAGCGGCGACGACTGGTACGCCGGCGCGAACCTCGGCTCGGCCGGCCTGCCCGGCGAGCGCTTCGGCGCGGGCGGCGTGACCATTCAAGACGTGATGCCGGCCGATGAACTCCGTGATTTCCAGAGCGGCAGCGTCAACGCACCGCCCGAGTTTGACACGCTGACTCGCGACAACATCACGGGTGGTTTCAGCTACATCCCGTTCTACCGCCACGATCGCCGCGAGAACACGTTCGATGTCGAGGGCGCCGCGAACATGGGGTTCGTCGACGGCCACGTCGAGCGTGTCGGCGCGTCCGATCTGTTTGACCCGAACACCCGCAAGAGCACCTACAAGGTGCTGTGGTCGCCCGATGATCAGCGCCTGGAACGCGACTGATCGCGTTTCGTTCCGACACCTCTTTGAAGTACTGCAAGAGATAGTGCAAGAGTTCGCCCGCCCGCACGGATCTGCGACAGCGAGACTTTCATGATTGAGAACCAAACCACAACCGAAGTCTTCGCTCCCTCGCGCCGGCGCCTGCCGGTGTCGGTGCGCGAGCTGGCTCGGCGCGTGGGCGTATCGACGGCGACGGTTTCGCGGGCGCTCAACAACCAGCCCCAGGTTTCTCCGGAGACCCGGGCCAAGGTGCTGGCGGCCGCCGACGAAACGGGTTATCAGTTCCGCGTTGGCAAGCGTTTCACCAACGTGATCGGGCTTGTGTATCCCAACGCGCCGGTGCACCCCGACGAGGGAAGCTTCGAGGCGGCGATGATCTCGGGCATTCTCCGCGGGATCGACGAGCAGCGTTTCGACCTTCAGTTCGTCAACATCGACAGGGACCGCGCCGAGGGCGAGTCGATTTCGCAGTTGTTCCGCCGCAAGGGTCTCCGCGGGGTGATCATCCGCTCGGTCCGTTCGACGCCGAATCTCGCTGAGGAGATTTCGGACGACGGTTTCCCGAGCATCCTGATCGCCGACCACAGCGACCACCCCAATGTGAACTGCATCCGCAGCGAGTCGGGGCAGAGCAGCGCGATCGCGGTCGACCACCTTGCTCAACTCGGGCACAAGCGCATCGCGTACGTCGGGCACATCATTGTTGATGCCGACCACCGCGATCGTGATCGCGGGTTCCGGGCGGGCATGGCCCGCAACGGTCTTGAGATCGACGAGGAACTGATTCTGTCGACGCCTGGCACATCGGCCGGCGGGACGGTTGCGATCGATCGCATGCTCGCCCTGCCCGATCCTCCGACGGCGATGTACTTCACGACGCCGCCGGCGACGCTCGGGGCCCTCCAGCGATGCCTGCAACTCGGCATCCGCGTGCCGACGGATCTTTCGATCGTTGGGTTCGATGATTCCACGACGCGTCTGCGTTCGTTCCCGAACTACGCGGCCGTCTGCCAGGACGCGGCGCAGCTTGGTCTCGAGGCGGCGCGCTGGTTGACGCGATCGCTCGAGGGGATCGCCGACGAACGGTTCCAGGTGATGCGTCCGACGACATTTGAACCGGGGCGTTCGACGTGCGTTGCCCCGGCGACTCCGACGCGGCTGCTTCCGACCGGGCGTGTCGCCCGCGGGGGCGGGGCGTCGAGCGAGCACGGCTTCGGAGTTGAGTAGTTCATCCTTGTGAGTGAGGTGTAGAGATGATTGGTATTCGAGCGTGTGTCGCAGCGGCACTTTGTGCCGTCACCGCGACGGTCTCTGGTCAGATCACCAACGGCGGTTTTGAAGCCCCGGGTTCCGGCGTCGCCTTCGACGGCTGGTCCGAGTTCGGCAGCAACGGGAGCAACATCTCCCAGTCCACCGAGTTGGTGCTTGAAGGCATGTTCGCCGCCAAGCTGTTCGGCCAGTTCACCGAGGACGGGATGGGCGCCCCGACGCAGAACGACACGGGCATCGTCCAGTCGATCTCCGTCACGCCCAACAGCCTTGTTGAGGCCCGCGTCAATGTCGGCGTCAACAGCACCGACCCGCTCGGCACGGCCGAGATCGGCGTCGCGATCCTCGGCTTTTTCGATGCCGGCGGCGTTCGCATCTCGGAGGTCGTCCAGGATGTGGCCAACTCCTCTACGCCCGCCAACGACATGTTCACCGAGTTCGTGATTCAGGGCACCGCCCCCAGCAACGCCGTTTCGGCCGAGCTGCTCATTCTGCACGTGCAGCTCAGCGTGGGCACGCGCGGCGGCGCCGTCTACTACGACGATGTCTCGCTCGATGAACTGCCCGCGGGCGCCGGCCTGAAGAACCCCAGCTTCGACCAGGAAATCTTCGCCTCGGTCTTCGAGAGCTGGAACGAGACCGGCAACCTGATCGGCAACATCGAGCAGGTCAACTTCTTCCCGTTCGACGGTGAGTTCAACTTCAAGGTGTTCGGCCAGTTCATCGGCGCCGACAACGAGTCGTTCGTTTCCCAGGACGTCGCCGTGACCCCCGGCGACAGCTACACGGCCAGCGTTGTGCACGCCCAGGTCGTGGGCGACGGGCTTGCCGCGGGCAACTTCGGCTTCCTCGACGTGACCTTCCTCGACGGCGCCGGCGTGGCGATCGGCGCGACCGACCGCACCATCACCGCGCAGCCCAGTGATCCGCCCGCGACTTTCGCGACCGCTTCTTCGGGCGCTCTCGTGGCCCCGGCCGGCGCGGTGACCGCTCGGGTCAGCATCGGTCTGTTCCAGTCCGGCTTCGCCGGCGGCGCCATCCAGTACGACAATGCCATCCTTCAGGACGGCATGGGCATGAACTTGCTCAGCAACGGCAGCTTCGAGACGCTCGGCGCCGGCGCTGGCGGCATCTTCGGCTGGGAAACCATCGGTGACAACAACTTCATCGAGCCCACCGCCCCGTGCGATGGCCCGAGCCACCTCAAGACCTTCGGCGGCTTTACCGGCGCCGAGAACGCGGTCGGTGTCTTCCAGGATCTCTCCGCCAACCCCGGCGCCGGCTGGGAAGCGGGCATCCAGAGCCTCCAGGACTTCGGCGACTTCCTCCAGGGTGACAACGTGGCGCTGCTCCGCCTCATCTTCCTCGACGCCGGCGGCGCCGAGCTCGCGTTCGACGAGGTCATTGTCGGCGACGACATGAACCCGCTGAACACCTGCGAGATGTTCATGCTCTCCGCCACTGCCCCCGCGGGCACCGCCACGGCCCGTATCGAGCTGCTGCTCGTGCAGGACGCGGCCAACAGCGGCGGCTCCATCTTCCTCGACGGCGCCTTCCTCGAGTGCGTCTCCGGTGACTGCTCGGTCAACGAGCCCGTCACCTGCGCCCCGGACATCACGGTCGACGGCGCCTGCACCCCGGGCGCCGGCGACGGCGTGGTGACGCTGTCCGACTTCTCCTGCTACCTGTCGCAGTGGGCCGCCTCGGCGCCCATCGCCGACATCACGCTCGACGGCACCTGTGACTTCGGTAACGGTGGCGACGGCGTGACTCTGTCCGACTTCTCCTGCTACCTGGCCGAGTGGGCCGGTGGCTGCGACGGTGACCCCGGCACGCCGGCGCTCCGTCAGAACAGCTCGCGCGGCTCGCTCTCCGGCGTCCGCTCGAACTCCGGCGCCAAGAGCGTCAGCCTCCGCTGATCGCAGCGGCGTTTGATCAGAATCTCCGCCCGGCGTCCGTGACAGCGGACGCTGGGCTTTCCCGATTAGAGAGGGCCTCGGTCTGTGTCTGGGCCAGGGTCTGAGAGTGCACTCGTTTGTTTGAACTGGAGAGAATGATGAAGAGCAAGATGACCGCCGCCATCGCGGCCCTGACCCTCGTTGCCGGCGCCGCCGCCGCGCAGAACCTGCTCAGCAACGCCGGCTTCGAGACCCCGGACGCCTCCGCGGGCGACATCCCGGGCGCGCCCCCCTCCTGGGGCGGCTTCAACGACCCCGGCACGCAGAACACGACGCAGCAGATCTCGCTGTCGGGCGCGCAGTCCTTCAAGACGTTCGGCCCGTTCGACTTCATCGGCGGCGGCACCGGCATCTTCCAGGCCGTCCCCGCGACCCCCGGCGAGACCTACACCGGCCGCGTCTTCGCCCAGAACTTCTCGGGCGACGCCATCCAGGGCGATAGCTTCGGCGTCTTCAAGCTCGAGTTCCTCGACGCCGGCGGCGGCCTTGTGGGCGGCACCCCGCTCCTCGGTGTGAACGTCTTCGAGTCGGCCCCGATCAACGCCTCCTCGCCGCAGGACCAGTGGCTTGAGCTCGGCACGGGCGGCATCGCGCCGGCCGGCACGGCGCTCGTCCAGGCCGTCCTCGTGCAGGTCCAGCTCGGCGACGGCGCCGGCAACTTCGTCGGCGGCGCCATCTTCTGGGACGACGCCTTTGTCGCCGTCCCCGCGCCCGCCACGGCGGCCTTCCTCGGTCTCGGCGGTCTCGCCGCGGTCCGTCGTCGCCGCTAATGCCCTTCGGCCCTGAGGGGTCGAAACGGCTTCACGTTTCGGCCGCCTTTGGGCTTTGCTGACAAGCTAAAACTCCCGCAAGCGGGCCCCGACTGGTTCTAACAGAGCCATCGGGGCCCGCTTGTTTTTCGGGAGCCGAGAAGTGTGAGTTCGGATCGGCGTTGTGGCGTCCAGCTTGTCGCGTCCAGCGAAGATCCGCGCACCACGGACGTGACCGCCTCGGCTGTGATTCGACGAGCACTCAGTTGGAGTGGGGGGGGTCATGCCGCCGGGCCTGAGCCCGCGGCGGTGCACGAAGAAATGGGCAGAGGCGGACTTGAACCGCCGACACCGGCATTTTCAATGCCGTGCTCTACCAACTGAGCTACCTGCCCGCTCGACCCGGACGCCATCGGCGTTCGCGTGGAGGAAGGCAAGGATAGAGCCGTTTGGCGGTACGTCAAGAAGAACGCTCTGCCGACTGCGCCGGCGGGGCTGCTTGTTGGTGTTCGGTCCCGCCTCGGGCCCGTCCGATAGGATGCCCGCGTGACCTCCGACGAAACTCCATTGACAGCCCCACCGACGCCCAACGTCTCAGCTTCTGCCCCGTCTTCCGCGCAGCCGTTGCTGAGCGTCCGAGACCTCCGCACGCACTTCCCGGTCCGCTCCGGCGTGCTTCAGCGGGTCACAGGGCACGTCCGGGCTGTGGACGGGATTTCGTTCGACATCGCGCCGGGCGAGACGCTGGGCCTGGTCGGGGAATCGGGTTGCGGCAAGACGACCGCGGGACGGTCGGTGCTCCGGCTGATCCCCGCGACCTCGGGATCGGTCCGGTTCGACAAGACCGATGTCCGCGTCGCCGGCGGCGCCGATCTTCGCCAACTCCGCAAAGAGATGCAGATCATCTTCCAGGACCCCGCGGGCAGCCTCAACCCCCGGATGCGCATCGAGTCCATCGTCACCGAGCCGCTGGTCGTGCACGGGGTGGTGCGCGGGCGAGACCGCCTCCGCCACGAAGCCGAGCGGCTGCTGAAGCGCTGCGGCATGCCCGTCTCCGCGGCCGACCGATACCCGCACGAGTTCTCCGGCGGTCAACGCCAGCGCATCGGTATCGCCCGCGCGCTCGCGCTCAATCCGCGGTTCATTGTGTGCGACGAGCCGACCAGCGCGTTGGATGTTTCGATCCAGGCGCAGATCATCAACCTGCTCTCGGATTTGCAGGCCGAGCTTGGCCTGACGTATCTGTTCATCAGCCACGACATGGCCGTGGTGCAGCACATCTGCCACCGCATCGCGGTCATGAAGGCCGGGAAGATCGTGGAGGTCGGCGAGCGCGACGCGATCATCGAGAACCCGCAGGACCCGTACACGCAGACGCTGCTGTCGGCCGTGCCCAAGCCGCGGCCGCCGGCGCGCGCGGCGAGTTGACCGGCTTCTCTTTAGCCGTCGGGCCACCAGCGGTCGGCCCACATCGCCAGGTTGATCATCGGCCACGCGAACTGCCAGGCGCGTTCGGGCTGTTGCGCGACCGTCTGAATCGCCGCTTCGCTCAGCAGCCGCCGTGCGCCCTTGGAACGTTGCAGCGTCGCCGCGTGATCGACGACCCATCGTTGGAACGGCAGCGGGAACGACGCCTTGGGTCGCTGCGTCACCTCGGCTGGCAGTACGCCCTCGAACGCTTGCCGCAGCGCGAGCTTAGTTCCCGCGGGCGTGCCGTCGGCGCCTCGGCGGAACTTGGACGACATCGGCAGCGACTCGGCGAGCGCGGCGATGCGGACATCGGCGAACGGTGTCCGGCCTTCCACCGACGTGCGCATCATCGAGGTATCCAGCCGTTGCAGCAGCCCGGTCAGGTTGATCAAGCGATGGAACCGCAGCGGGGCCTGCAGCGGGTCGTCGTTCGGCCCGGCGTCGGCGACCTGCTGAAACAAGCGGCTGTACGTCTCGGTCAGCCAGGCATCGCCTTCGGCGGGTCCAACCAGTTCCTCGGCCAGCGCCGCGGGCTTGTGTTCCAGCCCGACCCACGCGTGGCTGAGCAGTTGGAAGTGGCCCGGGTCCATGGACCGGTCTTCGCTCGCATGGAACGCCGCGGCGGACATCAGCGGCGCTTCGTAGCCGCCGAAGAGTTCGTCCGCGCCCTCGCCGCTGAGCGCGACGACATCTCCCTGCCCCCGCAGCCGAAGCGCGACCTCGTGGATCGCGACTTCGTTGGGCGTGCTTAAGGGCGTGCCGAGCGCGTGGACCAACTCGGGCCACTGCGCGGCGAAACGCTCGCGGGTGACGGGCGCTTCGGTGTGTGCTGCGCTCAGATGCTCGGCGATCAGCCGCGCGTAACGAAAATCGTCGGACTGCGGCACGCCCGCGATGTCGGCCTCGCCCGGCGCGCCGGCGCAGTAGGTCCGCAGATCCGCGCCGAGTTCCCGCGCGCACCACGCGATGGCCGACTAGTCCAGCCCGCCCGAGAGCAGGCAGCAGACCGGGACGTCCGAACGCAGGTGCACCCGCACGCTCTCGAGCACCGCCTCGCGCAGGTCGGTGATAGGCGTGCTTGCTGTGGCGAGCCGAAGCGTGCGGGGACGGGCTTGGGTGGGCCGCAACCCGCCGTCGAAGTCGAACGCCAGTGCCTCGCCCGGTCGCACGGCGTGTATGCCTTCGAAGAGTGTGCGGTCCTCGATGACCGTGCGGATGGTCGTCAGATACGCGCTCACGCCGATCGGATCGGGCCGGCACGGGACATCGGGGTGCTCGAGGATCGCGTGGATCTCGGATCCGAAGACCACGCCGGGCTCGATCCCAGGCGCTGCGCCCGCGAGCGGCCCGCGGTACCAGTACAGCGGCTTGATGCCGAGCGGATCGCGCGCGAGCGTCAGTGTTCGCGTGGTCAGGTCGGCCCATGCGAAGGCGTACATGCCGCGGAGTCGCCCGATCGCGTCGACGCCCCACTGCGTGAGTGCGTGGAGCAGGACTTCGGTGTCGCACGTCCCCGTGAACGTGTGCCCGAGGCCTTCCAGTTCCGTGCGCAGTTCGTGGTCGTTATAGAGCTCGCCGTTGTACGCGAGCGCGTGGCGGCCGTCGGGCGTGACCATCGGCTGGTGGCCGGCGAGGCCCGTGTCGCGCACGGCCAGTCGCCGGCTTCCGAGCGAGAGGCCGGGCGCTTCGAAGAGGCCCGCGTCATCGGGGCCTCGGTGGGTGAGGGCGTCGCGCATGCGTTCGACGCAGGCGCGCGGCGACGCGGGTGTGCGGCCAGCGCTCGACGCGATCCCTACGAATCCACACACGTCACGCCCTCCGTGGCGTTCCCGATCATTTAGAGCGACGTAGCCGGACGGCTCAGACCCAGACCTGCACGATCAGGTGCGTTTCTTTGGTCTTGCCGATCCACTCGCCTTGGCCGGTGGAGACGAACTTGACCTCGTACTGCGGATGGGCGTCGAGCCATTCATTGACCTGCTGGTCGAGGTACGAGAGCGCCTCGCTCGACATCTTGCAGTGGAAGGACTTCACGTGGATCGCGCCGGCGCCCGTCGTGTTGGGCGTTCGGGTCCAAGAGTCTTCGTGCCGAGCGCCGCCCAGGCTCTGGTCGAACGAACGGATCATCGGCGTGCTGTCGCCCGGGATTGGCGGGTCATCGGGCAGGGAGTCGGGCGCGGTCTGGGCTCTGGGTGTCGGCCCGGCCTGCCGGCCTTCGCGGGCGAGGATCCGCTGGCGCGCGTTGGTCGCGACGTCGTCGGGTGTGAGCCCTTCGACGGGGATCGGTTCTTCCGGGCCGCCGGGCAGCCCGCCCGGCGCGTGCAACGGTGTGGCTCGGCGCATGACGCGGTCTCCTGGTCCGCTGGGGGACCGTCGGGGCTTGGGCCCGACGCACGGCACAGACGGTGCCGACGTGGAGCGTACCGGATTCGCCGCCGCGGGCCGAGGATTCGGGCCTCAGGCATCCCCGCGCAGGTTGAGTCGCAGGCGCCAGAGGGGCGCCTGGGTCTGAGTAAGGCGCACCCGCTGCGGCGGTCGGCCTTGGAACTGAACATGCCCTTCGAGTGCCTCGGGCGCGGATGTGTCCAGCGAGATGATCCCCGAGGCGACGCGTGCGACCACGCCGCGACCACCCGAGACGGGGCCTTCGTACGTGAAGTACCGGGCCCGATGGTCGGGCAGTCGCGTGAGTTCGAGGTCGGCTTCGTCGAGCGTGTGGACGGGTTCGACGAGCCGGAAGGTCGCGGCTCTGGCCTCGTCGTCGGCGTGCGTTTGGATCAGCCAATCGAAGTGCCACGAGCCGTCGGGCAGTGTGTGTCGGAGCAGCACGGTGCGCCGCTGAGACGGGGTCCAAGGCGTGGGGTGGGTTGAGCCGATAGCATCCATGACGGTTGAGACGGTTCACACGGGCTGTGGACTGCGGTTCGGGGTTGCGGGACGGAGACGCTCGATGCGCGCATGGGTTCGGTTGACTGTTCTGGCGTTAGCGACGGTGGCGATGGTCGGGTGCAGCGGGCCTCGGCCTCTGTCTTCGGTCCGGGCCTCTGGCAACGAGTTGTACCACGACGGCGCCTACGAGGCGGCAGCGGAGGAACACCGCGAGATCGTCGAGCGACGCCCCGAATCCGCGATCGCACGCTACGAGTACGCGCGGGCGCTGGTCGGCGCCGGGCGCCTGCCCGAAGCCCGCGAGCAGATGGTGATCGCGACGCACCTCGAGCCGGGCAACGAGGCGTACCTCGATCTGATGGCCGACACGCTGTTGGCGGCCGGTTCGGAGACGGATCTGCGGCTGTTTCTCGAGCGCCAGGCGCTCGATCGTCCGGGTTGGCAGAGCGAACTGCGTCGGGGCAAGTACCTCGGCCGACTCGGCGATGCGGACGAGGGCGAGCGACTGCTGCGTCGTGCGGCGGCGATGAACCGGGGCGTGGACCCCGAGCCGCAACTCGCGCTCGCCGAGTTGTACGGCGCAATCGGTGACGAGGACGCCCAACTCGAACGCCTGCGGATGGCCCTCGGCGCCGACCCGCGGAACCCGGAGGCCCGGGCCGCGCTGCGGGCGATGGGTGTGGTGCCGGGACCGACGATCATGCTGATGCCCGAGGAACGGGCGGTGGGCATCGAGGTGGGGTTCAGCACCGAGGATGCCGCCGCGGGGAGCGAGTAGGCCACCGTCGCGGCTCTCGGACCTGGCTATCAGCCATGGCTGCTCTGCCCGGATGCGGTGTCAGAATGAAGCTCTGTGAACTCGCGGGGGCTCCTACGCGGGGTCTCGGCGCGATTCGCTCCGGGTTTCCCTCATGGTCGACTTGATCTTGCGCCGATGAATCCTACCATTTATCCGGATGAACGGATAAAGGTCGTTTGGGTTTCATGCGGATGAGCGGATCAATGACCGGATCACGGGCAATAAAGGGCAGTGTGCGGAGCGGCTCGGCGTCGGGGCGTTCGTCCTCGGGCGCCGACGTCGCCGGTCGGCTGCACGTGCTGGCCGAGCCGGTCCGCCTCCGGATGCTCCGCGTGCTGGAGGCCGAGGAACTGACGGTCGGCGAGGTGGCCAAGGTGGTACAGCTCGCTCAATCGACGGTCAGTCGGCATCTCAAGGCGTTGGCCGAGGGCGGTTGGGTGGCCCGGCGGGCGTCGGGCACGGCCAGCCTGTATCGGCTGATCCGCGACGACCTTGAGCCCGAGGCGCGATCGCTCTGGGCGACGGTCCGTGAGCAGATAGTGGGGGGGCTGGATCTGGCCGAGGACGACCGGCGGCTGGCGTCGGTGCTGGCCGAGCGGGCGACGGACTCGGCCACGTTCTTCGGCCGGGTCGCGGGCGCGTGGGACGAGATGCGGAACGAACTGTTCGGCCGAGGGTTCACGGCTTCGGCGTTGCTGGGCTTGCTAGGGCCGAACTGGAGCGTCGCGGACATCGGTTGCGGCACGGGCAACGCGGCAGAACTGTTGGCGCCTTGGGTGCGTGAGGTGGTTGCGATCGATCGCTCGGAGCCGATGCTGGAGGCGGCGAGCAAGCGGCTGACGGCGCTGGACAACGTGCGGTTTGTTCGCGGCGACTTGGAAGCATTGCCGTTGGAGACGGCATCGGTCGACGCGGCCGTGTGTGTGCTGGTGCTCCACCACCTGGCGAACCCGGAGATCGCAGTCGGGGAGATGGCCCGGATCGTGCGGCCCGGCGGCACGGTGCTGGTGGTCGACATGATCGAGCACGGCCGCGAGGAGTATCGGCACACGATGGGGCACGAGCATCTCGGGTTCAGGCCCGAGGCCTTCGCCGAGTTGATGCGCGGGCTGGGATTGGAACAGGTGCGGGCGGCAACGCTGACTTCGGCCGGCGACGCGAAGGGGCCGGGGCTGTTCGCGGCTTCGGGCTCGCCGCCCGAGGGGCTCTGGGGGCGTGAGAAGAACTAGGACTGCTTTCAGGCAGAGAAGGTCTATCGCCGGCGGAGGGACGACGCCGGTTTGTGAGTCACGGTCGGGCCGGGTGCCCGAGCCGATGAACGTAACGGAAACGGCGCGGTCTTCCTCACCGCGCTCCGGAGCATCGAACGCAGTCGGCGAGGCAGCCGACGCACGACAGGAGATGATCGAAATGACGACGATGACCAAGAGCGCACTGACGCCGGACATGCACGGGACGCTGGATTACAAGGTCGCGGACCTGAACCTGGCGGCTGTGGGTCGGCACGAGATCCGTCTGGCCGAGGACGAAATGCCCGGCCTGATCGCGCTGCGTGAGAAGTACGCCGGGCAGAAGCCGCTGGCCGGCCTGAAGATCGCGGGTTCGCTGCACATGACGGTGCAGACGGCGATTCTGATCGAGACGCTGACGATGCTGGGCGCGGACGTGCGTTGGGCGTCGTGCAACATCTTCAGCACGCAGGACCCGTCGGCCGCGGCCGTCGTGGTGGGTCGCCCCGAGTCGGGCGGCACGCCCGAGGCGCCCAAGGGCACGCCCGTCTTCGCCTGGAAGGGCGAGACGCTGGCCGAGTACTGGTGGTGCACCAAGCAGATGCTGACCTGGCCCGACGGCTCCGGCCCGGACCAGATCGTGGACGACGGCGGCGACGCGACCATGCTGCTGCTCAAGGGCATCGAGTTCGAGCAGGCCGGCGCGGTGCCGGCGTTCGATGAGGCGAACGAGCCCGAGGAGTGGATGCACGTCCTCAACACGATCCGCACGACCATCGAAGAGACCCCGGGCTGGTTCACCAAGGTGACCCCCGCGGTGCGTGGTGTCTCGGAAGAGACCACGACCGGCGTGCACCGTCTCTACCAGTTCGCGGAGAGCGGCAAGCTGCCCTTCCCGGCGATCAACGTCAACGACTCGGTCACCAAGAGCAAGTTCGACAATGTCTACGGCTGCCGGCACTCGCTGATCGACGGATTGAACCGCGCGACGGACGTGATGCTCAGCGGCAAGGTCGCGGTGGTCTTCGGCTACGGCGACGTGGGCAAGGGCTGCGTGCAGAGCCTCAAGGGCCAGGGCTGCCGCGTGATCGTGACGGAGATCGACCCGATCTGTGCGCTTCAGGCCGCGATGGAAGGCCTCGAGGTCACGACGGTCGATGAGGTCATCGACACGGCGGACATCTTCATCACGACGACGGGCAACAAGGACATCATCACGCTCGAGCACATGAAGCGGATGAAGGACAAGGCGATCGTCGGCAACATCGGGCACTTCGACAACGAGATCCAGATGGAGAAGCTGTACCGCGACGGCGACGTGGAGCGTCGCAACGTGAAGCCGCAGTACGACGAGTTCTACTTCAAGAGCATGGACAAGAGCATTCTTGTTCTGGCCGAGGGCCGGCTGCTCAACCTCGGCTGCGCGACGGGGCACCCCAGCTTCGTGATGTCGGCCAGCTTCACCAACCAGGTGATCGCCCAGATCGAGCTGCACGAGAACAAGGACAACTACGAGAACAAGGTGTACGTGCTGCCCAAGCACCTCGACGAGATGGTCGCGCGTCTGCACCTCGACAAGCTCGGCGTGAAGCTCAGCAAGCTGACCAACGATCAGGCCGAGTACCTCGGCGTGCCCGTGGACGGCCCGTACAAGCCCGAGCACTACCGGTACTAAGCCGATCTCGGCCTGACGGCCGATTGATCTGAGAGAGCCGCGCGGGCGGGCGAAAGCCTGCCCGCGTCTTTTTGATTTGCGAGGATTGCTGGTTCGCGGGGCATTGGAGACAGCGTTTGCTCGACGAGGTCGAAGACTGGCAGGCGTTGGCCGATGATCCGGATTCGGAGGGCGTCATCGCGGCGCTCCCGGAGACGCCGGGGCCGGGTGATCTCGAGGCGCTGCGTCGGCGTTGGTCGCCCGGGGTCGCGGCGTGCGCTATGGAAGTGAGCCGGGCACGCGGCAAAGCGAAGGGCAAGTTTCCGTCTGAGACAGCGGCCGGGCTGTGGGCGGACGCGGCGGGGGTGGAGATGGCCTCGTCGTTGCGGGTGGCTCGGCACAAGGCGGCACGGTTTGCGGCGCACAGCGACGCGGTCGATCTGTGCTGCGGGATCGGCGGGGATGCGATCGCGCTCGCAGAAGTGTGCGGCATGGTGCTGGCGGTCGATGTGTCGCCGGTGCGCGCCTGGATGACGGCACGGAATGCCAGGTGCATGGCGATGTGCGCCGAGGTCGAGGGCGTGGGCGACCCGGGCGAGGGCATGGTGGCGCACATCGATCCGGCCCGCCGCGATGGGCAGGGTCAGCGACGGATCCGGTACGACGAGTTGGAGCCCGGGCCCGAGGTCATCGAGGCGTTGGTGGGGTCGAGGCCGGGCGTGGCGGTCAAGCTGCCGCCGGGCATCGACGCGAGCGATCCACCGGCGGGTGAACTCGAGTGGATCAGCGAGGGTGGGCGGCTGACACAGGCGGTGCTTTGGACGGGCTCGCTGGCAAGTGATGTGGATCGGCGGGCGACGTTGCTCGTTGATGATGCGGCGGTGTCAATCACGGGAACAGGCTCCGAAGCCGGCGAGTGTGTGGAGCGGCTCGGTCGATGGATGCACACGGTGGATCCGTCGGTGGAGCGGGCGGGGTTGATGGGCGTGCTGTCGCAGCAATCGGGCGGGGCGATGCTGGACCCGGGCGCGGGCGTGCTGACGGCGGACGATCGGCTTGCTGGACCACTGGTGACGGCGTTTGAGGTTTTGGAGCGTTTGCCGTGGTCTCGGCGGCGGGTGCGGGCGTGGCTGAGCGAGCACGACGCGGGCATCGTGGACGTGAAGACGCGGGGGCGTGTGATCGATGCGGACGCCGAGGCCCGGGCGCTGCGCGGCGACGGCGCGGAGCCGTTTGTCGTGTTTGTGCAGCGCCTCACCGGCGCGGACGCTCCCGTGGAGGCGGTCATCACACGCCGGGCGGAATAGACTCGAACGACGAAGCTAGGACGTAGAGGCTGGGACACAAGGGCGCCGACGCGATGCATATCCGAGATATCTTCGAGCTCCACAGAGCGACGTTTTCGTTCGAGTTCTTTCCGCCGAAAACGGAGAAGGGCGCGGACACACTGTTCGAGTCGATCATCGAGCTCGAGCCGTTGAAGCCCACGTTCGTGTCGGTGACGTACGGCGCCGGTGGTTCGACGCGGGAGCTGACGAACAACTTGGTCGTTCGGCTGCGCGACGAGACGACGCTGGACCCGGTGCCGCACCTGACGTGCGTGTGCCATCAGGAAGGCGATATCCGTTCGATTCTGGAGCGGTACTCGGAACGGAACATCAGCAACATCCTCGCGCTGCGGGGCGACGCGCCGCAGAGCCTGGATGGATACCGGCGGGAGGCCGACGCCTTCAAACGTGCGGGCGATCTTGTTTCGTTCATCAAGAAGTTCAACGAGGAGGGCGGGCACCCGGACCGTCGCGGCTTCGGCATCGGCGTCGCGGGCTTCCCGGAGGGGCACCCCGATACGCCGAACCGGTTGCGGGAGATGGATCATCTCAAGGCGAAGGTGGACGCGGGCGCGGACTACATCGTGACCCAGTTGTTCTTCGACAACCGGGATTTCTACGACTTCCGCGAGCGGTGCGAACTGGCGGGCATCCGCGTGCCGATCATCGCGGGTCTGATGCCGATCACGTCTATGACGGGGATGGACCGGATGGCGGACCTGGCGCTGGGCGCCCGTTTCCCGGCGCCGCTGCTGCGTTCAATCCGGCGGACGGGCGGGAACGAGGACGGGGTGCGGCGCGTGGGGATCCACTGGGCGACGGAGCAGTCGCGCGATCTGATGGATCACAACGTCGCGGGGATTCACTTCTACACGCTGAACAAATCCGACGCGACGCGGGAGGTGTACCGCACGCTCGGAGTCAGCGATTCTTCGATGCTGATGTAGATATTGATGTAGTCGCTGATGGAGTCAGCCGGCGCAGGCTTCGACCAGTGAGCGGATGATCGCGTCGCCGAGCGCATCGTTGGCCGTGCGTTCGGGGTGCCACTGCACGCCGAGGTAGAACCGGCGATCGGGGTCGTGGATGGCTTCGATGACGCCGTCGTGCGCACGGGCCGCGACGGCGAGGGCGCCCGCGGTGTCGACGGCCTGGCGGTGCTTGGAGTGCACGGCGCCGGCGGCGAACGGCGCGTTCGGCTCGGGGAGCACTTCGTGGTCGCGCCCCCAGTGGTCGGCGTGCGTGGGTGTCGTCTCGGGCATGTGCTGGTCGAGTCGGCCGCCGGCGAGCAGGGCCATCATCTGCATGCCCAGGCAGACGCCGAGGGCAGGTTTGTCGGGCGCGTCGCGTTGGAGGCGTTCGAGGAGTTGGGTCTCGAACGTCTGGCGTTCTTCGTAGATCCGCACGGCTTGGTCGTGGGTGGGCTGGCCGAAGGGCTCGGTGACTGGATCGTCGCCGCCGGTGAGGATGAAGGCGTCGAACGCGTCTATGCAGTGTTCGAGGCTGTTCGGCGCCATGGAGAGGACCACGGGGACGCCGCCGGCGCGTGTGACGGCGTCGGCGTAGTGCCGCGGCGAGGCTAAACGGACGAGGCCGTTGTGCTCGATGAGGTCGGACGTGATGGCGACGAATGGCGGGCGCGGCATGGTGTGGTGAGATGCTATCGGCGTTGCGGGCGTGGGCGGGTTAGCATGCGTCGATGATCGTGCGCACGAACATGGCGGCCGCGGCGATAATGCTCTTGCTGGCGGGGATCGGTGCGGCGTGGCTGCGGTTCGCGCCGGCGCCCGAGGCCGCGGCTCCGCCGGCGCCGATCGCGTTGGTCACGAATGAGGTCATCGAGCAACTCGAGGCCGTGGAGTTGCTGGACGCGGACGGCGCGGTGCTTGAGGGCATCCGTCGCGGCGCGGTGGGCGGCTGGGTGGTGCGCTCGGGGAGCGGCGACGCCGAGGGCCCGGCGTGGCCTGTGCAGTCTGAGCGGTTGCAGGGTTTCTTGAGCTTGATGTCGCGGCTGCGTGCGACGCCTGTGGATGATGCCTCGGTCTCGGGTTCGGTCGAACGGGCGCCGCAACGAGGTCTGCGGCTGGTGAGTGGTGGGGGGACGCGGACGATCTGGCTCGGCGATGAGGTCGGCGGGGGCGAGGGGTTGCTGTGGCTGGACGATGGCGGGGAGGTTCTGCGCTGCGCTTCGACGGCGCACGTGCTCGCGCGGTCTGGGTTCGAGCCTTGGCGCTCGGGTGTCGCCGGGCCTCGCCCTTCGGGGCGGGCTTCGGGCGTTCGGCTGAGCTTTGCGACGGGCGGGGTGTTGCTGCATCGCACACGCGACGGCTGGTGGGTGCGCGAGCCGACGGAGGCTCGGGCGGCCGAGGCGGCGGCGCAGGCCGTGCTCGACGCGATGGCCCGGAGCGAGGTGCTCGCGTGGGACGCGTCGGCCGCGGAGGGCGAGCCGATCGCGAGCGTGCAGGTGCTGTGGACATCAGACGCCTCGCCCGGATCCGGCACGGCCGGGAGTGCGGTGGACACGCTCGTGCAGACGCTGGACGTATTGGCGGCGGGCGATGCGCAGAACAAGTCGGTCGTCGTGCGATCGGAGTTGCGGCGCGGTCAGGAGATGATCTGGGGCCCGTCGTTGCTGCGCGTGGACGCCGAGCGGTTCTTTGCGTTGCCCGGCGCCGTGGACGGGTATCTGTCCCGGCGTGCGGTCCGGTCGCCGATGTCGACGTTGACCTCGGTGGATGTGCGCGGCAGTGACGGCGCCGTGCTGATGCGGTACGAGCGCGTGGCGTCGGGTTGGCGTGCGGCGGACGGCTCGGAGTTCGATGCATCCTCGCTGGAGCGCGCGCTGAACGCTTGGACGGAAGACGCGGCGGTGTGGGCGTCGGTCTCGACGCCCGAGGATCTGACCGGGCTGCGTTGCGTTGTGGGGCTCGGTATTGGTGGCTCGGAGAGCGGTGAGGTTTTGGAGTTGTACCGCTCGGCTTCGGGGCCGGTGGTGCGTGCGGGTGCGCGGTGGCTGCGGTACGACCCCGCGGCGTTGCCGCTGGGCGGGTGGGCGCCGTAGCGGCCGCCGCGTTTGAATGCGTGGTCTTGCCAGAGCTCGTTGTGCGATGAGCTAGGCGTTGATCGCGATGTCGTTGCGGAGTTGGCGGCCGTCGAATCGGATGTGATCGGCGGCTTCGTACGCGCGGGCGCGTGCCTCGGCGAGCGAGGCGCCGGTTGCGGTCACGGCAAGAACGCGGCCGCCGGCGGTGACGAGCTTGTCGCCCTGTCGTTTGACGGCTGCGAGGTGGACCGTGACACCCTGCATGGCGGAGGCTTCATCGATGCCGCGGATCTCGACGCCGATGCGTGGCTTGGCGGGGTAGCCCTCCGAGGCGAGGACGACCGAGCAGGCGGCGCCGGGGGCCCAAGGCTCGCTGCCGAGATCGGCTTCTTCGAGTTTGCCGATCGCGGCGGCGTGCAGCAGCGCGACGAGATCGCCCTGGAATCGGGCGAGCAGGGGCTGGCACTCGGGGTCGCCGAACCGCACGTTGAACTCAAGGACCTTGGGCCCGGCGGGCGTGAGCATGAGACCGGCGTAGAGCACGCCTCGGAACTCGATCTCTTCGCGCCTGAGCGCGTCGAGCGTGGGGATGAAGATCTCGCATTCGATGCGTCGGAGTAACGCGTCGTCGATCAGGGCGGACGGACAGAAGGCGCCCATGCCGCCGGTGTTCGGGCCTTTGCCGCCGTCGAGCAGGCGCTTGTGATCCTGGCAGGGGGGGAGAGTGAAGAGCGAGCGGCCGTCGGTGATCGCGAGGACGGAGATTTCTGGTCCGGCAAGGCGTTCTTCGATGAGCACGGTCGTGCCGGCGTCGCCGAAGGCGTGCTGCACGAGCATGCGCTCGACGGTTTCGTGCGCTTGCTCCATCGTCTCGGCGACGACAACGCCCTTGCCCTTGGCCAGGCCGGCGGCCTTGATGACCGGGGGCTCGCGGCGCGTTTCGATGTATTCGTGGGCCGGCTCGGCGTGCTGAAAGGTACGGCTCTCGGCGGTGGGGATGGCGGCGGCGCGGAGGAACTGCTTGGCCCAGGCCTTGTCGGCTTCGAGCCGAGCGCCCTCGCGCCCGGGGCCGAACACGGCGCGGTCCGGCGCGCGGAGTTTGTCGGCCATGCCCTCGGCGAGCGGATCCTCGGGGCCGATGACGACGAGGGAGACGTCGTGACGCTCGCAGAACTGGACGAGTCGGTAGGCCTCTTGGGTCGAGACTGGGACGTCCACGGGCGTGCCGAGTGCGGCGAGGCCGGGGTGCTGGGCGTCGGTGACGAAGAGCGTGCCCATGGAGGGCGACCGCGCGAGTGCGAGTGCGAGCGCGTGCTCCCGGCCGCCGGAGCCGATGAGGAGCACGTTGCGGGGGGCGTCGTTGGTGGATGGTGAGTCGGCCATGCGCGGCGATGGTATACGGTGTGTAGAACGGGTGGGATGATCAACGGCGAGCCGAATCGCGGCTTGAGCGTGTTGACGGTGGGAAGGTGGGGGCCTAGTGTTCTGACCAGATTGCGGGGTAGAGCAGCCTGGTAGCTCGTCGGGCTCATAACCCGGAGGTCGCAGGTTCGAATCCTGCCCCCGCTATTTGACTTTCACGCGACCCGCCCGGCGGCGGGTCGTTGTGTTTTTAAAGGGCATTGTTACGTGTGGGGACGTGTGGGCCGGCACGGTTTGGTGGTGTGCCGGCACTCCATGCGATGTAGGCTTACGAGGGTTTGGGGTCGTTCAGTCGGTGAACTGGTCGCGGAACTTGGCTTCGGATTCATCGCTGCCGGCGAGGACCATGTCTTGGCCTGCTCGCAAGACGGTCTCGGCGTTGGGGTTGACTCGGAGTGAGCCGTCGGTGTCGCGGAGCGCGACGATCGTACAGCCGGTCAGCTCGCGCACGCGGGAGTTGGCGAGTGTGGCGCCGTCGAGCGCGGGCGGCGCTTGGACGCGGAAGACGTCGAGGCCCTCGGTGACGGTGACGATCCGGTCGCCCTTGATCTGGTTGAAGATGCTCATGGATCCCATGGACGCGTAGGAATGCACGAAGTCGGCGCCGGCGCGGTGCAGCGTGTCGACGTTCTGCTCCAGCGTGGCGCGGCTGATGATCTGAAGGTCCGGTCGCACGGAGCGGCAGTAGATGGTCAGGTAGATGTTGAGGCTGTCGTCGTGGGTCGTGATGAGCACGGCGGGCGCGTCGAGCAGGCCCGCTTGCTCG